>CAZOUP010000189.1:0-7545 GCA_964583035.1 uncultured Akkermansia sp.
AAGTCGACCAACTACGGTCACTTCGGTCGCGAAGACGATCTTGAATCATTGACCTGGGAGAAAACTGATAAAGTTGAGGACCTCAAGAGCGCTTGTTCGTAAATAGTGGAACAAACTAATCTTTGTAAAGAATTTAAACTAGCAAAACAACATGAGCGTAATTACCGCAATCACAGAAGACTACAAAGTGGCCGACATGAGTCTGGCCGAATTTGGACGGAAAGAAATTGAAGTCGCCCAGGAAGAAATGCCCGGTCTCATGCAGACCCGGGCAAAGTATGCCGCCGAGAAGCCTCTCGACGGTGTCCGTGTCATGGGTTCACTTCACATGACGATTCAGACCGCGGTTCTCATCGAGACCCTCGTTGATCTCGGTGCCGACGTCCGTTGGTGTTCCTGCAACATCTTCTCGACTCAGGACCACGCCGCAGCCGCTATCGCTGCTGCCGGTATCCCTGTTTTCGCCTGGAAAGGTGAGACTCTCGAAGAATACTGGGACTGCACCGAAGCTGCCCTGACTTGGCCTGACGGCAAGGGACCTCAGATGATCGTCGATGACGGCGGTGATGCGACTCTCCTCATCCACAAGGGTGCTGAGCTCGAAGAGGGTGACACTTCATTCATCGATTCTCCAAGCGAGAGCGAAGAGGAAGAGGTCATCAAGAATCTCCTCCGCCGCATCAACGGACAGGATCCAATCAAATTCTCCAGCTACATGAAGGAGTGGAAAGGTGTTTCCGAGGAGACTACCACCGGTGTCCACCGTCTCTACCAGATGGCCGAAGCTGAAAAGCTCCGCGTCCCTGCGATCAACGTGAACGATTCCGTGACGAAGTCCAAGTTCGACAACCTCTATGGCTGCCGCGAGTCACTTGTCGATGGCATCAAGCGTGCTACCGACGTCATGATCGCCGGTAAGGTCGCCGTTGTCTGTGGATATGGCGATGTCGGTAAAGGTTGTGCTCAGACTCTGCGTGGTTTCGGTGCCCAGGTTGTTATCACCGAAATCGATCCCATTTGTGCACTTCAAGCGGCGATGGAAGGCTACCGTGTTCTCCCTGTCGAAGACACTCTCGGCTGGGGCGATATCTATGTCACCACGACTGGTAACAAAGACATCATTCGTCTCGAGCACATGCTCAACATGAAAGACCAGGCCATCGTTTGTAACATTGGTCACTTCGACAACGAGATTCAGGTCGCCAAGCTCAACAAAGCGGAAGGCGTCACGAAAGAGAACATCAAGCCACAGGTCGATCGCTACACCGTTCCCGGTGGAAATCAGATCTTCATGCTTGCCGAAGGCCGCCTCAGCAACCTCGGTTGCGCGACCGGTCACCCAAGCTTCGTGATGTCCTGCTCATTCACGAACCAGACCCTCGCTCAGATCGATCTCTGGAAAAACAAAGACGTTTACGCCCCCGGCGTTTACGTCCTGCCGAAGCACCTCGACGAAGAGGTCGCGCGTCTCCACCTCGAGAAGATCGGTGCCAAGCTGACCGTGCTGACGAAAGACCAGGCTGACTACATCTGCGTTCCTCAGGAAGGCCCTTACAAGCCTGAGCTTTACCGCTATTAATTGCTGAACCCGCTTGCGGGTTCAACCTGTAGACTTAAAAGCCGTCCCGCGAAAGCAGGGCGGCTTTTTTGTGTTTTGGGGGGCTTGGAGTGTTTCGTGTCTATTTGCATTGCCAGATCCCGAGCTAAATCTCAGACTCAGGTATGGAACCGGACTCTTCTGAAGCCGACCTCGCGAAGTTCTTGCGCAAGGTTCTCGATATCCAGCTCGCCGAGCCGGGTGAAACTCTTTCTGAAGAGGAACTGAGTCGAATGGCGAAAAAAGTGGGACTCTCGGACGACGACTGGGAGCGAGTATGCCAAAAACTGTCTCATCATTTGGAGGCGGGACGAAACTTTTTGAGCTTCGAAAATTTCCCGGATGCAATCATCGAGCTGGATCAAGCCGTCGCGATTGCACCCTATCGCACCGATGTTCTGATCGATTGTGGAAAGGCACATGCGGGGCACTGGAAAGAATCCGGGGGAAAGGACTCAAGAGATGAGGCCGAGAGACTGTTTCGAAAGGGGCTCGAAATTGATCCGGGAAATGCGGATGCTGCGGAGCAACTCAGCGATCTGAAACGCGCGAATGATTCTTCGGGGAAATTCAAGAGTAAAGCGATTTGGACTGGTGTCAGTGCGCTCATCATTGCTGGTGGTCTTTCGGCATGGTTCACCTTATCCAGCCCCGCCGGGATTGAGGAAGGAAATGCTGTTCAGGACGAATCGAGGGCCGTCGATTTGGCACTCGACTACTTGGAGGACAGTGGAATTTTTCGGAAGGATTTCCCGATCAATTTTTCCAACAGCCTCGAAATGCGCTTTGTCTCAGTTCCTATCTTTGAGGGAACGGATCAAGTGAGGACGGTGAGTTTCAGCATTTTTGAAACGCGCATTAAAGACTATCGAGAGTTTGTCGAGGCAACCGGCCATGGTCGTGCTGGCGGTCCTTCCGCTGTGCAGCAGACCGAAGAAAGCTGGAACCCCCGGGGTGGCGACTATTCTGAGAACGATCCGGTGACTTACGTGAGTTGGCATGACGCGAAGGCTTTTTGCGAATGGTTGACCTTAAAGGAAAGGTCTTCCGGGATGCTTGGCCCCAACGAACGATACCGGCTCCCAACTGATCACGAATGGAGTTGCGCGATTGGTATCGGTCAGGTTGAGGACCCTGACCAAATGCCAAAGTATAAGCACAACGCGCTTCGGGAAGTCTACCCATGGGGAACTGACTGGCCGCCGGCGACTGTGCTAGGGAATTACATGGGGCCTGAAACGGGTAAACCGAATGCCGGCCCGTTTCTGCCGGACGCGTTCGACAAAGCCGCTCCGGTCGGGTCCTTTCCGCTCACTCACTGGGGCGCGTCTGACCTCGGAGGAAATGCATATGAGTGGTGTGAAGACCATTGGGATGTCGAGATGATCGATGAAAAGACGGTCCGCGGAGGCTCTTTCCACACGCAGAATGGGAATCACCTTCTCTCTGCGGGGCGCCGGTGGATTAAAAGTCACGAGAGGCAGGACTTCATCGGCTTCAGAGTCGTTCTTGATCGGGACGAACGCTGAATGATTTCGAAGATTGCGGATTTGCCATTAGCAAGAGTAGGTTAGTCATCGCGACTGGGTCTCTGTGTTGGAATGAGGCCTTCAGGCCTTTTCCGAGTCGACGTGGATCAGAGCGCTTCATCGTAGCGGGTTGAGGTTCATATTCGGTCTTGCCGTGATCTCTGTTTCTCTCCGAGACTGTGGACTCTTGATTCGACCCACTTCTCATGAAAACTCACCTGATCTCCGCGCTGCTGCTTCTCTTTGGTTTCCACCCGACCCCGACGTCGGCGGATGATCTGTCGGTGATGTCTTTTAACATCCGCTTTGGATCGGCCAAAGACGGGGAGAATTCCTGGCCGCTGCGGAAAGATCTCGTCGCGGAGAAGATATCGAGGTTTTCTCCTGATCTTCTCGGGTTGCAGGAGTCGGTCGATTTTCAGGTCGACTATCTCGCGGCGGAACTTCCGGACTACGAGGTCTATTCGGTTCCCAGGACTCCGGATGGCGGGGAGTCCTGTGCGATTTTCTTCCGCAAGGAGCGCTTTACGAAACTCGACGAGGGCACGTTCTGGCTCAGTGAGACACCGGAGGTCGTCGCTTCGAAAAGTTGGGATTCGAGTCTCCCGCGCATCGTGAGCTGGATTCGGCTTGAAGAGAAGGCGACGGGGAAGTCGTTCGTTTTTGCGAATACCCATTTTGACCACAAAGGGGAACTCGCCCGGGAGGAGTCGGCCCGGCTCATCCGCGCGAAGCTTCCGGAGATCGCGGGCGAAGCGCCGTTTGTGCTCACGGGTGACTTCAACTGCGTCGATGGCAGCCCGCCGCAGTTAGCGCTGGTGGGAGAGGGATCACCTTTTATCGATACTTATCGGCGCCTGAATCCGGAAGTGGTTCCGGCGGAGGAGGGGACCTTCACGGGTTTTCAGGAATCGGACGACGGCCGGAGAATTGACTGGATTCTCTCATCGGCGGGTTTTTTGATTCAATCAGCGGAAATCGACAGGTATCGGAAAGAGGGGCGCCTTCCCTCGGATCACTATCCGGTCACGGCAGTACTGCGATTGTCGGAGTGATCTCACGGCATTGCCTAAAGCAGGTGCATACGGCGCGGTCGCAGTGACGAGGGGTGAAGCCGCCGCAGTTGGAGAAATGTCATGCCGTAGGAATTTTCGTCGTCGGATGGATGCGCCTCGCGGCTGGATTCCTCCCATTCGATATCCTGTTCGTAGTCAGGGAAATGAATGGTCCCTTCGACTTCGGCATCAATGCGGGTAAGGAATAGTTCGTCGGCGTAGGGAAGGGCCGCAGCGTAGACCTCGCGGCCGCCGCAGACGGCGAGTTCCGTTGCTCCCTGTTCAGCCGCGATTGAGATCGCTTCTTCGATGTGGTGGGCGATGAAGCCTTTTTCGATCTCCAGGTTCGATTCTCGGGTCAGAACGATCGGGATTTGATCAGTGAACCATCCGGTCATTTCCGCAAAGGTTTTCCGGCCGAGAAGGAGATATTTGCCCTGCGTGAATTCCCTGAAATGTCGGGTGTCCCGGGGCAGATGCCAGGGGATGCCTCCATCGCCGGTTCCAATGCCGCGGTTTCGGTCCATCGCTGAGATCATCGTGACGTGCATGGGGGAAGCGTAGTGCGCCTGCCCGTTGAGGGCGAGTTTTCAGACACAGAAAACGGGTCTCAAAATTACTTAAGTAAATGCTTTATTATTGTTGTAATTATGATTATTATATCAGAATATTTCGTATTAATGAACCAGATTTCGTCTACATCCTCTCGAATTCCGCCAAATCGTGGTGTTCAGGGAGGCCGTGCTGCCGCTCCCGCTCGTCAGGTGGGAAGCCAGGGAAATTCCGTGGGTGGACTTCAGCTCTTGCCGCCTGATTCCATAGCCCGCATCGCGACCGGTCCGGGCGGAATGGAGGACACGCAGATTCTCCCTCTTCTTGCCCATGCGACGCGGGCTGAGGCAAGCTTTCTCGTTGAATACTTAACGGCCGGCGAGGGCGAACCAGTTTGCAAAAATCGGCAATGGCATGGAAGGCAGGAAACGGTTTCAGCGATGGGACGCGAAATCGAGGCTCTCGCTTCGAAGGCGATCTCAACCCACCAGGCGACGTGGCGTTTTTCCCGCGCCAGTGTCGGCAAGTTTCTTTCCGTCGTCGTTCCTTTTCAACTGCCCAGTAACCGGACGGTCTGCCTTGCGGTTGCGCTTCGCGACCAGCGAACCGGCGAGGGGGCGACGATCGCCGCCGTGATGCAGGGTTACGGGTGGTGGCTCATGAGCACGGCCTCAAACCGTGAAAAAAATCGAGAGTCCGAGCTCTTCGGGCGGGTTTCCGGCTTTGTCGAGATGGTGAAATCCTGCTCTGCGGCCAGCGATGTCGAAGAGGCATCCGGGATCATGGCGGACCATTTGTGCGAGCTGCTCGATTGTCAGAGTGTCAGCGTCGTGGGCTTTCGTCGGGGCAGTTATAAGCTTCTCGCGGCTTCGGGTGGACTTGAAGTCGAGCAGCGCAGCGAAGGCCGCGCCTCGCTTGAGGCGTGCGTTGCTGATGCGGTGAAGCGCCACGAAACTTTTGTCCTCGCTCCGCGCGACGGTGGGCTTTCTTCTGATGCGATTGGCTCGGCAGCGGAGGCCGCGCGGCTCTTTCATGCGAGTGGTTGGGCGGTCATCCCGCTCTTTGACGGAGAAAAAATCGCCGGTGGTTGGGTCGCACTCTGGTCAAAGGAGGATCCTGCTTTTGAAGATAAACTTCGATTTTTAAAGGCTTCTGCTCCGGGCGCCGCTCCCTTTCTCAAGGTAGTAAGAGAAGCGAAACCGGAAGGATTGCCCGCCCTGATCCATCGCATTTGGAACCGGTTGAAGGTATCGCAAAAACGGCTCTTTATTAGCCTCGGCGTGGTCATCGCAGGTCTCATGGCTCTGCCAGTGAAAGAACGTATCCCGGCGTCGGCGAGTCTTGAGCCAATGGTGCGCCGGGTTGTGGCGGCACCGTTTAATTCCACTTTGCGTGAGACGAAGGTGGAAGCCGGGGACCTCGTCGCGGAAGGGGATCTCCTCGCTGAACTCGATGGAAGAGAAATTCGTTTCCAGCTCGCGGAAGCGGTCGCGAACCGGGCGAGAGCTTCCAAAGAGGCGGATCGCGCCCTCGACGCGGGAAAGATTGCCGAGTCTCAGATGGCAAAACTCGAAGCCCTTAGCTTTGAGCAACAGCAGCTCATCAATGAGGAGCGGGAAAAATTTCTTGAGATTCGTTCGCCGATTGGAGGCGTTGTCTTGCAGGGAGATCTGGAGCGGGCAGAAGGGGCACCGCTGCAGACCGGGGATCGTCTTTTCGAAATTGCACCGATTGACACGATGCTGATTGAAATAGCGCTTCCGGAGACGGAGATAGCCTTGGTTCGCGAGGGGATGCCGATCAAGGTGCAGTTAGAGGCTCATCCAGGTGAAGTCTTCGACGCGGAGATTTCGAGAATTCCACCTCGCTCCGAGCTGCGTCAAAATATGAACGTCTTTGTCTGCGAGGCCTCGCTCGCCAACCCCGAAGGAGCTTTGCGCCCGGGGATGAATGGTGAGGTGAAAATTCTCGGTGACCGGAAAATGCTGATCTGGACCCTCATCCGCCCCGCCGTGAATTTTTGCCGATTGAAGCTCTGGCTCTAGGGAAATGATTGATCGTTCCGTCACAGAGATTGCTTCGACACGCCCGGTTCTGCGGCGTGAGATTCGTCTTGCCTGTCGAAATCAGCGGGACGGGATCGTTTTCATTCTCGAGGATCCTCTGACTGGTAAATTTTTTGAAATCGGGGAGCGGGAACATGCCTTGATCTCCCTGCTCGATGGTAAAAAGACGGTCTCGGAGATCGTCGCGATTTCTGTCTCCGGTCCGAAAGCGAGCGGGCTCACCGAGAACGAGGCGACCTCGTTGATTCGGATGCTTTCCGACGCGAAACTTCTCGTGACGCAGTCGGACGACCATGCGATGCGGATTCGATCAAGCGGGAATGAGAAGCGGGATGGTGATCGCGCTGCGCAAAAAGCGAAGGGGCTTTTCTTTCTCCGACTCCCACTCTGCAATCCGGATCGTTTTCTTTCGCGAGTGAATCGCCTCTTCGGTCCAGTTCCCGGATGGATTTTTGCGGCGATCTGGTTGGCGGTGGTCGCGTTTGGAGTCTCGATATTTGCAGAGCATTCCGGTCGCTTCATGGAGGAAATGAGCGGGGTTCTCAAAGTGGGAAACCTCGCTGTTTTCGGCGCGCTCTGGCTCGTTCTCAAAGTGGTGCACGAATTTTGTCACGGGATCATCTGTAAGCGATTCGGAGGGAGCGTCCCTGAAGCAGGCGTGAGTCTCCTGCTCTTTCTGACCCCGCTAGCTTACGTCGATGCCTCTTCCAGTATTCGTTTTCCTTCAAAGTGGCATAGAATGCTCA
>CAZOUP010000190.1:0-7501 GCA_964583035.1 uncultured Akkermansia sp.
GGTGATTCGGATTCGAATGCATGAAAATAGGCTGCCCTGCCCCGCGCGCAGACAGGTTTGCGACCGTCGGCTTGGCCTTCATGTTCTCGATAGAATCCATCCCGATGCAAAGATGCGGAAGAAGTGTTTCAGGAAGCACCTTGCTCAATTCAAAATCAATCGTCGGGCCGCTCGGCGCGACTCCGTCGCTGCCACGATAACCACCGAGAGCGCCGAAAAACGCGCTGTGCGAAGGGCTCGTGTGAATGCCGTGCAAACCACTGATGATGTGGAGGCGATCCTTGAAAGGCTCCAGCGCCTCTATCGGCTCGGGCAACTTGGCGTTCGCGAGCGAGCCGCTGTTCACCATTCCCGCCGGGATGCAGGTCGCCGGTTCGAATCCCTGATTCTGCATGAAAAAGATGACCCGCTTCGGACCGCCGGAAGAAGCCGATGCGGCCTGACTGAGGTCAGGAAAGAGGGAAGAGCCAAACGCCGCACCAACGCCGGTGGCCATCGTTTGGAGAGATTTTCTGCGGGTAATCATGGGATTAATAAAAGGGATGAGTCACGTTGGAGCAAATAACGCATATCGGTGTCGTGAGATGGACGCAAAACTGGATATCCGCTCACGCGGAATTCGTTACTCCGCTATCGCGATCACCGCCTCCTAAACGCCGTGAATCGTCTTGTCGTCCTTTGGCGGATTCCGCCCGATGAAAGGGTGCTGCTCGAGATCGACGACCTGTCCGCTGACCGGACCGCATTCATCAGCGAGCCAGTAGATCGCGGCAGCGGCGATTTCTTCCGGCTTTAAAATCCGCCCGGCGGGGGCGAACATTTTCGGCAGATCAGCATCCCAGTCCTCTTTCAAACCATGCTCTTTTTTCCGGAGGGCTTCGTTTTCAGTCAAGACCCAGCCGGGATTAATCTGATTTACCCTCACACCGTTTTCCCGCATGAGGGTGTCTCCGAGATTCCGTGTCAGGGTCATGAGAGCCCCTTTTGAAACTGAGTAAGCCATGAGGTTTGGCTCGCCGCACCATGCATTAACGCTGCCTATGTTAAGGACATTGCCACTGGTCTCAGTGAGGTCAGGAAGCGCCGCCTGAATCAGCCGATAAGGGGCCAGAGTGTTGATCTCGAGGATCCGGCGAAACTCAATCAGGTCGGTCGTGTGGATGTCTCCGGAGGCGACAATGGCGGCATTGTTCACGACGGCGTCGAGTTTGCCGAATGAGTTCACCGCGAGATCGACGAGGTTTCCGGCGCAGTCGGGGTGCGCGAGGTCTTCGATCAAAAGAGTGGCGCGGTCAGGGCCAATCTCCGCAACGAGAGACTCCCCCCAGTCGCGCTCCAGTCCATGAATGACGACCCGCGCGCCCTCGCTGGCACAGCGCTTCGCAATCGCTTTCCCGATCCCGGTGCAACTGCCGGTGACGATGATGGATTTGTCTTTCAGTCTCATAGAGCTTCAGATTTTCAGGTCCGCTTCCCAGGCGACGAGTGCCTCACTCAATTCTTCAACGACCTCTGGATACTGCTCCAGCAAATTATCTGACTCGCTGACATCATTCTCGAGATCAAAAAGAAGGCGTTCCCCGCTCGCCTGCTCAACAAGTTTCCATTTTCCCCTCCGGACTGAAAGGCCCTCTTCCACATTTTTTCGCACCGCTCCTTTCTTCCGCCTCCAGAACAGGGTCCGCTCCACCTCGTGTCTTGGCTGAGTGAGGATTCCACTCAAATCGATCCCGTCCTCACCGGCGGGATCGGCGCTCAATCCGGCAAGGCGTCGAAACGTCGCGGTCCAATCCATCGTAATCCCGACCTGTGAGGTAACTGCCCCGGCGGGAATCACTGACGGCCAACGCACAAGACAGGGCACTCTCGTGCCACCCTCCCATATCGTCGCTTTGTAGTCCCGCATTGGATCGTTTCGCGAGTAGGTGTGCCCGCCATTGTCAGAGGTAAAGATAACGAGGGTGTTTTCGCGCATTCCCAACTCATCAAGTTTCGCGAGAACTGCTCCGATCCCTTCATCCATTCGCTCGACCATCGCAGCGTAGGTTTCACGGTCACCAAGCTGCCATGACTTATTTTTCGGCTGCACCTCTTTGTCAATATCCTCCGGCCCCTGCCAGGGAAAATGCGGCGCGGGATGAGAAAGAAACAGAAAGAAAGGTCGATCATCCTCTTTCTCTATAAACCGGATTGCGTCTTCAGTGATGAGATCGGTCGAGTAACCTTCGCGCTCGACCGGCTTATTTCCTAACCAAAGATCATGAACCCCGATGCGATCCATGTGCTCGAAGTAGTGGTGATTCCCGCCGAGTAGTCCGAAAAAATGTTCGAAACCCTGCTGTAATGGCTGGCGCTCGAAGTCATAGCCGAGATGCCATTTCCCCGAGAGGCCCGTGCGATAGCCGGCACCAGCGAGCGCATCCGCAATCGTCTCCCCGTCCTCCGGCAAACCGCGCCCCGTTTCCTGATAGTAGAGCGCATTATCCAAGCCAATCCGCTGCTGATAGCGCCCGGTCAGAAACGCAGCCCGCGTCGGGGTGCAGACGGCAGCATTGGCATAGAAGTCCGTGAATTTTAAACCCTCCGCCGCGAGTTGATCGAGATGAGGCGTTTTGATGTCATCACAGCCGTAGCAACCGAGGTCCCCGTAGCCGAGATCGTCGGCAAGGATGAAAAGGATATTCGGCTTTGCCGGAATCTCAACAGAGAGACTCAAGGTCGCAAGGAGGGAGAAAAAGACAGCGGCGGCGAACTTCATTAGCGTACCACTCTATCGAATCAGACCTGACTTCACGAAAACATTTCGCGTGGAATTGCGCCGGGCTGGTTCGCCCCCGACACGCCCCCGCGGGGTAGATCACTCCGCTGTCTTCAGCAGTTCGCTCAGCTCAATCTCGACGCGAAACGCGCCGCGTAGATCACCCACTTCATAACCGAGCGCCTGATCCTCCGGGTAAGTCCTGGCGAGAAAGCGACGCAGAGTTCCATCCATGGATTCAGTGGGACCATGACACTTTAAGCAGGCTTCCTGAATGAATATTGGCCGATAGTAACGGACTTCGTTCTCGTGCCGCGGGACGATGACGGGCTCAATTTCCCGGGAATCCCCGGCGATGTGCGCCCATTTCTCGAGGACGTCGCGATCTGTGGCATCAGGCCGATTGGTTTCCGCGTTGCGTGTTTTTAGAGATGTCCTTGTCACCGTAATCCCTGCAAAGTCCCCGCTCACAGCCGCGGTGATCGGCTGCGCCGCGGCCGTGCAAACTGAGACCGCTGCGATGAGATCGCCCCCGGCGAGAGCTGCTTTGAGCTGAGTGCCCAGATTATTCATGAGCGCAGAGGAGGCTTTTTCGCCGAGCTCGAGACACTTCTTTCTTTGCTCTGCCGAAAGTGGCAGGGAGTCGTGATTGTTTTCCGCGTTTGATTCGGGTTCCTTCTTATTGTCCGCCGCATCGGGACCGCTCTTCCCTGACATGACAGCAGCATGAGTCTTGTCATGCTCGCTCCATCCCTGTTCAACGAATTGAGTGATGATCCCCGCGTGGTTTTGCGCCACCCTTCGCGCCTCGTCATTCCTGCCCGCGGCCACAACTGAGATCCCGCCTTCGACCGGGGTAATCTCAATTTCGATCTCGTCATAGTGTTTCACAAACTCTTCGAAGGCAGGGTCCCAGCGGCGAACCCTGAGACCGCGTTCGAGGCGCGCTTTCATCTGCTTCACGTGGGTTTGCAAATGGGTAGCCACCACAGGATCGGTCGAGGTGGTCGTGGCTCGATAACCCGTGTCCGTCATCTTCACCTCGCGCCGGATCGTTTCGTGCCCTTCAAAAAGCCCGTGAATAACTTCGCGCATTTCTTCCGGCATTCCCCCCTGACCTTTACCGCCTTTCCCCTGACCCTGCGCGGGGACGGCCATAGGGGAAGATCCGATCATGAGGGCGATGAATAGAAAAAGAGGCGTCTTCATTTCAGTGGATTATATTTTCGTCAGGGTAAATCGCCGGGCTCTCAGGGAGCAGGGTCAAATTAGGCCTCGTCCCCTGCGGGCTGAAATTTCCTCTCCAGCAAATAGAAAGCACCGCCGGCGATGAGAATCAAAATCACCCACCACGCCATGGCGGGAATCCCCGTTACATCGGGAAGCCTGACTTTCCCCATCGCGGCAACGCTGAGGATATTTTCTTTGAGCCACCCGTGGCTGAATGCATAAACGATTCCGCCAACGATCATCCCGAAAAAGCCCACCGCCGCGTGAAGTCGCCCTGCGGCCATCGCCGCGACCCCCGTGCCCGGGCAATATCCCAGCAAGGCCATGCCGACTCCGAAAATCGCGCTCCCGAGCGCGACCGCGAGAAGATTCGCCGCCTTGATCTGATAGGCCTCGATCCAACCCATCCCCATCATCGCAGAGACGCCAAGCCCACCCACGATGATGGCCGTGAGCATGATTTTCATCACCGTGAAATCTTTCAGCCGAAAGAGATTCACGATCACATCATACTGGGTGACACGTCCTTTGTTTAAAAGGATGCCGAAAATGAGGCCAAACAACGCTGAGAGGATCAGGCCTGTGGTTGAGTCTTTTGCAATGGGTAGGTTCATGAAAATAAGGTAGAGACTGAGTTCTTAAGAGAGGGTTCGGATGTAGTTCAAACCGCTTTACTTCTGAATAAAAACTTCGCGGTGACAATTCCCGTGACGAACATCACCGGAAAAAACAACCAGCTCGAGAGGCCGAGCTGCATCGTTCCACTGATGCCGTGGCCACTCGTGCAGCCGCCCGCCATGCGTGCGCCGAAGAGCAGGAGAACCCCTCCGGTGAAAGCCGCGATCATCCGCTTCGCGACGCTGGAACCCTGATATTTTTCCCAGAGCGCGGGAACCTTCTCTGCGAAGAGGTCGCCCGATAACTTAGCGCTAAGGAAAGACCCAACCGCCGTGAAGATGAGGAAGACCGTGCTGTAGCCGAAGGCCGGAGTCTTTTCAGCCCAGTAGGAATTCTGAGTCATCGCCTCCTCTCCCATGAAAATTCCGGCAACCCATCCGGAGAGCTTAGAAATCTCGGTCGACATTCCAAGGGGCTTGTTGACGACCAGAAACACGAGCCAACTCAGGACGCCAATCCCCACGCCAACGGCGTAAGGACTCCATTTTTTGCGACTGAGAGAAAATTCAGACCTTTTAGACGAGGGAGTCTTTTCGTTTGCACTCATGGTTCAATATCTTTTCGTTGATTGGTTTGATAAAAAATTCAGACAAGCTCGTTGAACCTCTCTTTATTGTTCGTATATTCCAATATACAAATATTTAAAAAGTAGCAACCGAAAATTTTAATGGGAAACAAACAAAAATTAGATCGGGCGGGATTAGAGCGGGTCGCGAAAGTATTTCATGCCTTTTCCGATGCGACGAGACTGGCGATTTTGCAGGAGCTGAAATCGGGCCCCTGCGGTGTTGGCGAACTGGTTGAGCGTGTCGGCGGCTCCCAGGGAAATGTTTCCAAGCAACTGCAAGTTCTCGCCGAGACCGGCTTCATCCGTCGTGACAAAAAGGGAAATCAGGTTTTCTACTCGATTGCCGACGAGGGCATCTTCGAGATGTGCAAGGTCGTTTGCGCGAAACTCAACGAGGAAGCACAAGGTAAAGCGAGCTTCGTGTTCGAAATCTAGATGGCTCCGGCTCTTTTCGTCTCCGACATTCCGGCGGGACAAAGTAAGCATGAACCCGGCAGGGAATCCGAAGACGCGATTGCCGCAATGGCATCGGGGTCCGCTCCCCGGCCCCGATCCTCACACAGGCTTCAGGACACTCTTCACAACTTTACCCGAGTGCATCAATTCAAACGCTTCCTGCCACTCGGTGATCGGCCAGACACCTCCGATGATGGGACGGACGTCGAGCTTTCCGCTTGCGAGCAAGGCAATGACCCGCTCCCAGATCGGCCAGTTGTGGCTGAAGCTTCCCTGCAAGGTCACGTTTTTCTGAACGAGCGGATCGAGACTGAAGTTCAGCGGTTGAGGTCCCCATCCAACTTTGCTGATCCAGCCGGCGGGCCTCACCAGATCGAGGGCGATCTTCAGGGTGGCGCTCGCCCCTGCTGCATCGATGACGCCATCGCAACCGAGGCCATCCCGCTCTTTCGTCCAGGCCGTGGCATCGCCGATGATGACTTCGCACCCATACAGTCTTGCAATCTCAAGCCGCGGTGCGTCCTGCTCGAGTCCGACGATGGCCACTTCGGCGCCACACAACTGGGCCATGGCCGCGCAAAGAATCCCGATCGTCCCGGGCCCTAACACGACGACACGATCACCCGGTTCGATCTTCGCATTTTTCACCACCGCACTGTAGGCGACGCAACAGGGTTCCGTGAGACAGGCTTGTTCAAACGGCAACGAATCCGGAATGGGGTGAAGAATCCGCGACGGAACGCTCACGTATTTGGTCATCGCGCCGTTCACTCCATAACCAAAACCTTTCCGAGTCGGGTCGAGATTGTAGAGTCCCCGTCGCGTCATTGGATTATTCTCGCTGATGACTGCGGCCGTTTCCGAAACGACGCGGTCGCCCTCATTCCATCCCTCGACCTCACTGCCAACTTCGACGATACGCCCCCCGAATTCATGTCCGAGCACGACCGGGTAGTTCACCGGCCAGGAATGATCAGCGGTCCACTGGTGGAGATCACTGCCGCAGACGCCCACGTTAGCGACTTCGATCAGGACATCGGCTCGACCAATTTCGGGACGGTCAATTTCACGGATTTCGACGGATCCCTTTTCGGGAGCAAAGTTGATGACGGCGGGGGAACTCATGAGAAAGCAGGGACATCCTGAGAATGGATCGTATCACAAATAAGGCGAAGTGAAGCCTCAAGGTCACCCCCGGCTGTCTTGAAAGAATCCGCATCAATCGTCAACGGCGCCCCAAGCACAACAAGGGGAGCACCATACTGCGGGCATTGAATCGCCTGTTCCAGAGTGAGACCGCCCACGGCCTGGACCGGCACCCTAACGGAAGCGACGACTTCCCTGAGCTGGTCGAGCGGGTTCGGCATTCGATGACCGGCGGCGGCGATGCCACGCCTCTCATCATACCCGATGTGGTGAATGACGTAATCGCAGCCGAGGTCTTCCAGCTCTTTTGCCCCGGCGATCATGTCGGGGCAGCCGAGATTATCACCCATGACTTTCGCCCCGAAATCAGCACCGGCCCGGACGACGCATTTGATCGTTTCGGGGTGAGCACGGGCCATGACGACGACATGAGTGGCACCGGCTTTGGCCATCATTTCCGCCTCGAGATAGCCACCATCCATCGTTTTCAAGTCGGCTATGATGGGGGTTTCCGGGAAGGCCTCACGAAGCGCCCGAACTCCGTGCAGGCCCTCAGCGAGGATGAGCGGCGTGCCTGCCTCGAGCCAGTCAACTCCCGCCCGCATTGCGAGGGCGGCCGTTTCGAGCGCTTCGTCAATGTCAGTCAGGTCGAGGGAAATTTGAAC
>CAZOUP010000191.1:0-7163 GCA_964583035.1 uncultured Akkermansia sp.
GCGTCCTCGCGGCGCAGAATGGGCTCGCGGCAAATACCCATATCGATAAACTCAGCGCAGCCGTGGCTGGCGATCAGTTCACTGTCGGGATCGATCTGCATCTCGGGAAGGGAGAGTTCAATCTCTTCACTTCCGATCTGTCTCCGGAATATGTGCTCTTCAATCGCGAGGAATACGCGCTGAATCGAGCCAGGTAGGTCCGACGCGGGCTACCAATGCAGCGGATTCTTTCCTTGCGCGGCAAGGGATTTCGTCGATGTTTGGCGCTTCACTTTTCCGATGGAGTCTACTTTTCAGCAGCAGATAGAGAAGGCCGCCGTGCTGGTCGAGGCATTGCCTTATCTGCAACAATTCCGCGGGGAAACTTTTCTCATCAAGGTCGGCGGAAGTGCGATGGAGGACCCTGAATTGGTCCGCCGTCTCCTTCGCGATATCGTCTTCATGGAAGTCGCGGGCATCAACCCGGTCGTTGTTCATGGCGGGGGAAAGGCAATCTCCGCCGCGATGGCAAAAGCGGGCCTTGAGGCGACTTTTATCGGAGGTCTCAGAGTGACGACGGACGAAGCGATGGGCATTGTCGAACGGACCCTGAGCCGGGAAATTAATCCGGGCCTTGTCAAAGGGATCGAGAGTTTCGGCGGCCGCGTTCTTGGCGTGGCGGGAAATGAAACCTTCATTGGTGAGCGGCTTAAAGGCTGGTCGCAGGATGAAAATCGCGAAGTTGAACTCGGACGCGTGGGCAAGGTGGTTGGCTTTGATCTCTCTAAAATAAGAGCCGCGATTTCAACCGAAACGATTCCGGTGATTTCGCCGGTTGCTTCCGAAGTAGAAACCAAGCTCAGCTTAAATGTGAATGCCGACCTCGCCGCGAGCGCTCTCGCTGCCGAGCTCAAGGTCGCGAAGCTGGTTTACCTCAGCGACGTTCGCGGACTGATGCAGGATCCGTCGGATGAATCGACTTTGATCCATTCGCTGAACGTGTCCGAAGTCGAAGGCCTCATTGAAGACGGCACCATCGGAGGCGGGATGATTCCTAAAGTCCGTTCTTCCGTCGATGCGCTGAACGCCGGTGTCGGGAAAGTTCACATGATCGATGGTCGCATTTCCCACTCGTTGTTGTTGGAAATTTTTACCCAGTCAGGGATCGGAACCGAAATCGTGAAATGACCACCGCTGAGTTAACAGAGCAGTTTGTGCTTGGGAATTATGGACGGTTCCCGATTGCGTTTTCGCATGGCAAAGGCGGCTACCTCTGGGACGAGGAGGGGAAACGCTACCTCGATTTTGTGACCGGAATCGCCGTCTGCGCCCTCGGGCATTGCCCCGGGCCGATGACCCGCGCGCTCCGGGAGCAGGGTGAAAAACTTATTCATTGTTCCAATCTTTATCAGATCCGGGAGCAGGCCGAGCTCGCGCAGTTTGTCGTCGAAACGATGCTTGAACGGCCCGGAAAAGTCTTTTTCTGCAACAGCGGCGCGGAGGCCAATGATGGCCTCATCAAGCTGGCGCGGAAGCGGGCCTATGACAAGTATGGCGTGGAAGCGGGGAAAAATGTCGTCATCACCTGCAAGCAGTCGTTTCATGGTCGGACCCTCGGTGGGATCGCGGCGACTGGTCAGGACAAAGTGAAAATCGGATTTGATCCGCTCCTCCCCGGCTTTCTGCACGTTCCGTTTAACGACATCGAAACTCTCAAAGAGGCCGTCAACGAAAAGACCGCTGCGATCCTTTTCGAACCGCTTCAGGGCGAAGGTGGCATCAACCCGGCAACTCCGGAATTCATGGCGGCGGCAGCGGCGCTGTGTAAAGAGCACGACGCGCTTCTCATGTATGACGAAGTGCAGTGCGGCTCCGGTCGGACCGGCGATTGGTGCGGATGGCGAACCCTCCTTGAGGGAACCGGAATCGAAGCCGAGCCCGATGCGGTGAGCTGGGCCAAAGGATTTGGCGGAGGCTTCCCGATCGGTTCTCTCTGGGCGAGTGACGAATGCGCCGGCGCGATGGGACCGGGAACTCACGGCTCGACCTTCGGCGGAACGCCGCTCGGATCAGCCGTCTCGCTCGCGCTCCTCAAAGCGATTGAAGAAGGTGGGGTTCTCGAAAATGTGAAGCATCAGGAGAAGCGGATTAAGGAAGCCGTCGCGGGATGGAATCACCCACTCATCGCTTCACTGCGGGGATCTGGATTAATGTTAGGATTTGTTCTGAATCTGGAGGCAATGCAGCAGTCGGCCGCCTTTGTCGATTCAGGGAAGACTCCGAGTCTCTATGTCGTCCTCGCGACGATGGAGCAGGGCATGCTGACAGTGCCTGCCGGGGAAACCGTGGTGCGCTGGCTTCCGAGACTGGATGTGCCGGATGAAGAAGTGGACGAGGCCTTGAGCCTCTTTAAGAACGTGCTCGACTCTCTTCTCTGAGAGGTGGGCTTTTTGGAAAGGTAAAACAGGATGAAGCATTTTTTAGGCATTGAAGATCTTACGAAAGAAGAGATCGAGTCGCTCGTTGCAGAGGCGATTCAGCTAAAGTCGGACCGTGGCCGCGGCGCGGAGAAGCCGCTCAAGGGTGAAACCTGGGCGATGATCTTCACCAAGTCCTCAACCCGGACCCGCGTCAGCTTTGAAGTTGGTTTGAACGAACTCGGGGCCCGCCCCATGTTCCTGAATTCGAATGATGTTCAGTTAGGGCGTGGCGAACCGATTAAGGATACCGCTCGAGTTCTTGGACGCATGGTCCATGGCGCAATCATCCGGACTTTTGATCAGCAGGATGTCGTTGATTTTGCAGACTACGGAAAGATTCCGACGATCAATGCCCTCACCGACGAAGAACATCCCTGCCAGATCATCGCGGATCTCCAGACGATCCGTGAGCGCCTCGGCGGCTGGGACGGAAAAAAGGTCGTCTTTTTTGGCGATGGTGACTGCAACATGGGCCGATCCTGGGCCTGGGCGGCGAAGCGACTCGGGTTCGAGTTGGTTATTGCTGCGCCGAAAGAGTTCCAGCCCGATGATGAATTCATGAGTCGGCTCGGGGAGGCTCCCGTGACCTTGAGCGATGACGCCAAGGCTGCCGCCGATGGGGCTGACGTCCTCTACACCGATACCTGGGTGAGCATGGGGAAAGAAGCGGAAGCGGCCGACCGGCTCAAGATTCTCGCTCCTTTTCAGGTCAACGAATCGCTGCTCGCGCTCGCGAATGACGGAGCGATCGTTCAGCATTGTCTCCCGGCCTATCGGGACAAAGAGATCACAGAGACACTTCTTGAAGCCCGTGCTGATGAGATTTTTCAGGAAGCCGAAAACCGTCTCCATGCCCAGAAAGCGATCCTCGTGGCGTTGGCACGCGGGCGTTGAACAGGGTATGGTCATTGACTTAACCCTGTTGGTACAAACCTAAGGGGCCAAATGCGGGACGGATTCGAGGATTTCGCTGAGTGAGTTCCGGGTTGGGGTTAGTTCGGTTCGATTGTGAATCGAGCTGTTAAACATCGTGCGGCGGTGGCATAAATCTATCGCCGCCTTCAAGTGATTGCGCTCGCATCGATCAATCGAGAACTGGGTCCATCGTCCCGTGAGCAGATCCACGACCCGTTGGAGCTTGAGATGAGCCTTGGAGACTGGCTTACGGTTCTTCGATCCCGGGAACATTGCGGAAAGACTCGGATGCATCGTGAAAGGGGAGGCGTAAGCGAGGAGAACGCGCCGGATCATTGAGCTGGTGCGCTTTGCAATCGCCTCGCGCAGCTCGAGCAAAGACTTATCCTTAGCCGAGTGCTGCATGACGCTAGCGATGATTACTTCTATGAAGCGCACCTACCTCCGAAAATTTTGGCTCACTATTTTTACGAACAGGCTTTTGGCAAACAATCTAAGATCAGGAATGTTTGAATTGCTTTAAGCGGTGAATCCACTTCAGGGGAGGAAATAGCAAGCTAGGTAGAAAACCGAAATGTTCCCTAAATCGATTCCATGTTTCCCAGTTGTTCCTCACAATATTCTGGATACTCCGGTTGGAAGTGCCACCCAATCGCATGCGAATCCAAACTTCAGGAACATAGAAACTGGATATATCGTGAATTTCCATAAATCGGACGAGGAGATCCCAGTCCGCTCCTATATTTAGAGAAGTATCAAATGATCCGAATGAGGCATATGTGGATCGTGTCGCATAGAAGGTGGGATGAGGAGGCATCCAGCCGCGGCGGAACATTCCCTTTGTGTAGGGAGAAGATTTCCATTCCCTCACGATGATATTGGTTTGGTCTTGCTTCACATAGAGCAAGTCGGCATAGCAGGCTGCGGTCAAAGTTGTCTCGAAAGTAGAAGCGACTGACCGCAACACAAAATCGTCGTTAAAAACGTCATCGGCATGAAGAAACCCGATAACATCACCTGTCGCCATCGCTATTCCTTTGTTGAGAGCGAAATAGATCCCTTCATCTGGTTCTGAAATTATTTTAGTCGACGCATCACAATGCTTTTTGAGAATGAGCATGGTGGAATCTGTGGAGGCACCATCAATGATGATGTGTTCTATATCGGGATGCGTCTGAGAATTAACTGATTTTAAACAGTCAGCAATGGTCTTCTCTGCATTGAAGCAAGCGGTTATGATCGAAATCTTTATCATTTAAGTCTGCCGGGCAATGAGTGAGGTCTCCATTTGCCAGGCTCTTTTTGAATCGAACTGTGGTTCGAACCCCACTCGTAATGTTGAAGGCCAGCTGCCCCGCTTCGCTGAGACAACTGGCCTTAAAAATACGGTCCGAGTGGGATTCGAACCCACGGAACCCTTTCGAGTTCACTTCTTTAGCAAAGAAGCGCTTTCGACCACTCAGCCATCGAACCTAAAATTTGATCTGTGCCCCTTGGAGCCAAGGCTCTTTCGAGGGTCGGAAAAGTGCCAGTGAAGGGCTTTTCCGTCAAGGAAATGATTACGCTTCGGGGGAAGTTTCTGCGTTCTCTCCGGAAGCGGTCAATTCGAGGCAGATGGAGACTTGCCCGTCCGACTCCTCGACGGCGTAGGTGCGGATGCCTCGCGGGGTCGGGCCGCTGAGGGCTTCTCCGGTGGAAAGGCGGAACTCGGCGTAGTGCCAGGGGCAGGCGATGCAGCCGTTTTCGACTGGGCCGAAGGCGAGAGAGGCGTCGGCGTGGGGGCAGAGGTCGTCGATTGCGTAAACGATGCCTTCATGGCGAACGAGGGCGATGCGGTGGCCGTCGAGTTCGTAGGGGCGGCCTTTGCCTTCTTCGAGTTCAGCGGACTTAGCGAGAGGATGGTAGGTGCGATCACGCATTCGATGTTGGATGTTGGGAAGGCGCCGGTGAAAGGTGGAGTGCGGCAGCTTGACGCCGCTTTTTTGTGGAATGGGCATCCAGCCCATGGGCTGGGGTGAATCGTGACTCTTCTTCCTCATCTCAATCTTCTTCTTCTCGCGCTTTTGGCAAAGATTAAGAAGATGATGAGGAGTAAGAAGAAGAGGTGGGCTCGGGGTGTTCAGGCGCGCGGGCCGCACGCCTCTACCTTGAGAAATAATGTTTTGGGTTACGGTCGGCAGGTTTTGATCAACTTCGTTGCCGCCATGCCACTTTCGCGCAGGCTTTTCAGGGTGATCGATTGATTGCGTTTCGCGAGGCGGTGGCCGGCTTCGTCGGTGAGGAGGGGGTGGTGATGGTAGTTCGGCGTGGGAATTCCGAGCAACTTTTGGAGGACGACGTGGAGATGGGTTGATTCAAAAAGATCAACGCCTCGGACGATGTCGGTGATGCCCTGAAGCCCGTCATCGTGCACGACGGCGAGGTGATAGCTGGTGCCAATGTCTTTGCGGACGATGACGGCGTCGCCGAGGATTTCGGGGTGGGCCGTTTGTATTCCGGCGGCGGAATCGGACCAGGTGAGGTCGGGGCCGGTCGCGGCGAGGGCTCTTTCGAGATCAAGGCGCAGGGCGTGGGATTCTCCGGCGGCGATCCGGCTGTCACTTTCGTCGGTCGAAAGGGCGCGGCAGATTCCGGGGTAGATGGGGCCTTCGCTGCCGTGGGGGGCGCGGGCGGCGGATTCGATCTCGCGCTCGATCTCTTTGCGGGTGCAGAAGCAGGGGTAGAGGAATCCGCCGTCCCGCAGGGTTTCGGCGGCTTTCCGGTAGTCGTCGAGGTGATCGCTCTGAATCCGAACGGGCTCTTCCCACTCAAGGCCAAGCCAGGCGAGGTCTTGGAAAATCTGCGGCGTATTGTCCGGTGCGCAGCGGTTGAAGTCGATGTCTTCGATGCGAAGGAGAAAACGGCCGTCGCGTTCCTTCGCGAAATTCCATGCTGCGAGCGCGGCAAAAGCGTGCCCCTGGTGGAGGTGTCCGGTCGGGCTGGGGGCAAATCTAGTCACCGTCATTACGGGAAGGGCCGTCATCACGGATGATTGAACAAAAGCTGCGGGTTCGCAATCTGTGATGCATGCGTATGGTAACAGCAATGAGTCAGTCTTTTTTCTATCTCGGATCTAACAGGGTTAGGTCACGCATTCAACAGGGTTGGATTGCGATCTTTTTTGCGATTGTCATTTCCGCCCCGGCCGGGGAAACGCCTGAGGTGAGTGAGGCGGTTTTGATGTCGGGGATTCGGCAGCTTACGTTTGAGGGGAAGCGTGCCGGCGAGGGGTATTTCTCGGCGGACGGGACGAAGATGGTGTTTCAAAGCGAGCGGGAAGAGGGGAACCCTTTTTATCAGATCTATCTGCTCGATCTGGAAACGGGGGACACGGAGCGGATTTCCCCGGGGACGGGAAAGACGACTTGTGCGTGGATTCATCCGGACGGGACGAAGGTGATGTTTGCTTCGACCCATGAAGATGCCGAGTCGGAGGCCCTTCAGGAGGCTGAGTATGCGGAGCGGGAGTCGGCGACGGCGCGGAAGTATTCGTGGGATTACGATGCTCAGTTTGAAATTTTTGAGTATGACCTCGAGTCGGGCGAGTATCGGAATCTGACAAACGTCGAGGGCTATGATGCGGAGGGCGCTTACTCTAACGACGGGAAACACATCGTCTTTGCCTCGAATCGTCAGGCTTACGACGGCTCGATGAGTGAGGAGGATCAGAAGTTCTTTAAGCTCGATAAGAAGTTCCCGATGGAGATTTATATCTCTGACGCGGACGGGTCGAATGTGAAGCGTCTCACG
>CAZOUP010000192.1:0-7102 GCA_964583035.1 uncultured Akkermansia sp.
GGATCTTGGATCTTGGATCTTGGATCTTGGATCTTGGATCTTGGATCTTGGATCTAGCTCGCGTCAGATCGATCATTCTGCGAGCGGGGCGCTCGCAGCTACCTTCAGGGCACAAAACTGAACGGTCCGATCAATTGCTCTTGTCGCTCAGGGTGATCGGATGATACCTTCTCGCGTCCTGCGAAACGGGGGGGGCGCTGCTTGTTATTCCGCCCTCTCTTTCCCCCACCCTGCCCATGGAAGATCGAATAAACCAACTGAATGCCACTCCGGGTGACTGGCCGCTCCGTTGTTCGATCATTCTCGAATACTATGATGTCGGCCGATATCAGGAAGCGGCAGCCCTGATCGGGACCGCTCCTCAGATTCCGAATAACGAAAAGAACATTCTCTTTGCCGCGACGATTCTCGGAAGTCATGACATCGAGGAAGGTCTCGGCTTTCTCCAGCGTTACACCATTTCCAACCCGACGACTCCGGGTATCGCGAACCAGAAGGAGGCGTTTCAGAACGCGCTCCGACAAAAGGCGCTCACGCCGGTGCCGGCCCAGCATGTTCCGGTCCCCCCGGCGCATGAGGATCTCTCGAATTTTGATGCGAACACCGCCCTGACCGAGGAACAACAACGAAAGCCTTTTGTTCCTGCTGTCGAAATCGCGGATCGCCTCCCCGACAAGCCTGACAAGATCCGTGCCCTCATCATTGCCGGTGTCGTGCATCTTGTGCTCATCATTGCGCTCTGTTTTCTCGGCCTGACGACACCGCCACCGCTTCCGCCGCGCGTCACCGCGAGCGCCCCGCCATCGACCGAAGAGGGCCTCGATCAGCGACTCCTCGACCGGAAGAAAATGAAAGAGACGGCCGCTCCGCCGGAAATCCAGCTCACAGTTTCCGTCGATGCCTTCTCGGAGATTTCGGTTCCGACGACGATCGAGGCCGATGCTTCGCTTTCGGCGATCTCGCTTTCCGCCAACCCCAACAGCTTCGCGATGTCGATGAGTGGCTTCGGGGGCCTGTCGAATGTCGGCTCTATTCCCGCCGGGATGCAATCACGGTGCTCGTTCACCGAACGCATGAACCGTCTTCGCGAGGCAGGTGGCGACGAGCGGGCTGAGATCGCCGTGAAAAAGGGGCTCGAATTTCTCGCCACCAAACAGAACGACGACGGCTCCTTCGGCAACCGCTATCACGTCGGCATGACCGGGCTGACCCTGCTCGCTTTTCTCGGACATTGTGAAACGCCCGAGTCAATGAGATACGGCGATCTCGTTGCCGACGCGGCGGTTTATCTCATTGATCGGGCGCGGAAAAACAACGGTCTCATGACCTCCGGCGAGGAAGGCGCGCACGAAGCCTACGAGCACGCGATCGGGACCTACGCCCTGTGTGAACTTTACTCGATGACGAAAGAGAGCGGGAGGGCGATCCCCCCGCTTGAGTCAGCCATCACCAAGGCCGTCGGGATCATCATGAATGAACAGACTGAGCTCGGCGGCTGGCCCTACCTGGGAAAGACGAAAGATGATATGTCGGTGTCAGGGTGGAAGATTCAGGCGCTCAAAGCAGCCCACACCGCCGGCATTTCCGTGAGCGGAGTGAGCCGTGCCCTCGACCGGGCCGTGGGAAATTACCTCCCCAAAATCCAGGATAACGAGGGCGCTTTTAAATATCATGTCGATGAACTTCTTGGTCGCGAGAGCCTCACGGGCGCGGCGCTCCTCGGCCTTCAGAACTGGAAGGGAATGGACTCGGCTGCTTATGGAAAAGGTCTTCGGTATCTAAAGCGACGAACCGTCATCCCCTCACTCGGTGACTTTTACTACGCCCCCTATTATGACATGCAGGTTTTCTTCATCCACGGCGGCGAAGAGTGGGAAGAATACAACGGGAAGATGCAGCCGAAAATTCTCAATGCCCAGAACGAGGATGGATCATGGCTGCGAAACGGAATCGGAATTCACGCTCCGGAAGACTCGCTGATCACGAATACGACCTGGGCCATCCTCATGCTCGAGGTCTACTACCGCTATCTCCCGACGACCGAAAAAGTGCGTGATGCGGTGCGCCGGTAAAACGTAGCATTTGGTAAAATGCCGACCCGCCATGCCGCGCGGTCTTCGACCCATCCTCCGTCGTCGGAACCGTGACCGGACCCACTACCTTTTCACCTTTCGCTACTCGCCGACTTCCTCCTTCGGAGGATACGGCAGGGCGAGTCCTCCCCCTCCGAAGCTGACCGGCTCGTTCGTGAGCGCTTTTCCCCAATAATAGAGGTGAAAGGCCGGCGACTGCTTAGGATACGCGTAAATTAAAAGCCACCGATTCGCCTTCGGCGAAGTTTCGGGCCATTGCCCTTCCGGCATGATTTTTCCCTCGAGGGTGAGCGACGTGGCGTGAGGATCACTGCCGTAACTCATGAGATTTGCCCCGTCCACGATCTCGATATCATCAATGTCAAAATGCTGCGTGTGACCGGTCACGGTGATATCCACGGCGACGAGACGCGCTTCGATTGCCGCGTTCGGATCGGGACTGAGATAGGAATAACCGTTGTAATTCCACGCCCCGTTCACTTTGACTCCACCGCTGCCGAGGCCCTGCGCCTGCTGCTGCGCCCGCGCTTTCATGAGCTGATCGACAACAATTTTCTGTTCTTCGCCCGTGAGCGGACGCTGTCCACTCGTTGGGAGAGGCGTCCCACTGGAAACGGCCGCCTCAGCTACAGGAGGTTCGACGGGAGGCTCCTGCGCTTTTTCACAACTCACGAGAGCCGACAGGGTGAGACAGGAAAGGATGAGAAGAAAAGTGGGAGTTCGGGAAATCATGATCAAAAAGGGGCCAAGGGGGAAACATATCGAAAGCTTCCCTTTCAAACCCTTTCCGCCATGCGTAAACTATGACATGGAACACGAAGTGATCGAAAAGAATTTTCAGATCGCCCGGCTCGCGGAGATTGAGCCCACGCCCTGCCCCTGTGGTCAGTCGCGGCGTGCTTTCATGAACGACGAGAACGAGGTCGCCTCGATGCATCTCGTTGAGATCAAGCAGGATAGCGAAAAGCACTATCATGCCAAAATGACCGAGATGTATTACATTCTCGAAGGGGAAGGTCACATCGAGCTCGATGACCAGATCCATCCGCTGACCCCCGGAACCGCCGTTCTCATCAAGCCCGGCTGCCGCCACCGTGCGGTCGGAAACGGCCTCAAAATCCTCAATATTCCAGTCCCGAAATTTAACCCTGACGACGAATTTCACGCCTGACCTCCGGGCGCTCTTTCAACCTCCAGCATTCATGGCATTCAGCCCTATCGAAGAAGTTATCGCCGACATCCGTGCCGGCAAAATGGTCATCGTCGTCGATGACGAAGATCGCGAAAATGAGGGCGACCTCATCTGTGCGGCGGAAAAAATCACCCCGGAGATGGTGAATTTCATGGCCACTCATGGACGGGGCCTGATCTGCGCCCCCATCCTCCCGGCAGCAGCGGAGCGCCTCGGTCTCCCGCTCATGGTGCGCCGCAACACCGAGTCACACGGCACAAACTTCACCATCGCGGTCGATGCCTCCGAAGGCGTCACGACAGGAATCAGCGCGGCCGACCGGGCGAAAACGATTTCAATTCTCGCCAATCCTCTTTCCGAGCCTCAGGACCTCGTTCGTCCGGGGCATATTCTCCCGCTCCAGGCAGTCCCCGGAGGAGTTCTCCGCCGCGCCGGTCACACCGAGGCAGCGGTCGATCTCGCCCGTCTTGCCGGACTCGAAGAAGCCGGTGTCATTTGCGAAATCCTGAACGAGGACGGAACAATGGCGCGCCTTCCCGAGCTCCTTAAGTTTGCGGAGAAGCACGGTCTGAAAATCGGGACGATCGAATCGCTGATCAAGTATCGCCGGCGTGAAGAGAAATTAATCGAACGCATCGAGCAAATCGAAATGCCGACCGACTTCGGAGTTTTTGATCTTATTTTTTACAGCAGTCGTCTGAATCCTGCCGAGGAGCATCTTGCCCTCGTGAAGGGAACGATTGACCCGTCCGAGCCAGTTCTCGTTCGGGTCCACAGCGAATGCCTCACTGGTGACGTCTTTGGCTCGCGCCGCTGCGACTGCGGAAGTCAGCTCCACAGTGCCCTCCAACAGATCGAAAAAGCCGGTTCCGGCGTTCTTGTTTACATGAGACAGGAAGGTCGCGGCATCGGTCTCGCCAATAAAATCCGCTCATACAAATTGCAGGAACAAGGCCTTGATACGGTTGAAGCCAATGAAAAACTCGGCTTCGGCTCCGACCTTCGAGACTACGGCATGGGCGCACAAATTCTCTACGACATCGGGGTTCGCAAGATCCGGCTGATGACAAATAACCCGAGAAAGGTCGTCGGTCTCGACGGACATAATCTCGAAATTGTTGAAAAGGTTCCCATCCGGATCGAATCGAATCCTCACAACGAGCGCTATCTCTCGACGAAGCGGGACAAACTCGGTCACCTTCTCTAATCTCCCATGGCTAAATCAGCTCCTGATTCCCCATCACCCACGGCTCAGTCTGGCCGTGTTGTCATCGTCGCGAGCCGCTATAACAGCGAATACACCGATGCCCTCGTCGAGGCCTCATCGTCCACAATTGCGAAGCTCGCTCCGGGGCTGTTGATCGATATCGTGCGCGTTCCCGGAGCCTTTGAGATCCCTGTTGTTGTTGAAGCGGTGGCTTGTCAGGAGGACCAGCCATTGGCGATTATTGCGCTCGGCGTGATCATTCGCGGATCGACCGCTCATGCTGATTTGATCGCGCAATCGATCACGAAAACCTTGCAGGAGACGAGTGTTTCTCATCTCATTCCGGTGATCCACGAAGTGCTTCTCGTCGATACAGCGGAGCAGGCCGAAGCAAGATCGCTCGGCGATGAGCTCAATCGAGGCCGCGAAGCGGCTGAGGCAGCCATCGCCATGATCGAGGTCATGGATGGTCTCGCTTATGCCGATCCGGTTTAGAAGATCGCGGTTTCAATAATCGGGCGCGGTTTTGTTCTCGCTCACGCTCAAACCTACTCAGGTGCTTCGGTGGGTTCGGCGACGGCCGCTTCTCCCCCTCCCGCCCCGAAGATGCCCTCGAGTAAGCTGCGAACTTCACCCCCGAGTTCCTCACCAATTGCTTCATCGAGGGGAGCTCCTAAAATTTCGGCAGCGGCGCCCTCTTCTCCACTGATCATGCCTTTAAGCTGACCAAGAGTTTCAGGCGATGTCCCTAACACTTCGCTCAGTTTTGCCGAGGCAAAGTCTGCCGGAAACCCTGACAATACCAGATCGGGATTAGCGAGATCGCCATCGCCGGAGACTTCGATGATCTTGTCCGCCAATCCGGTCGCAGCGGCGAGCGTAGGCTGAAGCGAAGCTTTCGTTGTGAACGAAACATACTGACTGTCCAGCTTAAGGCTCCCGTTGGTCACGAGTTGAGCTCCGGACTGTGCCACGGTGAGATCATTCGTGAGAAGAGTGCCTGACTCGATAATGTAAGCGCCGGTGAGAGAACCTTCCCCCTGGATCCCAAAGGCGGGAATGACCGCACCGAGAAACTTCTGAACCGGCCCGATCACGGGAAACTCCGGCAGCTTTGCCTCATCCACTCTCAGCGTGCCGCCGCCGCGGATTTTGGCAATCTCGCTGTATCCGATCCCCCGGAAGTCGAAGAAAATGTTCCCTGTCATCCCAAGTTCGCCTTTGCCAAAATAGTCAGCAACATTGGCGAGAGGAAGACTGGTGACTTCAATAAGGCCGCTAAACGGAGTCGAATCTGCGGTGAGACGGACCGATCCATTGATCGCGACATTTCCATCGAGGACCTTTCCCGCGAAGTCGTTTGTCTCGAGCGTTCCCTGAGAAAATTTAAATGCTCCACGCAGATCCCTCACCGGAAGTGAACGATCGTCCCCCGCGTAGATGAAGCCGAGGCGATGATCATAAGACAACTCCAGCTGTGCGAGCTTCGGGTCCGCGACCGGGATCGTACCGCTGAGCTGCACCGTGGGAGGATCAACAAAGCTCAACTCCGCAAGTGACTCTTTTACTTCCGCATCGAGATCCGAGGCGAGAGCGAGGAGATCGACCGTCGACTGCATTCGCTCGACCGTGAGAACCTTTGACTCGAGATCCAGAGCCATCGTTCCACCGATGAGACCTTCCCCGTATCCGACTTGAAAGGTGCTGAAATGCAGCATCTTAGATGACGGATCATACTGGCTCGAAACAGACACCGAGGCGATCGGGACCTCCTGCCAGAGAAAGCTCTGACCGTTCAATGAGGCCGACAGTTCGGCAGTCTCAGGCGCATCGGCATCGAGCGAAAAATCGATTCGCAGGACCGGGGCGGCCCCACTGCTTTCGATTTGCAACCACGGCAGCACCTTCGCGACCGGGCTGAGATCGAGGGTAAAAGGTTCTTTCTCTTCAGCTCCTTCTTCTCCGCCCTCCTCATCAGTCGAGGGCAGCTTTTCAGAAAGCTCGATATCTCCCACGACCATGACTTCGAGCCCTTCAATTTTCGCACCAAGGCTCTCGATATCGACCCTCTCTTTGCTGACAAAAATTTCGCCATCGAGATCGGAGATCTCCCCGACTCTCTCAGATTCCTGAAAGAAGGTCACGCTGGAGTCATCGAACGAAATCTCTGCCGAAGCCGGATTACTGCGATTCCGAATCAAGCCGATAAAGTCGATGTTCACGCCCAGATCAGAGGCCTTGATAACAGGTCGCTCAAGTTGCCCGGTCTCGAACAGAGTGAGGTTTTCGATCACCAGTCCACGGGGATACTGATACTTCCAGCCGCTGTAATCAAAGTGAATCCCCTGCTCTTCAAGAGCGGGGCGAACCCGCTGCACAATCTCATTTTCAAGATTACCGAGCTTCGCCCAAACCCAGAGCGCGCCTACGACAAGCGCCACGAGCACCGCGAGTGAAGCAAAGAAAAAGAGATTAAGAAAGAGAGTCCAGCAACCGCCCTTCCCTTTAGGCAATGGCTCGACCACTGCGGGAACCGCCTCGTCCGCCTCGTCCGCCTCGTCCGCCTCGTCCGCCTCGTCTGCTTCGTCTGCTTCGTCTGCTTCGTCTGCT
>CAZOUP010000193.1:0-7061 GCA_964583035.1 uncultured Akkermansia sp.
TCGAAGACGCCAATCACAAGGCGGTTTTGACCAAACTCAAGCGTTGACCATTCACGGCACTCGAGGGCGACAGGTGCGACGGTGAGTCGCGGCGGGGCAACGCCGACGCTGGGAGTGGTTTCGAGTTTGAGGAGGTCCACCTCACTGATTCCGTGATCGAGTTCCTGCGAAGACTGGTTCATGAGTTCCGCCGATGCTTCATCGACGAGGTTGACGACAAACTCCCCCGTGCGTCTGATGTTTCGCGCGGTGTCTTTCGGGATTCCCGGTTCCTTGTCGCCGGGGGCGAAGCCGAGAATGGGAGGACGAGTTCCGAAAACGTTGAAGAATGAAAACGGCGCAGCGTTGACGATGCCGTTTTCATCCTGCGTTGTGACCCAGGCGATCGGTCTCGGGGTGACGAGTCCGGCAAGAAGCTTGTAGGCGTAGCGCTTGTCTGCGCCGTTGAGATCAAACTCCATTTCGATAGACCTCTCCGAACCGTCGATCTATTTCATCGAGTTCTTCGCGAGAGGAGGGACGATCAGGGTCGCCTCTTTGCGATAGGTCCTCGTGAACTTCTCTCCCCATGCCCCGCTGCAGTAGACAGGACGATAGGTGATGGAAACGGCCTCGTAGGTTTCAAAGTTCCCGCACTCCATTCTCTCAGTCACGCTGATGTCTTCGCGACACCATTCGATGTTTCCGATGACTTCGGGGCTGGGTCTGCAGATATTGTGCTTGAGTGAAAACTGAGGGAAAAGCTTACAAAAGCTGCGGTCCTTTCTGGCGTAGTGGCATTTCAGCTTCGGAGCGATGTCGCCGTACTGCTCAGCCGTTGTGAAAGCAGGCAAAGCAAAAAGAAGAGCAAGGAGGACAGCGGGAAATTTCATGAGGTGTGAATGGTACCGATCTCATAGTTGAGAGAAACCCCCATGAATTCAAGTGGAATCTGAGGCGTGATGGATTCTCTTTTTCAGGGTGACTGCCTGGGCTTTGCGGGATGCCAAACAGGGTTTGATCACTGACCTAACCCTATCTGCGGAGAAATTACGTGGCGAAAAGACGTTTCCCTGTTTGCGAATCCACCCGCGCCATGCAACGAGTGAGAAATTTAAGCTGGAACCTTATGCCTCGGGATACTTCGATTAAAAAAATTCTTCTGATTGGATCGGGACCAATCGTCATTGGTCAAGGATGCGAATTCGACTACTCAGGTGTTCAAGCCTGTAAAGCACTCCGCGAAGAGGGTTACTCGGTGGTGTTGGTGAATTCCAACCCGGCGACGATCATGACGGACCCTGAGTTCGCCGACATGACTTATGTGGAGCCGATCACTGCCGAGGTCGTTCAGAAGATCATTGAGAAGGAAAAACCGGATGCACTCCTCCCCACTTTGGGTGGTCAGACGGCTCTTAATACCTCGATGGAGCTGTTCAATTCGGGTTACCTTGAAAAGGCCGGTGTCCGCATGATCGGAGCGAATGCCGAGGCGATTGAAAAAGGTGAGGATCGTCTCCTTTTTAAACAGGCGATGACGAAGATCGGGCTCGACATGCCGGTTTCCGGAGTGGCTCATACGATTGACGAAGGCTATAAAATAGCCGCTGAGATCGGAACTTTTCCTCTCATTATTCGGCCTGCCTACACGCTCGGAGGAACGGGTGGTGGAATTGCGTATAACAAGGAAGACTTCGATGTCATCGTGCGGCGCGGTCTCGATCTTTCCCCGGTCACTGAGGTGCTGATTGAAGAGTCACTGCTCGGTTGGAAAGAATACGAAATGGAGGTCATGCGTGACCACGCCGACAACTGCGTGGTGATTTGTTCGATCGAAAACTTCGATCCCATGGGGGTGCACACCGGGGATTCGATCACGGTAGCGCCGGCCCAGACCCTGACGGACCGCGAGTACCAGCACATGCGCGATGCGTCCTTCGCCGTGATCCGCGAAATCGGTGTTGAAACCGGAGGATCGAACATTCAGTTTTCGATCAACCCCGAGAATGGTCGCATGATCGTGATCGAGATGAATCCGCGGGTCTCACGATCATCGGCGCTGGCCTCAAAGGCGACCGGGTTTCCCATCGCCAAGATCGCAGCGAAGCTTGCAGTAGGCTACACGCTGGATGAAATCCCGAATGATATCACGCGTGAAACCCCGGCGAGTTTCGAGCCCACGATCGACTATTGCGTGGTGAAGATTCCGCGCTTCACCTTTGAGAAATTCCGCGATGCCGACGCGACTTTGACCACGCAAATGAAGAGCGTCGGTGAGGCGATGGCGATTGGCCGGACTTTCAAGGAGGCGTTGCAGAAAGCGCTCCGCTCTCTGGAGACGGGGCGAGCCGGTCTCGGGAGCGACGGAAAAGACGGAAATCCCGACATTTCCTACATTCGCGAGCGTCTCGCGACGCCGAATGCCGAGCGCATTTTCTTCGTCCGCCTTGCCTTTGAGGCGGGTCTTACGCTGGAGCAGATTTTTGATCTCTCGAAGATCGACCCCTGGTTCCTCAAGAACATCGAAGACATCATCATTGCTGAAGGTGAGCTGGGGAAAGACATCGATGCGATGGACTTCAAGCGGGCGAAAAAACTCGGTTTCTCCGATCGCCAGCTTGCCTGCCTCACCGGCGTCGATCATGACGAAGTCCGTGCCAAGCGGAAAGCAGCGGGCGTGATCCCGACTTATCGACTCGTCGATACCTGTGCCGCTGAGTTTGAGGCTTACACTCCGTACTATTATTCGACTTACGGAATCGAAAATGAGGCCCGGGAAAGTGACAAGAAAAAGGTCATGATTCTCGGGGGCGGTCCCAACCGGATCGGGCAGGGGATCGAGTTTGATTACTGCTGTGTTCACGCGGCCTTCGCGCTCAAGGAACTTGGGTTCGAGAGCATCATGGTGAACAGCAACCCCGAGACGGTTTCGACCGACTACGACACCAGTGACAAGCTCTACTTTGAGCCGCTTACGCTTGAGGATGTCCTGAACATCTATGAGCAGGAAAAATGCTGGGGAGCAATCGTCCAGTTTGGCGGGCAGACGCCTCTCAACCTCGCGGCCGACATGGAGCGGCATGGCTGCAACATTATCGGCACCTCACCGACGAGCATTGAGCAGGCGGAAGACCGCAAGTTCTTTTCCGCTCTCCTCGACAGACTCGAGCTGAAGCAGGCTCCGGCCGGGACTGCTGTTTCCGCCGAAGAAGCGGTCGTGATCGCAGGTCGCATTGGATATCCTGTTCTCGTTCGCCCTTCCTTTGTCCTTGGCGGTCGCGCCATGATGATTGTCTACGATGATGATGAACTCAGCGAATACATGCAGAATGCGGTCGATGTGAGCCCGGATCGTCCCGTTCTCGTGGATCGCTTTCTTGAAGATGCCACTGAGGTGGATGTTGACTGTATTTCCGACGGCGAGACCACGGTGGTCGGAGCGATCATGGAGCACATTGAAGAAGCCGGAATTCACAGTGGAGACAGTGCCTGTGTCATTCCGTCTTTCTCACTCACGGACTCGATGCGTGAAGAGATCTCGATCGCAGCCAAGGCACTCGCGGTGGAGTTGGAGGTTCGCGGTCTCATGAACATTCAGTTCGCCGTGAAAGACGAAGAACTCTACGTCATTGAGGTAAATCCGCGTGCTTCGCGAACCGTTCCTTTCGTCTCAAAGGCAATCGGAGTTCCCCTCGCTAAGCTCGCGGCGAAAGTGATGGCCGGCGAAAAGCTGGTCGATCTCGGATTTACCGAAACGGTCCATCCGACGCATTATTCGGTCAAAGAAGCGGTCTTTCCGTTTTCCAAGTTTCCCGGTATTGATATCAGTCTCGGGCCGGAAATGAAATCAACCGGTGAAGTCATGGGGATCGATGCGGATCTCGGCATGGCTTACGCGAAGGCGCAGATGGCGGCTTCCTCTCAACTTCCCCTCGAGGGCAATATTTTCATCAGCGTGAAAGACCGTGATAAAGCACAGGCGGTCGAACTGGCGAAAGAGTTCAGCGAGATGGGTTTTACGATTTTCTCGACATCGGGAACAGCGGATCGATTTGCTGAAGCCGGAGTTCCCGCGCATCGTCTGCACAAGCTGGCTGAAGGCCGCCCGAACGTGCTCGACATGATCAAGAACGGTGAGATTGCGATGGTGATTAACACACCGAGCGGTCGAATTCCGCGTCGGGACGAAGTTCGAATTCGCAGTGGGGCTCTCGCGAACCGTGTCCCCATCATCACGACGTTGAGAGCGGCTCACGCCAGTGTGCGTTCGATCCGTTCTCTCAAGTCTTCGGAGATGGGGGTGATGGCGCTGCAAGAGTATCATCCCGGTTAATTGATCGAGGAGAGACGAGAGTCGAAAAAAATTGCTTGGCGTCCTGAAATTCAGGATTATGATACTGCTGTTCAAAGGAATAGTTTCATGTATCACAATAGCGAAGAACTTGAATTTCCCAATTGGTGGGATGTGCTTGATGAGTCGATCAAAGATCGGCGCGGTCTCATTGATGAGGGGGCGCCGTCAGATGTGGCTCTGTCTTCCGATGTCGATTTCGATGGTGGCGAGGGTGACAGTGGCGATGACGGCATGGAAATGGGCGGAATCGTCTCTGAAGCGGCATCGGCTCAGTATTCGGTGAGAGGCGGGCGCGGCTACGAGCGTGAGGTCATTGAAAACGTCTGGAACTTTGCAGAAATCATTCCGGGAAATGATCCTGATCTTTGGCGCAAAGACGAATGGGGGAACTGGATTCGCCGCCTCGATTACGGTCGTCGTGACTCAGAGTTTGGCTGGGAGATTTTCGATCCCGGGATCGGACGACACTCTCAGGGAGTCTATGCGATGCGGCCGATGCAATGGAGCCATTTTCTGGAGCAGTTCGAAGTGTTAGGCTGAACGTTTCCAGAAACGAAAAGCACGTCAGGTTCTGAAACGTAGCGGATGCTGTGAAGCTTCCGAAAGACGCGGTCTTCCCCGGGACAACGCGGACGGAAGGCTTGACGCCTTCCGCTACGGTCTTCCTCAACGTGCGGTTTTCCCGGGAATGTAGCGGATGCTGTAAAGCTTCCGAAAGACGCGATCTTCGCCGGGACAACGCGGTCGGAAGACCGGCGGCTTCCGTTACGGAAGAGGGGGCGGCGTTCTCCGCGTCGGAGGAAGGGGCGGAGGAAGCAGTTTGCCCGGCTGGATTCGACCCGAAATATAATGGGGATCTTCACGACTGAGTTCTCGAACCCGCAAGCGAAGAGCATCAAGACGCAGCGCGCAGGCCTCGGTGACTCCAGTGCGCTGCTGACGCTGTTTTTCATAAGCCAGTTCGGTTGCTTCGTGAAGAAGGTGCTTTCGCTTCCAGGCAGAGAAACCCTGGGTGAAAACGGTCAGGTTACTGCGAGTCCAGAAACGGGCTGTGTCCATCGCCTGCTCAGCAAAAAGAACTCCATCGGCGACCTCATCCGCGAGATGAATTTGAATCCACTTATTCTCATGAGAAAGGCAGATGATGATGGTGGCTACGAACCATGCCACGCCGATCATGATCCCAATCACGGCGTAGAAAAGATGCTCTCCGCCGAGAGTTGCAAAATAGTTGTGGAGAGCATGGGTGGTCATCGCGAGGGCGATGCCAATGAGAGGCCAGAGCAACTTCATGATCGGTCGTGAGGTAAACTTTCCGAGAGCGAGGCCCACTCCGAAAAGTCCCGTGAAAAGGGCGTGGAGCATGCCGAAGACGAAAGCGCGGAGAAAGAAGAGAAAGATCAGGCCGCCGACGTCGGGTTGCCCGGCGAAATAGAGAACGTTCTCAACGGCAGAGAATCCAAAGCCAATCACACTTCCATAGATCAGACCGTCGAGGACCGAGTCGATCTCACGGCGGAAGAAAAAGAAAATCAGGAGAAGCCCAAGCCCTTTCGTGATTTCTTCCGTGACCGGTGCCACGAAGCTGGCCTGATAGAGCTCCCCGAAAAGCGAGACTTCTTCCGAAAGCTCGCTGACCGGAATCTCCATAATGACCTGCGCAATGATCGCGAAGATGACGGCAGGGACGCTTCCCCAGAGGAACGCGGCCAAAAGGAGAGGGAGAGGCTCTTTCTCCCAACGGTCAATTCGCCAAACAACGAAGGCGTAGATCACCATCGGCACAACTCCGAGAAAGATGGAAGCAAGAAAGAGCGACATGGAACCGGAGGCTACCGGTCGGGAGAGCGTGTCGCAATCGAAGATTTTATTGACCCCGGGCAACGAAAAAGGGCGACTCAAGTGAGTCGCCCTTTTTGGAATAGAGTTGGAGTGCTCTCAGCTTTTACTGACAGGCTTCGCACTCGTCGCCGTTCATGAGAGCGTCGATTGAGCACTGTTGCTTTTCAGCCTCGGTGAATTCTTTGGCCGGAACGGGATCGCCGGCAGAGATGCGAACCTCCTTATTTACCTTCGTCGTAGCCTTCTCAATGTTGGAGGCCTGGAGGGTGCGTAGGTAATAGGTCGTCTTGAGCCCTTTGTGCCACGCATCGCGATACATGTGAGACAGAGTCTTCAAGTCCGGAGTGGCGAGGAAAAGATTCACGGACTGAGACTGGTCAATCCATTTCTGGCGACGCGCAGCAGCCTGAATGAACCACTGATACTCGATGAGGAAGGCGGTCGAATATTTCTCTTTCAACTCGTCCGGAATTTCTTCGATGTCGGTGAGTTCCCCGTCAAAATACTTCAGCCGCTCAACCATGTCCGGTCCCCAGAGTCCCAACTTTTTGAGGTCGCGGACGAGATACTGGTTCAGGACGATGAAGTCTCCGGAAAGATTTCCTTTCACGAAAAGATTCTTGAAGGTCGGCTCAATACACGGAGTGCTACCCATGATGTTCGAGATCGTGGCGGTGGGAGCGATCGCGAGGACGTTGCTGTTACGCATGCCCTGCTTTTGGATTTTCGCACGAAGAGCATCCCAGTCCATTTTTCCACCACGGGGAACTTCGATCGCTTCGCCGCGCTGCTCTTCGAGCATATCGACGGTGTCAGCCGGCATGATCCCGCGGGACCACTTCGAGCCTTCGTAGGAAGAGTAGCTGCCACGCTCGGCGGCAAGGTC
>CAZOUP010000194.1:0-6999 GCA_964583035.1 uncultured Akkermansia sp.
ACGGCGATGACTGCCTCGTTGGCCGCATCCGCAAAGATCTCGTCCTCGACAAGGCACTCACTTTCTGGGTCGTCGGTGATCAGGTCCGCAAAGGAGCCGCGCTCAATGCGGTGCAGATTGCGGAACTTCTCTAACACTACGCTATTCCACTTCCATGACTGAAGCGCTCAAGCCCTACCTCAAAGAACGCGTCAAGGTCGTCGATAAGGCGCTGAACGGCTTTCTCCCCAAAGCGACCGTCCGCCCCGCGACCGTTCACGAGGCGATGCGCTACAGTCTCTTTGCCGGGGGAAAAAGGCTCCGCCCCATCCTTTCCCTCGCCGCCGCCGAAGCCTGTGACGGCGATTACGAAAATGCCCTCGCTCCCGCCGCCGCCGTCGAGTGCCTTCACACTTACACGCTCATTCACGATGACCTTCCCTGCATGGACGACGACGACCTCCGTCGCGGCATGCCGACCTGCCACGTGAAATTCGGCGAAGGCGTCGCCGTTCTCGCCGGTGATGGATTGCTCACGATTTCCTTCGAGATCCTCGCAAAAACCCCGCCGACAAAACGCTACGATGTCGGAGCCTACGTGACCGAGCTTGCCGTTAAAACAGGAAGTCGGAATCTCATCGGTGGACAGATCCTCGATCTCGAAGGCGAAGGCAGCGATGTCCTCCTGACACCAGCACAACTGAAGTTCATTCACCAGAGCAAAACCGCCTCCTTGCTCACCGCCTCAATCAGACTCGGGGCCATGAGCGCCAACGCGACGCCCGCTAAGCTCGAAGCCCTCACGACCTACGGTGAATCCCTCGGGCTCGCGTTTCAGGTCATCGACGACATCCTCGACGTCACCCAGACCAGCGAGAAACTCGGCAAAAGCGCCGGGAAAGATGAGGCTTCTAACAAATCCACCTACCCCGCCCTTTTCGGATTGGAGAAGAGCCGCAAAGAAGCAGCGAGATTGACGAAGAAAGCGCACGAAGCGCTGAAGCCGTTTGGGAAAAAAGGTCAGCGTTTGAGTGACATTGCCGACTACCTGTTGGATCGGGATTATTGAGCGCCCGTAGCGGACGGCGTCAGCCTTCCGACCGCAGTGCCTCCGCCTTTCGGAACCTTGACAGGTTCCGCTACATTTTCCTGCGACGCGATCTCCCGTAGCGGACGGCGTCAGCCTTCCGACCGCAATGCCTCGGCCTTTCGGAACCACCAAAGAAAAAGGCACGACTCCCATCGTGCCTTCCTTCACTTCTCTGATTTCCTGCTGTTCCCGTCTTCGCCAGGCAGGCGGCGAATACTCATACTTTCGCCATCTGTATCCGCGCAGCCTCCGCCAACGATCCCATCCCCGAATCCGCTCGAAATACCCGTCGATTTCGTCGATCCGTTTTCGGGTCTCGGGCATATCGACTTTCCGCTGCGTGATGATTAAAGGTTTCACCACAGAGACAAAATACTGAGGATCTTTCACCACAAATTTCCCCGACCAACGAAACGGCAACTGTTCCAGCACCTCTTTCGTGACGATACGAAATCCACCCTCATGCCTCAGATACCGATAAAGAGACTCAGGAAATTTCAGTTGCTTCAATTCGCATAGAGAAAAGCGCCTCAAGCGATGCCGTGACGGAACCTTCTTTCCAGGCGAATAATTATCCTTCAAAAACTTTCCCCGGCGACAACATTGAACGTTGTTCACAAATATCAGGAGTTCTTCGAGCCGATTGACATCACCGCGACGACTCGCCTCCGCTGTCAGATCAAACTCGCGATACCACCCCCGCTGATGAGGCACATCCAAATCGACGAGCGGAGCAGACCAGAGTGCACGGCTCAGGGTTTGACATTCTTCCGACAACCCAAGCACTGCCTTATCTTCACGGATCTTCCGTCGCTGCACCGCGAGTCTCGCTATCGTTTGAGGTTCGTTTTCGGGATCATTACATCGAATGAAAACAGCCGCACGCCAGTTTCGGCGCGGGGCTGCGGGTCACTCTCCTTTCTTCACCAAGCCCATCAGCTCATCAGGAACCCCAACAATGAGCTGATTCCCATACCCGGCTCCCAGCTCTTTCAGCGTTTCGAGGTAACGCAGACGGAACAGCTCCGGGTTGGTTTCGTAAACGCGGGCCGCGTTCGCGAAGGTTCGCAGCGCCGCCGCATCGCCGCGGGCGCGTTCCTGTTTTGCCTGCGCTTCTTTTCGAGCGGTGATGACTCCCGCGTAGGAGCTCTTCAGCTCACCACCGAGGATGACATCACGGATCTCGATGCGGATCACTTCAACTCCGAGTTCCGCGCGAGCTCCTTTCGCGACGCCGTTGAAAAGCGTTTTCCCGAAATCGATTTTACGACCCAGAACGTCATCGAGTTCCAGTCCGCCGACGAGTTCACGCATCGCCAGTTGGATCTGCGTGTAAAGCGCCCCGTGAGCATTCTCAGCTCCCTGATGAAACGCCTTCGCATCCGCAATCTTCCACTGAGCAACGGCGGTGAGCTTCACCGTCGCGCTATCAGCAGTCATCAACTCCTGTCCCTGAACCACCATTTCGCTGATACGGGAATCGAAGAGGATCACGGAATGTCCACGCCCCCAGAGACGATGTTTCCCTGACTCAAGCGTTTCGATGAAACGCCCGTCCTTGAAGTGCAGCCCGACCTGGTAATCCCAGATCGTGACGGTCTCCAGTGACTCGCGGATCAACTTGACCCCGAGCGCCCAGACAATGATCGCAAGAGCGACCGTGATGATAACAATAGTAGTTTCCATTTTTTCTTTTTTCCTTTCTAACAAATCTCTAATTTTCCTTCATCAAGGGATTCGACAGTCCATCTGAGCCCGTCGGCATTCTCCCGAATGCCGCTACAGGAAGCGCCGTAGCGGCATTGGGAACAATGCCGACCTTGCCTGGAAATAGCGGTGTTCGTCCTTAGGCAAAGTGGGAAAAACCTCCCCCTTCCGCGTCATCATTTTCCTGCGGGAAGACAGGCTTCATTCCCCGGCAGAGCAGTGACGAATCACCGTCCGGCGCGGAAGAGAGGCCCGCCTTCGCAAAGCGATCTCATGACTTGATCGACCGATCATGGCCGATCCGACGCGAAAGAGTTCAGCTTTATGTTGTTGTGGTTATCCAAACCAAAAGGCCGGAATCGAACCGGCAACAGAGAGCTTTCAAGACTCTTGCTCTACCATTGAGCTACTTGTATTTTCCTGCCCAGAAGCGGGATCTCTCAGGGAAGCCCGTTGAGACCGCACGACAGAGAAAGTGTGATTAGCGTTTTGCTAGCGCCACAGAAACGGGTCCCAATCGGGAATCCCGTGAATGTTTTGCAGCAAGGCGGTGACTGGAAGTTCCGCCGGCTCGCGAGGCACTTTCAGCAATCGCATTCCAGCCTCCTCGGGAGTCCTGTCCGCTTTGCGGGAGTTCACCTCGCGCGCTGAGAGAACGCAGTTCTCCCAGGTCGTTCCGCCGCCACGCGAGCGGGGCAGAACATGGTCGATGCTTCCCTCGCCCGGATCGAGGCGGCGACCGGTGTATTGACAGCGTCCGCCATCGCGATGCCAAAGGGTCCGCGAGTTCAGCTTCGGACGTTTCTTCGGCACCTTGGCAAAATTGGAGACCACGATCACCGTCGGCACCCGAATCGGTCCGCGCGAGGTGCCAACGCCGGCATCCCCTTCACGGATCGGCAACGCCTGCCAGGCATCCCATTTCGTCGGAATCATCTGACTGATGCCGCCGTCGTCATTGTTCAGGATATCGAGCGCCGTCGCGACGTCTGCCGCCATTTGGCAAAAAGCCTCTGCCGGTGCCTTCGTGTTGATTGCCTGCCAGTTCCGGTTGAGAACGAGCACGGTCTTTAAGTCGAGAATTGAAGTGCTCATGATAGGAGAAAAGTAGACAGGGTTAGGTCACTGACCTGACCCTGTTGAGTGAAATAAATGTGGCGAAGAATTAGGCGGGGCGCTTTCCGAAGAAAACGCCCCGCCACCTCCTTCCTGATAAAAAAGCAGGACCACCCGGCCCTGCCCATGACTACAAGTCGATGGACTCGATTCGGCGGATCAGGGCCTGCTTGTCCTGTTCCAGAAACTTCATCGTTTCCAACGCCTTGTCCGAGAATCCGGCGAGGGTATACACTTCGGGTTCAGGGAACTGAAGTGACCCGTGACCGGCGAGATCGAACGAGTAAATGCGGGGACGCTGCCCCGCTCTGCTCACGTAATCGTTAAAAGCCTTACGCGGCGTCCGGACACCCACCCATGCCTGCATATCAGACAGGATGATGACCCGATCGTAGCGGCGTTCGGCTCGTTCGAAAATGGCGTGAAAGTTAGTTCCACCCCATTCCGCTTTTTCTTCAATCCGCTGCGCAATCGACAAGGTCGCATCGCCATGATTGAAGGTTTCAAAGCGGGCATCTGACGCAAAGAGCATCAGATCTGCCTCGTTCGATTTGTAGAGCGCCGCCGCGAAGAGCGACCCGATTTTCATGGGCTGCCCGAGCATTGAGCCGGAGCAATCCATCGCCACCAGCGTCCGACCACCGAAGCGGGGAACGTTCGCGAGCGACCGATCCGCCGCGTTGTTCAACGCGGAAACCACTTTGCGTCGAGTTCCGGGAGGAGCCTCGATTTCTTCGACCGCCTCAAGGGCAGTGCGAAAGCGGAACGGCAGAACGAGCGAACGCCGGATCAGGTTCTCATTCTGGAGAAGCTTCGTCACCTCATCGGTCAGCTCCGGAGCCTGTTCGAGAATGTTTCGAAGGTTCCGCAGGAGCGCGAAATAACCGAGCTTCTTTTTGCGAATGAGCGACGCCCAGGCTTCCGCTTTGCGGACCGCCTTGTCGGTATCCGAAGTCGCTGCCTGACCGGCTTGAGTCAGCTTCGTCTCCCACGTTTCCGCAGGAGGAAGCGTTCCCTCGACAAGGCGACGAAGCGCCTCGCTGTGAGGCGGGTGAACAAGGTTCACCGCATCGACCATCTTCAGTTCGGCTGAATCACGTCGATACTTCGCCAGTTGGTAGTCGTCGAATCCGGCGAGCGCTTCACCGAGTCCCTTCTTCAAGGCGTTCGGGATTGGCTTCCCATAAACGGCGAGACAATACGCGAGGATCTCAAGGACATCATCGGGGCGGAAAACGACTTTTTTGAAAAAGCGTTTCGTCCACTCCTGTCCTTTGACCGAGTGAGCAAGCTCACCGGCGACGAGGTGGGAAACAGATCGCATTCCTGCCTCACGACGCGCATAGAGCGCAAGCTTGGCAACGAACTGTTTATCGCCACACTCGTTGATGAGTTGGATCAACCGGGTCGCCGTTTCGTCGGCGGTCTGGTAGAACTGATCGCCGAGGAAACTGGTCAGCATGATGGAAACCAGTTCGAGCTTCGCGGATGTCGCATGAGCCTGACCACCGGCCAGGTTCACCGTGTTCGGGGAACGGGTTTTTTGTTTGAGCGATTGATTGAATTTCATGATGGAGTTCGTTACCTCCTTTCGTTTTGGTGGTTTAGTTAGTCCTTCCCGCATGAGGCGGAAGGGAAAGGGATTGGGGAGAATTAGCGATCAGGGTTGTCGTCTGGAGTCGAACCAGTTCCTCGGCTTTCACCGGGTTCCTCACTTTGATGCGTTGCCAGTTCACATCGGTTTAACGGCATTTTTTGGCTTCCCATAACGCGGGCGAAGTAGCCCTGATCTTCACTGCCCCAAAGATCGAAAAAGGTGATTCAGAGAAAACCGGCCGGAGAACAGACGTGCTCTACCACTGAGCTACCTCCCGAAGTCGGGAGGGCGGGATTCGAACCCGCGACCTCGCGAGTAATATTCGAAGTATCTCCATGCCTCACTGCTGAATCATTTAAAAATTGGCACCCGAGCACGGAATTGCACCGTGATCCCCGGAAGGCCGGCCCCGCGGAATCAAAGTCCGGTGCAATGACTGTTGTGCTACTCGGGAATTGGCGTCCCTGCCGGGAGTCGAACCCGGCTTACCTGATAGAAAGTCAGGTGTGTTAATCCGATACACCACAGGGACCGAAAGCAGGAATGAACTTCCAACGTTCAATGCCGAACTTTCAACCTTGAAGGTTCAGAGTTGAAAGTTGAGGGTTCGAATAAAGGTTCCAGGGGCGGGAATTGAACCCGCGTAGTCAGGCTTATGAGACCTGACAAGGAAGCCAGCACCTTCCCTGGTATAAAAATTGGCTGTGCTAGAACTTGCCGGCAGCTACTTGACACCCCGATGCCACACTTGCGCCAAGGAGGAGCGACACTCTTGTCGCTCGCGATTTGCACGGGCATTGCGGCTGGGCTTGCCGGACGACAGGAGTGTCGCCCCTCCTTGATTCCCCGAATCACGATTGCGCCAAGGAGGGGAGGTTTTCTACCGCCCGCAGAGGATTGGCACTTCCCCAGGCCTTGCCCAGCGATAGAAAATCGCCGCTCCTTGCTCTTGTCTATAAAGGAACCGGTCGACGGGATTTGCACCCGCTCCGTCACTGTCACAGAGTGAAATGCTGCTGATTACACCACGACCGGGGTCTGAATCTGAAATTACGGTCCTGACCGGTGCTGCCCCGGCTGTCTCCACGCTGACAACGTAGCGAGTCTGCTGTTTCTCTTCAGAACCTGAAATTGGTCCCTCTGGAAGGTACTGCCCCTTCTTCTGCGGTTTAAAAGACCGCGACATCACTTTAATGTTTCAGAGGAATTGAAATGGTCTCCCCGCCAGGATTTGCACCCGGTCCAACGCCTTCGTAGGGCGACATGCTTCTCTTACACCACGGGGAATTCGAAAATGGCGGCTGCGATTGGTAACGCTCCAATCTCTCGTCGGCTTCAGCGACGCGCTGATCTGTCTCAGCTACACAGCCAGAATGGTCCTACCGGAAGGATTTGCACCCTCAGCCTCTCGATTATCAATCGAGCACTCTCCTCTTGAGCTACGGTAGAAAATAAGAAGTGTCCCCTGAGTCGTTAAAATAGAGGTGGCGGTTGGTATGCCACGCGAGAG
>CAZOUP010000195.1:0-6899 GCA_964583035.1 uncultured Akkermansia sp.
ACGTTTGCTCGCAAGCGATTCCGAAACGTAGCGGACGGCGTAAGCCTTCCGACCCTCATTGCCCCGGCCCGTCGCCCCGGAACCTTCACAGGTTCCGCTACGGTTGAGACTCGACCCACTGAATCGCCCGATAGGTGACTTCGGCGGCGTCCCGCAAACCCATCTTATCCTTAATATGAGTCCGGTGCGTTTCGACGGTGCGGATTCCGATATTGAGCTGCCCTGAGATCTCGCGGGCTGAATTCCCCTCGCCGATGAGGCGGAAGACTTCCAGCTCCCGGTCCGTCAGCGCGGAGACACTGGAGCTACTTCCAATCCCGGCGATCGAGGCCATCATTTTCGCCATCATATTTTCACAGACGAAAACACGTCCATTCACAACCTGGCGCACCGCTTCGACGAGTAGCTTGGGTGCCTGATTTTTCATGACATAGCCCCTCGCTCCGGCCCGTAAAACCCGCTCTGCATAGACATTTTCATCATGCGAAGAAACGACGAGACACTTGATGTCCTCATGCATCGCTTTGAGATCTTTGATGAACTCGATCCCCGACTTGTCCGGCAGCGCCATTTCGACGATCACGAGATCGACCTGCTTCAAACGGCCCACGACTTCGACCGCTTCCTGCGCGGAACCGGCTTCGCCGCAAATTTCACATTCACCGGTGCTCGTGAGCAGCTGGGTCAGCCCCATCCTCATCACGGGGTGATCATCCACAATCACGATCTGAAGCTTTTCTGATTTCATGATCAATGATGAAAAGGAACGACACAGTCGATTAGGGTGCCCTCCTGAAGCGAAGAAGAAATTTCGCAAGTGCCACCCATGAGACTGGCTCGGTGACTCATCGTCAGCAATCCCAATCCTGAAGTCTCAGTCCCCGGCTCAAACCCTCCCCCGTCATCCGATATCTGAAGGCGAATCGACGACTGATCAGCGGACAGGTTTACCTGAACCCGCGCCGCGTGCCCGTGCCGGAAAGCATTACTCATCGCCTCCTGAATAATCCGATAGAGATGCGTCGCTTTTTCATCATCCAACTGATCGAGGAGAGCCTCGTCTTCAATCCTAACAAAGCACTCTTTGGAAGGATCCGGTCGCCTCCTTTCCGCGAGTTCACGCACCGCACCAACGAAACCCTCCCGCTTGATCACCGCCGAAGTCAGTCCCGCCGCGATTTCCCTTGCCGTCTCTCCGGCAGCACAAACCATCTCCGCGACCTTGGCGAGGGTGTGGGCTTCGTTCGAATCGGAATCGCTCACGCCCTGTGCGAGCACTTCGACAAGGCAACCGATCGCGGAGAGCTGTGAGCAGAGATCATCGTGAAGATCCTCACCGATCCGCCGTTGCTCATTCTCGGCGATTTTAACAATCTCAGCTTCGAGCCGCGCTTCCCGGGTGACATCATTGGCGAGCCACATCGACCCGTGCTGATCTCCCCAGGTGATCGGAGCGCCCTTGATAAATAGACGCTTCGAGACAGTCTCCTTAGAAAAGCATTGCAGCTCTCGTTCAAATCGCCCGGAATGCTTCACTTCCGGAAGCAGGTCCTCCCGAAAGCCAAGCTCTGACTGCCAACGAATAATTTCATCAGCAGGACATCCCATCGCCTCCTCCTCCGTGACGCCGAACATGGAAGCCGCCCCCGAGTTCCAAAAACAGACACGCCCCTCGTCGTCGAGAAAAAGAACCGCCTCATAGAGCCGCTCCATGACTTCAGCGAAAAAGGCCAACTGACTCTCGCGATCGCGCCTCTCAGTGATATCGGTCACGGTGGCGAGGACATAGAGTCGTCCCCCGCTGGGAAGTGGCGACAAAGCCATCTCAACCGGAATAAAGCTGCCATCGCGCCGCCGTGCCCGCCCTTCCGCATGAGTTGTCCCGGCCCCGAGGCCGCTGATCAAGTCGAGCCGCCTTGCCGGAGCCGGAAGCCCTCCTTCGATTACCTCAGCGAGATTCAGACCGAGCAGTTCGTCGCGGCTGTAATCAAAGAGGTCTGCCGCAAAAAGATTGACCATCGCGATCCTCTCCTCGCTGTCGGCAATGAGAATTCCAAACGGAGATGCCTCCACGAGAATTCGAAACTGTTCGTTCCCAATCTCAATCCGGCAGAGGGTTTCACTTTTACCTGGAGCAGCCATCAGCGTCGCGTTTCTGAGTGTCAGACTATTCCGATTGCATGAAACTGTCTATCGGCATCGAATGCTCATTCGTGGTCACGATAACAACAAGTCGGGGAGATAGCGCCACAACTCAGGCGTGGAGAAAACCGCATCCGCGAACTATACTGAGAGCCTAATCATGGAAAGGATCCCGCTCACGATCATGGCCGGCAGCGACCACGCGCCCGGCCACCTCCCGGAATCAAGCGCCAACTTGCACTCTCTCTCGACGGTTTATAAGGGTGCCGAGGTGAAGGTCGGGGACACCCCATTAATCGCTCTCATGATTGAGCAGATCGAAAAGTCGCGCGGCTTTGGACCGATCACGATCGCGGGCCCGGCCGACATCTACGCCCCTCTCGAACTGGAGGCGACCCTTGTCGATACCAACGGAAGCGTCGCGACCAATCTGAAGGCGGCGTTGGATCATCATCTCGAAACGCATCCTCACAAGCCGATTGCCTTGCTTGCCTACGACGTTCTCATGACGTCCGATGAGCTCGATGCACTGAGTGCCCGCTACCAGGAGGACGAACCGTGTGCGGTGTGGGTCCCACTCGTGAGGAAGCCTGATCGTGACGAAGAGCTTGGAGCTTTCGGCTGGAAACCCACCTACCGGCTCTCTCCCGCGAAGGGCGCAGCCCCTCTCAATATCCTCCCCGGCCATCTTGGAATCCTACAGCTTGAAGCAATGCGTTTACCGATTCTCTACGAGTTGCTAAACCTCGCCTACGCGACAAGAAATCACCCCGTGCCGACTCGGAAGAAGGTCATGGTTCGTTCTGTGATCGGTCAACTTCTCCGCGATGATCTGCGTGCCCTCTGCTCTTTCCGCATGCCGCGCCTCACCGGTTCCGTGATCACCAATGGTCTCAGGATCGCAAGGCAACTTCGGAAAGGTGATCTCACAATCCCCGATTTGGAAGACGCCATTGGCGGGATCTTTTTGCGGCATGACAGTCCCTTGAAAAAATCCGGGCGGGGGGTTCGTCATCCCATCGTCGATATCCTCCGTCTCGCCGAAGATATTGACACGCAAGAGGAAGCGGCCCACCTCGAACACCAACCCGGTTCCTGTTCTGGAAAGCCGGGGGAATCGCGCCCATCCTAATGTTCATGCCATCGTCGATTTTTGGGCCGAATGGTGTGGTCCCGGCAAAATAATGGCACCGGAATACGCGAAAGCCGCATGTACGACCGGGTTTCAAGCGACCGGAAAATTGCTCGCGTCGGCAGGATCGGCCTAGCGTTCGTCCCGGACTTACCTCGCACGGTCGCGACGAAGTAAAGCCGGACCTAATGGGGTTCACTCCAGAGCAGCGTCAAGAGCGCGCAGTGCGGTCATGATTTTTTCATGATAGCCTTTCGTTGCCTCATGTTCCTGACGGTGTTTCGCATGATCCAGTTCAGCACCTTCATGAGCCGCCTCGCCGGGGGCATTGCCCGCCCGCTCGTGGGCACTGATCTCTTTCTCGTGACTGGCAATTTCAGCCTCATGAGCGCGGATATTGGCCCCGTGACTGGCCAGTTTCCGGCGCACTCGTTCGAGGATCGCATTCGCCTCCTCATGCTCCGTCGCCCAAGTTGCGTGATCGCTCTTCCAAATGATGTGGTCAAGCTGATCGTCAGCGTGTTCGATGGTCGTCTCTATGCTCATGGTAAGTAGGGTTGGTTGATGCCGTTTTAATTCTGTGGATCGACTGCACGATTCGCGGAAGCGAACAAAGCAATCTTCCGACCTCAATCTTTCCGATTTGAGGAGGGCTTGCTTCGCATTCCTTGTTGAGTTCCCCGCCCCGATTGAAGCGCCTTTTTTCAGCGCTCCTCGATGGTCCGGATTACGCGATTACCGCGATGAGAATCCAAGGGTGAATCTCAGATCCCCATCAAAGCGCGGACATGACGTGCCGCACAGCGACCGAGTGAGGCCAACTCGTAACCACCCTCCAGCACGGAAAGGAGACGCCCGCTTGAGTGTCGGCTCGCGGCATCGACGATCCAGTCACTGATCCAGCGGTAGTCGTCATCGACGAGCGCGGAGTCGCCGAAGGAGTCCGCTGAGTGAGCATCAAACCCGGCTGAGACAAAGATCATCTCGGGCGCGAACTCATCCATCGCCGGCTGCCAACGTTGCTCGATCGTTTCACGAAATCTTTTTCCGCCGATCCCGAAATCCACGGCAACGGCTTCCTCGCGCCACGCGGCATCCCCTTCGGCACCGGCCTCAGAAAAGTAATCCTGCTGAAAGATGGAGAGGAAGAGAACCCGGTCATCATGGCGGAAGATATCTCTCGTTCCATTTCCATAATGGATATCAAAATCGATGATTGCGATCCGTTTGAGATCGAAGACTTCCAATGCCTGGGCCGCTCCGACGGCGACGTTATTGAAAAAACAAAACCCCATCGCCGCATCCCGCATTGCATGATGTCCCGGCGGACGCACACAGCAAAAGGCATTGTCGGCTTCTCCCGTGAGAACGAGCCGACTCGCGTGAGCCGCGGCCCCGGCCGCTCGCAGGGCCGCTTCGAGCGTCTCCGAATCCATCATCGTATCCTCATCGAGCCGGACGATCCCTGATTCAGGAGCACGGGAAAAAATCTCGTCGATGTATTCTGCCGCATGCACGAGCCCCAACTCTTCCCGTGTCGCTCGCGGAGCCTCAACCTCCAGCAGGAAATCAAAGAGCCCGCCGGACACTAACTCATCCCGAATCGCATTGAGCCGGAGAGGACTCTCGGGATGGTTCTGATCCAGAAGATGAGCCGCACAGGCGGGATGGGAGAGAAAGGCGGTGGCCATGGGAAAAAATAAAAGAAATCCGCCTCAGAGCCTTCGACGAATCACCTTCACGGTAGGGTCGTCCCGATGCGATATGATTTCAAATCCAAGGCGTTTCACGAGATCCAACATGTGTCGATTGTAGGAAAGAACCTCGCCCTCGATCCAGACGAGTCCTTTCGATTTCGCCTCGTCCATGAGCGCATCCATCAACGCCGTCGCGACTCCTCGCCCCTGCCATGCGTCGGCCACGACGACCGCAAACTCGCAACTGAGGTCATCGATATTCATCGTGTAGCGCGCCACTCCGACCTCAGTCTCGACTCCTTCCTCGAAGAAGACGGCGAGAAATGCCATCTCCCGGTCATAGTCAATCTGGGTAAAGCGAACCAGCATCTCGGTCGATAACTCGCCGAGTGCCTGCATGAAGCGGAAGTATTTGGTTTCCTCCGACAACTTGCCGACAAAGCGTTCCACGATCTTCGCATCCTCCGGTCGAATCGGACGAATCACCACTTCGTCACGATTTGCCAACTGGAAGGTCCGCGCGAGATGTGCCGGATACGGTGCAATCGCCATGTGATCGTAGGGGCCTTTTTCAGGAGCCGTCTCCGCCAAAAGAATCCTCGTGTCGAGGGCGAAGACGCCGTCAAGATTCGCGATCAGAGGGTTGATATCCATTTCTGCAATTTCAGGCAGTTCCACGACCAGTTGTGAAATTCGGAGAAGCACCTCGACGAGCGCGCCCGGCTTCACCGGCGGCATCTGCCGAAACTCCCCGAGAAGAGCCGAAACCCTCGTTTGCGAAATCATCTCCTCGATCAGGACCTCATTGAGCGGCGGCAGGGCCGTCGCCTGATCCCTCAGCACTTCCACCGTAATCCCCCCCGCTCCAAACGAAATCGCAGGACCGAAAACCGGGTCGGAAATGACGCCGACAAAGAGTTCACGACTGCCCCCGGAAGATTGCATTCTCTCGATGATGACTCCCTCGAACCCGGTCTCAGGATAATCCTTTTGCATTCGATCACTCAGAGCCTGAAACGTTCGCTCCACTTCCTCCGCATCGCGAAGATCAAGGACGACTCCACCGACATCGGTCTTGTGAGTCAACGTAGACGAATTGATTTTCATCACGACCGGATACGCAATCTTTTCGGCAGCCTCCACCGCTGCCCCCGCCGTTGCGGCCTCAATCATCGGAATCACCGGGACATGAAACGCCTTCAAGAGTTGATTCGATTCAAACGGAGTGAGTTGTAATCGCCCTTCTGACTTCGCCTCCGCAATGATCGCCCTAACCTTAACGAGGTCGGGTTCCGCGCGATCAGAAAGTGGCCCCGGAACCTCAAGGAGCAGCTTTTGATTTCGCCGGTATTTCAGGAGGTGGGAAAACGCTGCCACGGCAGCCTCCGGTGTCCGGAACGCCGGGATCTGTGCTTCCGCGAGAAGCGCCCGCCCTTCCGCGACGTGATCCCCTCCCATCCAGCAGGCAAAAAAGGGCTTTCGCACCTGAGACGCCTCCTCGATCACCATCTTCGCGACCCCGGTCGAGTCGGTCATCGCCTGCGGGGTCAACATCACTAAGACCGCATCAACCCCGTCGTCAGCGACGCAGCCACGAATGGCGGCCCGATACCGTTCCACGTCGGCGTCACCGAGGACGTCGAGCGGATTCCCATGCGACCAACAGTCGGGTAGCGATTCGCTGAGCGCGGCCAAAGTTTCCGGCTTCAACTCCGCGAGTTCGATCCCGCCATCCGTCGCACAATCGGCCGCGATGACACCGATCCCGCCGGCATTCGTGACGATGGCGAGAGCGGCCCCTTTCGTCGTCCGGTAGTTTGACAAAATTCGCGCCGCCGCAAAGAGATCCCCCACCGAGTTCACGCGAACCGCACCGGCACGCTCCACCGCCGCCTTCACATTGGGGTTCATCGTCAGGCCATACGCCT
>CAZOUP010000196.1:0-4422 GCA_964583035.1 uncultured Akkermansia sp.
TTTCGGATGGGGTTTCGCTATGGGATCGACTCGATCTGATCACGCTGAGTCCGCCGGAGTTCATCGTCCTCATGCTGAAGCTTTCGTTTTTCAGCGGGATCATCATCACTTTTCCGTTCACGGTTTATTTCCTCTTTCAGTTCATTCTGCCCGGGCTTCGGCAGGTGGAGAAAAAAGCGATCATTCCCGGAGCGGCGGTCGGTTTTATTCTGTTTCTTATCGGAGTGGCTTTCGCCTTTTTCCTCGCGGCACCGGTGGCGTTGAAATTTTTCTATGTCTTCGAAAACGAGCGGATCTCAAATATTGACCCGACGAAGCAGGCGATGGAGAAATCGATCGCTGAGATGACGCTGATCGGGATGGACGGGGAGGTCATGGCCCCGATGAAGGAGGGTGATGAACTGAAAAAGAAGGAGGAGTCGAGCCTCACCCCGGAGATGCGCGCCGAAATTCTCATGATGCTCCGGAGCAGTTTTGCAACGGTGCAGGCGTCAAATATCGCGCTGCGCTACGATGAAAGTCGGGAAATGCTCGTCGTCGTGGAGACGAAAGGAGGCCGCAGTATTTATCGAATCGGGGAATACATCAATTTCATCACTCGCCTCATGCTGGTCTTCGGAATCAGTTTTCAGTTGCCGGTGATCGTCACGATTCTCGTGAAGCTGGAGCTCCTCACGGCTCGGGTCATGCGATCAACGCGGACCTATGCGTGGATTATCATCCTCGTCGCGGCCGCGATTTTGACGCCGCCGGATGTCATGACGCTGGGACTTCTCGGAGGCCCGATGATTTTTCTCTACGAGATATGTATCCTCATCGCGTCGTTCATCGAGCGATCGCGTGAGAAGCGCATGCTTGCGGAGGAGGAATCCCGCAGATCGAGACTGGAGAAACTCTACATGAAGCCTTCCGAGGATCTGACTGAGTCAGAGAAAGAGGAGATTCACAAGGCTGAGATCGAGCAGTATGAAAAGGAGCACGCTCACCTCTATGAATCAGAAAGTGATCATGGAGAAGAGGGCGGTGATGACAAAGTCGCCCGCGACGGTCTCCACGGGGGCGTCGATCCCTATCACGATCATCAGCACGACGAGAGCTGGCATGGAGATGATCACTACTGGCACGACGGCCACGAAGATGATCCTCATCATGGAATGGAGAGCGATCACGCCGAGCCGGAGGATCTTAAGCCGATTCCCGAAACTGGCGAGGGGAAGCCGGAGGAGGAAATGCCGAAGGAAGATATCTTTCACGACGATGATGCCTGCGCCCCGTCAGGTCCGATCGTGGATTTGAATCACGCGACGATGGAGGAGTTGCTCTCCCTGCCGGGTGTCGGTCCGAAAATGGCGCAGGCGATTGTCGATCATCGCCCGTATGAGACTTTTGACGATGTCGAAATCGTACCCGGTCTCGGACCGAAAAAGCTCAATGCGATGATTGATCGCTTGATGCTCGGGTGAGAAGGTAGCGGACGGCGTGAGCCTTCCGAAGGCAGTAGCCCGGGCCTGTCGCGGCCGGAACCTTGACAGTTTCCGCTACGTTTTGAATTCGAACGTAGCGGACGGCGTGAGCCTTCCGAAGGCAGTAGCCCGAGCCTGTCGCGGTCGGAACCTTGACAGTTTCCGCTACGTTTTTGGCGACTAGAGGTTTTTCTGAACAAATCCCTTGAGCCGGAATCCATTCATGTAGCCCATTGAGCGGTCGACGACTTTGCCGTCTTTGATGGCGATGACGGTGGGGAGGCCTTTCACGTTATAGCGGTCCGCGATGCCCGGCTGATCATCGACATTGATCGTTTCAAAACGCGCCTTCGAGTTGAGGCTCTTCGAGACTTTGTCAAAAACCGGCTTCATCTGCTGGCACGGGCCACACCAGTCGGCTTCGAATTTCAAAATCCGGAGTTCAGGCTGCTCGGCTGAGGAGGCATTCCCTTGAAAAAGGAAGGCGCTGAGAGCGAGCATGGGAAGGGCGAGGAGGAGGAGTTTTTGTTTCATCGTTTCAGGGGGTGTTGCTGATTAGACGGATGAAACGACGGAAGCTTGCACGTTTTTTCAAACCATGCTCTGATGGCGATTGAGCCACGCGATGACATAATCCTCGGTCTCACTCCGGACGTCGGTGTTGTATTTGGACTCGAGTTCGCCGATTTTCCATTCCGAGAAAGGCGTTTGTTTCACGAGCGACAGCGTGGCCCGCTCCGGTTCGAGAACTCGATAGATGAAGGTCGTGCCCTGCCGGACCCGCCCGGCATAGCTCGCGACACAGTTGCCCTGTTCCTCGCCTTCGTTGACGAGTCCTTCGGGGCTCGTAATCGGCTCGATTTTCCCGGGGATGCCGGGAAGCGGCGGTGTCCGGAAGCGTTCGGTGTCATGCTCGTTCGCTTCGATAAGCTGCCGGATCCGGCGGCGGTAGCGCTTCGTGACTTCATTGTGCGTTTCGCGGAGACGGCCGAGATTGGCAAAGTGGGTTCGCTTGACATGACTGTTGCCTTCGTCGCGCAATTCCTCCTGCATCTGGAGCGTGCCGGTGATCATGTGAATGATGCGCCCCCGGTGGTTTTCCGCTTTGTCGCGGGCGACCTCTTTTAACAAAGTGGGACCGGCGGCTCTCGCGGCGGCAGGGTTGAGCAAAATTTCGATGACCCCGGAGTTAATTGCCTCAAGGTGGTTGAGCGGCGATTTCATGTCGTTGAGTTCGCGCCGGAAAACTTCGAGCATCGAGCCCCAGTGATCTCCGTTCAGCGAGGCCGGGGCAATTTTTCGGAACAGCTTTACGGCGCCGCTCGTGCTGGGCAGGCCGAGCACTTCCATGACGTCCCGCTGCCTCATCGAGCAGCATCGCAGAGATTCGATGAGGGGGGCATCACAGTTCATTCGCTGGGCGAGAAAGAACGCGAGAGCCGGATTACTTTCCGCCAGCTCCAACGCAAGCTGGTCGTGGCTGAGGAGGACGAGGAGCGGCCATTGGTGCGTTTTAAACGGTTCGATGACTTTGGCAAATGGCTTCGGCATCGAGAAGCGAAACTTGTCAAAGGCCCGCTTTCTCAACTGTGCCGGGGTTTCCCGAAGGGGCGTGTCCGGCTCAAACGCTTCGTCGAAAAAGTCGAAGGCAAGCTGGTCGGTGGGCCGGGACTTTTTCGCCGGGATTCGCTTTGGGCGATAGGGGTGGACGACGCGAAACTCGGGGATGAAGGGGGTCCATTTTCCGTCCGACCCATGACGCCTCACCGCCTGCGGAACGGGAGAGGCGGTGAGACGCATCGCCGCCGAGTCTTTGAATAGATACAGAGATCCGGATTCAAAGAGATCGGCGGTGATGTCCAGTTGTGCGGAACGGGGCATCGGGAACCGCATCAAAAGGCATGAGACCGCGCCTTGCAATGACGGTATGCTGAAGGATCTGTTTTTCAATCCCGCCGCTCACGATCATTGATTTTTCCGATCTGTTTTTCGGTGGCAAATTACTTTCGACATGCCTGAGCTCTGGTTCACCGCCGACCTCCATTTGGGACACGGCAACATTATCAAATATTGTGATCGCCCTTTCTTGTCGGATGTGGAAAAGGAGCGGGCGGAGGAAGATCGTCGGGGTTCATGGAGGGTATCGGCGGAAACCGTTGCGCGACATGACGTTGCTATCATCGAGGCGATCAACGAGCGGGTCGCGGCGAAGGACACGCTCTGGATTCTCGGGGATTTCTGCCTCGGATCTCTGGAGGAGGCTGCGGCCTATCGCCGCCGCATTCATTGCCCGAACGTGAATTTCGTGCGGGGAAATCATGACCTCCCTGCCTATGACGAACTCTTCGGACAGGTCATTGATCAGGGTATGGTGAAGCACGAGGGGCAGAAGATCTGGTTGAACCACTACCCGATGCGGAGCTGGGACAAGGCTTTCCACGGGGCCTGGCATCTCTACGGGCATGTCCATGGACGGCTCGCGGAAGAGGATGCGGCGAATCCGAAACTCCTCGCCCGGGATGTCGGGGTCGATGCGACAGATTTTGTGCCGGTGAGTTTTTCGGAACTCAAAGATTACATGGCCCCGAGGGAGAAGGCGTTCCGGGAGTGGAGAGAGGGGATCAGTGAAAACTGAAAACTGAAAACTGAAAACTGAAACTCCGCCTTGCCGCTGTCGATGCCGTCTTTAAGGTGAGTTCCACAAAATGGCAGGCAAGAGCGGAAATTCGGAAGGGAAGCTGACTCCCATGATGCAGCAGTATCAGGCGATGCGCCGTGAGCTGCCGGATGATGTCTTGCTGCTCTATCGTCTCGGGGATTTCTACGAACTCTTTTTCGAAGACGCCCAGGTCGCCTCACCGATCTTGAATGTCGCGCTCACGAAGCGGCACGGGATGCCGATGTGCGGAGTGCCTCATCATGCCGCAGAAGGCTACATCGCAAAGCTGATCAAGGCGGG
>CAZOUP010000196.1:4432-6855 GCA_964583035.1 uncultured Akkermansia sp.
GATCGCCCTCGCCGAGCAGACGAGCGAGCCTCAGCCGGGGAAAATCGTGGAGCGGGCGATCAAGCAGATCATCAGCGCAGGGACGATTGATGACATGAATCTTCTCGACTCGGCGACTTCGAATTATCTCGCCGCCGCCTTTCAGATGAAGGGTCGCATCGGCCTCGCCTACATCGAGCACACGACCGGTGAGTTTCGCGTCACTGAGTTCACGGATCGTGCCGCGTTTGAAGATGAGCTGAACCGGCTTCGACCGAGCGAACTGTTGTTCTCCGAAGAGCAGGCCGCCGACTTTGAACTCCTGCCCAATGCGCAGGACTACGACGGCTACACCTTTCTCATTGATCAGGCGGAGTACACTCTGAAGCAGCATTTCAAAGTGCAGTCGCTCGACGGGTTCGGCTGTCAGGATTTGCTTCCCGCAATCGGCGCGGCGGGTGCGGTTTTGCACTACGTGGAAACGCAGCTTCGTCGCAGCGTTTCTCACCTGCGGGCGCTGCAGGTCTATCGCACGGATTCGTATGTCCTCATCGATGCGTCGAGTCAGGCAAATCTCGATCTCGTCACGAGCCGATCCGGCGGGGCCAAAGCGTCGCTCCTCGGGGCGATTGACCGGACCTCGACGCCGATGGGGGCGCGCAAGCTGCGCAACTGGGTCTTGCATCCGATTCGGAATCTCGAGACACTTGTGGCCCGCCAGGATGTCGTCGAGGCCCTGATCCGTGAATCGTTTGTCCTCAACCAAATTCGGGAATCATTTTCCGAAGTGCGCGATGTCGAGCGGACGATCAGCCGCCTCAGCCAGGGATCGGGGAATGCCCGTGACCTCAAGTCGCTTGAGCTTTCGCTGCGCAAAGTGCCTGAGATTAGGGAGCACATCGCCGCGCTGGGCGAGGGCGGACTCATCGAAGCACTCGGTCGCCGTCTCGGTGATTTCACGGATTTAGTGGGTTTGTTAGGAATGGCGATACGGGAGGAGCCGCCCGCGCAACTGAAAGACGGCGGCATCTTTGCGGACGGTTACAGCGAGACGATTGATGAGCTTCGCCGCGCCACGAGTGAGGGAAAGCAGTGGGTCGCCGACCTCCAGGCGCGGGAGCAGGACCGGACCGGAATTTCCTCGTTGAAAATCAAATACAACGCTGTCTTCGGTTACTTCATCGAGATCACGAATAGTCATCTCGAGAAGGCGCCGCCGGAGTACACGCGCAAACAAACGATGGCGAACGCGGAGCGGTTCATCACGCCGGAGTTGAAGGAGGTGGAGAACAAAATCCTCGGGGCCGATGAGCGACTTAAAACGCTCGAGTACGAGGAGTTTCTGAACCTTCGCGAAAGCGTCCTCGAATACCTCGAAGCGATTCAGGAAACCGCTGCCGCCCTTGCTGAGATCGACGTCTTTACCAGCTTCGCGGAGACGGCGCGACTCTACGATTACTGCCGCCCCTTCCTGAATGAGTCGCAGAACCTCGTCATTAAAAAAGGCCGTCACCCTGTGCTCGATCAGAACATTGGGGACGAAAAATTTGTTCCGAACGACACGGGGATTCATCCGGTCGAGAACCGATTCATGCTCATCACGGGACCGAATATGGCGGGCAAATCCACCTACATCCGGCAGGTCGCTTTGATCACCTTGATGGCTCAGATCGGTAGCTTCGTTCCCGCGGAAAGCGCCGAGATCGGATTGGTTGACCGGATCTTCACCCGCGTCGGCGCGAGCGACGATCTCGCGAAAGGCCAGTCAACGTTCATGGTCGAGATGACCGAGACCGCGCTCATCGCGAACAATGCGACGGATCTTAGTCTGGTCATTCTCGACGAAATCGGTCGTGGCACCGCAACTTACGATGGCCTCTCGATCGCCTGGAGTGTCGTCGAACACCTTCACGATCAGGTTGGTTGTCGGAGTCTTTTTGCAACGCACTACCACGAACTCACCCAGCTCGCGGAGTCGCGACCGGCGGTGAACAACTACAACATCGCGGTTCGTGAGTGGAACGATCAGATCATTTTTCTCCGCCAGATCGTCCCCGGCGCGGCCGACAAGAGCTACGGTATTCAGGTCGCGAGGCTGGCCGGGTTGCCTGACTCGATCATTCATCGAGCGAAGGAAATTCTCGCGAGCCTTGAAGGCGAGCCGGCGACAACAGCCGAAGTCACGCCTCCGCCGAAGAAGCCCGCGAAGACCAACGAGCCCTCTCAAGATGACGATCCGCAGATGATGTTGTTCGGTTAGGTGAGGGTGGCAGGCGGAGCGCTCGCTCTACAGGGGGGAGTCAATTGTAGGGCGAGCGCCCCGCTTGCCGACTGGCCCCGACCCTGCCGACCCGCCGGAATGCTCCTTGCCTTTCGCACTGAGATTTCAGAACATGAGGGCCCCGTAAAACTAACCCCTTGTTTTGACTTCATGAATTCGCTGC
>CAZOUP010000197.1:0-2232 GCA_964583035.1 uncultured Akkermansia sp.
CGGAAAAGGCAAAGAAATACGCGGCGATGATTCATCTCCTCGATCGTGACGTCGGTCGAATCTGCAATCTCGTCGATGAGCTTGGCCTCGCCGAAGAGACCCTCATTATTTTCACAAGCGACAATGGAGGACACAAGAATGTCGATGAAGCCTTTCAAACGAGCGGGCCGCTTCGTGGTTTCAAACGCGATCTTTACGAAGGCGGGGTCCGCGTTCCCTTCATCGCCCGCTGGCCTGGAACGATTCAGCCCGGTCTCGTCAGTGATGAAGTGATCGCCTTTCAGGACATGATGCCTACCTTCGCCGAGCTCGGCGGAGCAGAGATTCCAAAGGGCCTCGACGGTCTTTCCATCATCGCCGCACTGACCGGAGAAAAACTGGAAGAAGAGCGCCCCTTTCTCTATTGGGATCATGGCCATTGTCGCCGCTACTATGATCAAGCAGTCCGCCTTGGCGATTGGAAGGGCGTCCGCCTTGGAAAAGACGAAGGCCACCTCCAGCTCTTCAATCTCGCCAAAGACATCGGAGAAACGACTGACCTATCCGCCGATCATCCAGAAGTCGTCAGCAAGATAGAAAAAATCATGGCCGAAGCCGTGACGCCCAACGATCGCTACCCCATCGGCGAGATCTATCGTGGCGGGCCGATTTGGCTCCCGGACAATTACCATCCTTCAAAATCGAAGCTTCCCGCTCTCGCCACTCCCGGAGACCCCGGCTACCTCAGTGCCGGGATGATCTTTCCGCCTGACAAAGCACCCACACCGAGCTGTCATTCCTCGACGATTGTTGAGACCTCCGCCGGACTCGTCGCCTCCTGGTTTGGCGGCACGAGCGAACCTGACATCGACAACGTGATTTGGGTTTCGCGTCATCACAATGGCACCTGGGATGAGCCAACCATGGTCGTCGACGGGACCGAAGGGGAAACTCGCGATCACCGCGTCGGAAACCCCGTTCTTTTTCAACCCTCGGAAGGTCCACTCATGCTTTTCTACAAAGTCGTCGATCCAGAGGTGGGAAGGGCGAGCCACTGGTGGGGCATGTTGATGACCTCCTCTGACCATGGAAAAACCTGGAGTGAACCGAAGCGTCTCGGCCAGTCGGCAATGCTCGGCGAAGGAAATCCGCATCTCATCGGACCGGTGAAGAACAAGCCGCTCGAACTCGCCGACGGGACAATCATTTGCCCGAGCAGCAGCGAACACGACGGGTGGCGCGTCCACTTCGAAGTGACCCGTGACCTGGGGGAAACCTGGGAAGTGATCGGCCCGATCAATGACGCGAAGAATTACAACATGATCCAGCCAAGCCTCCTGACCTATCCCGACGGACGACTGCAGATTCTATGTCGGTCGCTCGAAGGTTTCGTCGGCCAAAGCTGGTCCGAAGATGGCGGCAAAACCTGGAGCGACTTTTCGGCGACGTCCTTGCCAAACCCCAACTCGGGAACCGATGCCGTCACTCTCAGCGACGGACGTCAACTCATCGTCTACAATCACACCGTCAGGAAAGGGCCATTCCCATCGAAGCGATCCATGCTGAATGTCGCAATCTCAGACGATGGAAAGCAGTGGACTCCGGTTCTGACCCTTGAGCGGGAAGAAGGGGAGTTTTCCTACCCCGCCATGATCCAGACTTCAGACGGCGAGGTCCACATCACCTACACGTGGAAACGCCAGTCGATCAAACATGTCGTTCTTGATCCCGCCGCCTTAAACTCTACGATCAGACCATGAAGCACTTCTTTCTTCTCATCACTCTTTTCGGTCTCACGACCTCCCTCTTCGCCGAAGAGTTCACTCCCTTGTTCAACGGCAAAGATCTCAGCGGCTGGGACGGTGATCCAAGTCTCTGGAAAGTCGAGGACGGCGTCATCGTCGGAACCTGCACCGGCCCTGAGAGCCCCGAGCACAATTCCTTTCTCATCTGGCAGGGCGGAACCGTTAAGGATTTCGAGTTGCGAGCCACAATCCGCGTCATCGGCGATAACAACTCAGGGATTCAATATCGCAGCCGGAAACTGCCGGAGTTCGGCGAGTGGGCCATCACCGGTTACCAGTGCGACATTCACCCCGCGATCCAGCACACCGGGATGACTTACGAGGAAAAGGGACGCGGCATTTTTGGCCTCAACGGAACCAACGTGGCCCTCGATCAGGAAGGCGAGCGCTGGCAGATCTCTGAGCACGAGCCGGTCGAGGCCGACACCTCTGAGTGGACCGAATACAC
>CAZOUP010000197.1:2332-6803 GCA_964583035.1 uncultured Akkermansia sp.
GCCGGGATCCTCATCGATCTCCGCCGTTGTGTCGGTTGCCACGCTTGCAGTGTGAGCTGCAAGACGGAAAACGAAGTCCCGCTCGGTGGTTTCCGGATGCGGGTCCGTTACCTCGAGCGTCCCGAGGTCGACAACGGCAAGATCGCCTTTGCCCCGCTCATTTGCATGCAATGTCAGGATGCTCCCTGCCTCAAGGCCTGCCCTAGCAAAGCGATAACGCGCGGCGAAGACGGCCGTGTCCTCATTGACGAAGGCAAGTGCGACCTCGAGCAGGAGTGCGTCACCGCTTGCCCCTACGGCGCGATTTTCATCAACGAAGAAAAGCAAGTCGCCGAGAAGTGCGATCTCTGCGAACACCGCACCGACGTCGGCCTCGATCCGGCCTGCGTTTCCTCCTGCCCCTCCGAAGCGCTTCAATTCGGCGACTTCGATGACCCGGAAGATCCTGTCACGAAGATCGTTGCCGCCTCCGGCGCAAAGGGCTGGAAAGAGGGGGAAGGCACAAAACCCTCCGTCCTCTACATCGGCCACGAATCCTGGATGGAGGAAAAGGCCAACACCGGCGTGCAGTTGTCCGAAGACGATGAAGACATCATTTATGAGCAAAACAATTTGAAGAGAGGCCCCAAAGCATGAAAAACCTCACTGAATCCACTTTTTCCCGCCGCGATCTTCTCAAACTCGGGAGCAGCCTCGCCGCGACCGGTCTCGTCTCGATCCCATCCTTCGCCCAGGACATCGCCGCAAAACCACGCGCCGCGGGGAGACTCGGTCGCATCGACTACAGCAAGGCGAAAGCAACGCCGACGATCTGCTTCGGCTGTACCACCCACTGCGGCGTCGTCGGCTGGGTCCAGGACGGACGCGTCCGCCGCATCGACGGCAACCCGCTCGACCCGAACTCACAGGGCAACATCTGCTCGAAGGCGCAGGGCATGATTTCCTACACCTACTACCCGGAGCGACTTCTCTATCCGCTGCGCCGCGTCGGAAAACGGGGCGAGGGAAAATGGAAGCGCGTCACCTGGGATGAAGCGCTCGGCGAACTCGCCGACAAGATGCGCCCGCTCCGCGAAAACGGAGTCCCCGAGGAATTTGTCTTCCACTACGGCCGCGATAAAACGAAAGGCTACACGAAGCGATTCACCGAAGCCTTCGGGACTCCGCATCGTCTCAACCGCCGTTCGATCTGTAGTTCGAACCGACGCGCTCCCCTCATGAGTTTCTATGGACGCGAGTTCGAGTGGGAAACGCAGGATTTCGAAAATACACAGTACATCGTGAACTTCGGCGGCAACCCGATGGAAGCCTACCAGGGCGGCCTCTACATGATGCACCGGATCCAGAAAGCCCGCGTCGATAAAGGCGCTCGCATGGTCACCTTTGAGGTGCGCCCTTCCGGAACCGCGTCCGTCAGTGACGAGTATTTTCCCGTCATGCCCGGGACCGATGGAGCGGTCGCCTTTGCGATGATCCACACGATTCTCAAAGAGGGACTCGAGAATCGTGAGTTCTGGGATCGATGGGCGAACGTCTCGCTCGAAGATCTCAAAGCCAGCGTCGCTGACTACACCCCCGAGTGGGCCGAAACGCACAGCGGAGTCCCCGCCGCCGACATTCGTCGCATCGCGATTGAGTTCGCTCAGGCCGCCCCGGCCTGTTGCACGATGTCCAACCGCGGCAGCGCGAAGCACTACAACGGCGTCCAGGCCGACCGCGCGATCCGCACCCTCGACGTTCTCGTCGGCAACGTCGGAAAACCAGGCGGCTTCTGCCTTTCGACCCTCCGGGGTTGGGCCGGTCGCTACGGACAGGAAGGGCTTCCCAAGCTCTCCATGCCCGGACCGAAAACGACGGAACCACTCCCCTGGGGACTTGGTGAAGGTTACAACGAAGTTGCCTTCAAAAAATTACCGCAAGAGATTCAGGATCGCGTCAGCGGCTTCCCCGACTATTGGAAAAAGAAATACTTCGGCGAGCTCGCGACTCCGAGCGAATACCCACTCGCCTGGCATTGGTATCAAATGCGGGTCGGACAACTCGTCTATCCCTACATCCGCGAAGGCCGCCAGAAAGTCAGCGTCTACATGTCCTACACCCTCGGCGCCGCCTACGGCTATCCCGAGGCGAACGTCGTCCGCGATGTTCTCATGGACGAGGAACTGATCCCTTTCCACGTCGCCGTCGATATCAGCTACGGCGAGCAGGCCGAACTCGCCGATCTCATTCTCCCCGAAGCAACCAGCCTCGAGCGCTGGGACATGCACGGGACGAATAACTACGGACTCATTCCCTACACCGGCGTGCGCCAGCCCATCGTGAAGCCGATGGGACAGAGCCGCTCGATCCAGCACATCCTCCAGGACCTTGCCAAAGAAATCGGCGGAGGCGTCGAGGAATACTTCGCCTTCGACGACATGGAATCTTTCTACAAAGAGTGGTTTCAGAACCTCCCCATCGAGTGGGAAGAGTTCAAACGTCGCGGCATCTGGATGGATGAATCTCGCGAGAAAGACTACGAGCTTTACGAGCGACCCCTCACCGAGGACGAACTCGTAGGCACCACCGTCGAGGACGGCAGCGGAATTATCCGCAACACCGAATCCGGCAAAGCCGTCGGGATCGTCAGAGACGGAAAATCGATCCGTGGCTTCGACACCCCGAGTCGCACCATCGGCGTCTATGACGAAATTTGGCCCATCGCTGCAAAAGCCGTCGGCCTTCCCATGGACGATGTCAACGCGAGCCCCATCGCGATTTACGACACTGTCCCCGAACACAAAGAACTTGCCGACGACCGCTACATCTTCACGACCTTCAAATGGAACGTCCACACTCAGGGCCGCTCCGCGCATTGGAAATACCATGCTGAGATCGTCCACACGAACCCTGTCTTCATGCATCCTGACACCGGTGCCGAACTCGGCGTGAGCGAAGGAGACGAGGTCAAGCTCACCGTCTTCCGTCCCACCGGTCACACCTACAAAGGCGGCGAACCCGGTGCCATGGGCGACTTCGTGAACCACGTCCGCTTTTTGAAAGGGATGCATCCCCGCGTCATGGCCTGCGCTCACAACGGCGGGCATACAGCACATGGTCGCGTCGCGAAAGCAGAGGCGACTATCTCAGCCCCCAAGGAGGGAATCGACGAAGTCTCCGGCAACAAGGAAGACACCGATATCGCCACCGGGATCTGGTGGTCGAAAAACAAAGGAGGCATCGGAAACGGTGTCGCCATCAACGACGCCCTTCCCATCAACCCCTGTCCCCTTGTTGGAGGACAAAACTGGTATGACAATGTCTGCACCGTTGAGAAAGCGGGCGCCTAACCACTGATCAGCGAACAACCTCTGACGATCGTTACAGCGACTCGGAAAATCCATGTCATCCTTCAAATCCATGTTTAATCCATGCTGAAGTCTGAAGACTGCTGGAGCAGAGAAGGCATGGATTTTCACGGATTAATTGGATTCCACAGATTCTCGGAAAAGTTGACGAGTGGAGATGGGGACGAACCTCGACAACCATTCGCGAACATTTCCGTTTTATCCCATTCAGCCTCGCAAGCCTGTTCCACAACCCCGGTAAATCCATGGAATCCATGTTCCATCCGTCAAAATCCATGCCGAACTCATCCAACCCCACCCTCGATCCACTCGCCCCGGTCGCGCAACTCCTAGCCGAGCTGCTCAGCCGTGAGGTCGATGAAAGCCTCCTCAGCATCCTTCGCTCCGAAGGCGTCAAAGAAGTCCTCAGCGCCGGTGATCCCGAACTGGCCGCCGAGCTCGACAAGACGTGGGAGAAGTCCGACTTCGAAACCCACGCCGTCGAGTTCTGCCGTCTCTTCATCTACCCCGCCGTCGCCCCCGCGAGGCCGGAGCACTGGATGAAGCAACGTGACGGAGAACAGTTCTCGATCCGGCGATGGTTTGAAGAGGAGAATCTGCCCGAGCTGGCCCCGCATCTGGCGGAGTTGCCGGATACCCATATCGCGAAGATCCTCGCAGTCCGGGCTGGAGTGAGTGGAGCTAGCGAGGAGTGGGTAGCTCAGTACGAGGCCGAGATGATTGCGCCCTGGGTGGAGAAGTTCGCGGCGGCGTTGCGGGAGAAGAGTGAGGTGGCGTTGTATCGGGGAGTTGCCGTAGTAATAGGAGCGTTTGTGCGGCATTAGTTGAATATTTTGCAGGGTCCCAGAGAGGTCTTCAATTGTCAATATTTGTCAATCGACCCCTTTTACGCGACCCCTTTTACGACCATATTTGTCAAACGACCCCTTTTACGACCCCAAGATGTAGGTTCGGTGGTTGATGTCCTGGTGCTCCTCAAGTAAATGGCGAAGCTATCTCTGGGGCTAATTTTCTTCGAGAGGCCAAAATTGCGCGGATTCTCAAGTAAGGTCAGATGGTCTGCCTGATCGATTGACCTGGTACCGTAAAAAGATCGTTCGGAGGAGTCGCGCGAGCCCGAAGGG
>CAZOUP010000198.1:0-6576 GCA_964583035.1 uncultured Akkermansia sp.
TAAGTGATTTATTTTTAACGAGTTAAGGTTCTGTTTTTTGTCGTGCAGTGTGATTACGAACCCCAAGCTCCATTCCGCTTCGTTTGATTCTTCCTCTACTCCCATGCTGCCACTTTGGTTGCGAGTTGAGAAATTGACAAGTGACTGTCAAATTCGGCAGTCTCTGAAAGGCAACCTGATAACCAAACCCTGTTGACTGTCCGAACTAACCCTTTTGTAATGTTAGCTTTCTCGAAGCTAAACGGGCGGATCCGATGAGCGGAAACGAATCGAATGAAAAATTTTTTCAAATTTTTCAGGGACGGGTCATCTATCGGATCCGGGCGCAACATTCGCCCGCTTGATGCGTTTTGAGCGTCAAAAGGGACAGACCTTTAGAATTGTTTTCTTCAGGGAAATGACCTCAGTGCTGATTCGTTCGGAGATTCTACCGGACTGATCCCCGAGCTTTTCGTGGCGTGATCGGTAAAAACTGGCAAGATTCAGAATCATGAAAACGAAACGGTTCTCCCGCCTCGCCGCAGCCCTCTCGTCGGTGGTGCTCATGTCAGCATCCCCGGCTTCGTCCTCTGAGGTCTACGTCTCGCTCTCAAAAGAGCAATCGATCGCTGTGTTTGCCGTGGAGAAATCGAACGGCGAACTATCCTTGAAACAAAAGATCGAAACGCCGAGGTCACCGGGAGCGATGGCATTCAGTGCCTCGGGTGACCGTCTTTACGTTGCCTTAAAATCGAATGGGGGAATCGCCAGCTTTGCCCTCGGAGAGAACGGAGAAGCCTCGCTCCTCGGAACGGTCGCGATCGAGGGGAGTGCCGGCTATCTGGGGGTGCATCCGTCGGGACGATTTCTCCTGAGTTCCTATTACTCAGAGGGAATGATTTCGGTTCATCAGATCCTCGATGACGGCCGCCTCGCTGATGAGCCGGTCGCGGTCATCGAAACAGACGAGCGGGCTCATGCCGTTGTCAGCGATCCGAAAGGGCGGTTCGTGTTTGTCCCGCATACGCGACCGAACTCCATCTTCCAGTTTCACTTTAACGAAGAGACGGGGACGCTCAGTCCGGTCGATCCTCCGATACTTCAGCGCGAGGAGGAATCCGGTCCGCGCCATCTTTGGTTTCACCCCTCGCTCGATCTTGCCTACAGCAGTGACGAGCAGGGGAAAGCGATCACCGGTTACGGTCTTTCAGAACTTGGCGCCTTGAGCGTTTTGGAAACGAGGTCGAGTTTTCCTGACGACTATACGGAGAAAGGATCGACGGCTGACATCGAGGTTCATCCTTCAGGGAAGTTCGTCTACATCGCGAATCGCGGGGTGAACACGATCGCCGGATTCCGAATCGACGAGAAGGACGGAACGGTAGCGCTGATGCAGCAGAGTGAAGTCGAACCGGTGCCCCGCTCCTTCAATATTTCACCCGATGGAAAGCACCTCGTCGCCGCAGGGCAACAGTCAGGGAAATTGGTCGTCTTTCGGATCGACGAAGAGGGACTTCTTCATGAAACTCAGCGTCTCGAATCCGGAGGATCGCCCTGGTGGGTTGTCTTCCGCCCTTGATGCTGTTTTTTTAATGATGACTCGATTTTTTCTTCCTGCTTTTCTGCTTCTCAGTCTCCCGATTTCAGGGGCCGCAGAGATCTACCTGGGCCAGGGCATGCTGTCCGGTGAAGTGAGCGAGTCATCGGTGCTCCTCCAGACGCGGCTCACGGAAAGTGACTCTCTGAATGAGGATGGAGATCTCCCCGGAACGACGGGCGTCGTTAAATTTGAGTGGAGCGCGAGCGAAGATTTCACCCCGTCTTCGATGACTCCTTTTGCGAGGGCGCAAGGGGAACAGGATTTCATCGTTCGTCAGGAGTTGACCGGATTGAGACCGGAGACAAGGTATTTCTACCGGGTCATTTTCGGTGTGCGTGAGGACTCGACCATGGTGGGACCGACGGGATCGTTTTCGACTCTCCCGGGTGAGACGGGAGCGGCTGAAGTCAGTTTCATTGTCGCGAGCTGCATGAACTACAACAAGTTCATGCATGGCAAAAAGGGGAACGCCAAAGGGCCCATCACGGCGACGGCGGAAGACAAGTTGCTCGGCTTTCCCGCCTTTGAGGCGATGCAAAAAATCGAGGCTGATTTCTTTGTCGGGACCGGTGATATCGTCTACTACGACAATCGAATCCGCATCGCGGAAACCCTCCCTGAGATGCGCGCCTCGTGGCACGAGCAGTTTCGCTTCCCCCGAATGATCGACTTCTTCCGGGATGTCCCGACCTTCTGGTCGAAAGATGACCACGACTTTCGTTGCAATGATTCTGACAACTCGCCAGATCGTCTCCCGAGCTCGAAGACGGGGATCGACCTGTTCAAAGAGCAGCTGCCGATTGCTTCTCAGGGTGACGATGAGGCACCGACCTTTCGTACCGTTCGCGTGAGTCGAGACCTTCAGATCTGGCTGACGGAGGGGAGGGACTATCGTTCTCCGAACAAGATGGAGGATGGTCCCGGAAAAACCCAGTGGGGCAACATTCAGCGTCTCTGGCTGGAGCGAACCTTGAAGGCGAGCGACGCGAAATGGAAACTCATCATCAGCCCGACTCCGATGGTCGGGCCGGACGATGCGAAGAAGCGGGACAATCACACGAATCTCGGCGGGTTCCGGCACGAGGCGGACGAGTTCTTCGCCTGGCTCACGGAAAATCAGATTGAAAATCTCTTCACGATCTGTGGCGATCGTCATTGGCAATACCACAGCATCCACCCCGCAGGGATCGAAGAGTTTGCGGCCGGTGCCCTCAATGATGAGAACTCGCGATTTGGAGTGGCTCCCGGAGATCAGAAGGGCACTGATCCTGACGCCCTGATTGAGCAGCTGTTTATCTCACCGGAACCGAGCGGGGGATTTCTCGTGGTCTCTGCCGGCAGGGAGTTGCTCGTTCGCTACCTGAACGATGAGGGTGAGGAACTTTATTCGGTTCGCAGGGAGTGAGTCGCTTTGCGAGGTGTTTGATTCCAGGTCAGGATTCCCGGTAGGACTGACACCCAATCTCGATTGATTGATACCACGGTCATGCCTTAGACTTTCCTGAATGCCTCTTCGTCCCAAATTCAGAAGCCTCGTCGCTCTTGCGGCGAGTTTCATTTTGCTTCCGGAGGCACTCCTCTTTCTCGGTCTCGCGATTTGGAAGGGGATGCGGTTTTATGATGGCCTGATTGAGCCCGGCCCACCGCGGTGGTATTACTTTTCCTCGGCGCTCTTTCTTCTCACCGCTTCGGCTTTCTGTGTCTCAACGTGCCGGGACCTTTGGAGAAAGGCGCGGGCGGAGGACAACGAGCTTTCGACGGAAAAATCGGGAGCGCGGACGGCGGCTCATCGCCTCGTGATGCTTTGGTTGTCGGCGGCCTTCACCGTTTGCATGTTTGTGATCCCGCTTTTGCTCATCACGCTCGGGGCTTTGCTCGACGAGCGTGAAGAAGTGAGCTGGCTCATCGGCGTTCCGGTCGGCCTCGGAGTGATCATCTTTTTCACCCTTCTCGGGATGAGGAAGAAGGGCGGCGGGAAACGGTGACTGTCAGCGGCGGGAGAAGGTCTCCTCAAACTTCGGCATGCCGTTCTCGTTCCAGCTCTTTAACCCGGTAGCGGTGTCGTGCCACTGCGGGGACTGCAGGGTTTCGCTCCAGTCGCGCCCTTTCCCGATGAGATACTCAAGCTCCTGATTCTCCTTCGCGAGATCATCGGATTCATCGAAGTCGGTCGTGACATCGTAGAGGCGCCAGGGGCCGAAGTTCTTCCGGTAGGCTTTGAGGTTTCCCTGACGGATGGAGACTTCATTCCCGACTCCGTGATGGCGAAGCCAAAAGACAGGATCGTCACCGCGTGGATCATTGCCCGCGAGGAAGTCAGTCCAGATATCGTTCCCATCGAGCACCTTGTCTGCGGGAACTTCCGCACCGGCGAGCCCTGCAAAAGTTGGATAGAGGTCGAGGGCGAGGACGGGATGCTCGAAGACGGCGTGAGCCGGAACCTCGCGGGGCCAGTGCATGAACATAGGGACACGGATTCCTCCCTCGAGAGTCGAGCCTTTGTCATCCTGTAGGGGAGCATTGCTCGCGGCCTGTGCGATTTTCCCGCCGTTATCGCTCATGAAAACGATGAGCGTGTTGTCCATGACTGAGTCGGACGAATCACCGTCCGCATTCGGATCGCTCAAGGCGTCGACGATTTCTTTCATCCCGCGATCGACCGCATACATCATCGCGATGTAGTTCTGGCGACCTTCGTAGTCGACGAAGTTGATCCCGTTGCCGGGGTTGGCCGGTTCATGATCGGGGAAGAGATGCTGGAGGTCTTCGGTCTTTCCGTGGAGGGGGGAATGGGGAGCGTTGTAGGCGAGATAGAGAAAGAAGGGCTTTTCGTTCGCGACTCCCTGCCGCATGAACTTGATCGCTTCCTCCGTGAGCGTGTCGGTGAGGTAGGCTCCTTCCGGGGACATGATCTCTTCGCCGTTGCGTTCGAGGAAAAACTGATAGTCATTCACCTTCGGTTCAACCTTGTCCGTGAGGTAAGGGTAATACTGATGCCCACCGCCGACGAAGCCGTAGAACTCTTCGAATCCGCGCGTGTTGGGGTGGAAAGGCTTTGCGGAACCGACGTGCCACTTTCCGACGCAGCCCGTGAAGTAGCCCGCATTTTGCAAGACGGTGCTGATCATCGTTTCGTCTTCGGGTAGTCCGCGCTCGTTGTAGTCTTCGAGATTTCTCGCCACGTCAGGGAGATTTTTCTGCCCGCCGTAGGTTTGCGGCATTCGACCGGAGAGAAGGGCCATCCGGCTCGGGCCGCAGAAGGGATGTGCGACATAGGCCTGTTTGAAAATCGTGCCGCCTTTCGCGAGTGCATCGATGTTCGGCGTCACGATGTCAGTCTCAACGCCGAAGAGTTCCGCATTGAACCCAACATCGGCGTAGCCGAGATCGTCGAGGAAAACGAGGAGGATGTTCGGACGGGGCGGCAGGCTCTCCGCACGAACGACTCCCGCGAAGGCGAGAGATGCGGTCGCGAAGAGGACAAGGCATCGGAAACGTAAAATCATAAGGTCGTGAGAGCGGTTCGTTTCATCACTGCCGTGCTCTCGGAAATCTAACGCTAAACAGCTTCGCATCGAAAGCCGTTTCGAAATTGTTTGCCAATTCCGGCAGGTTCTATATCTAAAGGAATTGAAGCTCCGACTCACTCAGGAATTAAATTCGTCGAGACCGGATCTGTAGCTAAAACCGTGTAATTGAGATTGAATTTGTCTTTCGTCGTTCTTGTCTTCCTGCGATGGTGAAGCATTTCCCGGAGTCCCCATGCGCACATTACTTTTTGATCCAGAGTCAAACAATCTGACCCCCGGAGGCGAGGAACTCATCGCCACCTGGAAAGGGGAGGAGTCCAGTACGCTCTGGCTTCATATCGAGGGGGCGCTGACAAAAGAGATCCAGAAGACTATCGAAACAAACTTTGGTCTGCACCGACTCGGGTTGCAGGATGCCAGTCGTGATCGACACCCGCCGAAGCTGGAGGACTTTGCTGACCATTCTCTCATCATTCTAAAAGCGCTCACTGACGACACGGATGATATCGGGTTTTCGACGCTGCAGGTGGTTCTCTTTGTCGGAGAGCGATTTCTTGTCACGAGGTCATCGGAAAGCTGTGCGATTATTGAAAGCCTGCTACGCCAGGAAGCCGAAACCCCGAGACGCATCAAAAAGTCAGCCGGCTCCATTGCCTGCCGAATGATTCGTCTCTTCATCGATCAGTATCTCAAGATCCTGTTGGATTTGGAAAGCACTCTCGAAAGCGTCGAAAAAGGCCTTTCGGATACGATGGATGACAACACTCTGGCGGAGGTCACCGGATACAAGGGTAACCTGAAACGATTGCGGCGCATCTTTCTCTATCATGAGCAGTTGCTGAAAAAGCTTCATGAGAACCCGACGCACGGGTTTTCGGAGGACCTCGTCCACGAACTCAATGACCTGCATGAGCAGCAGGAACGGGCCAACAGCCTGACACTGCTCTATTACGAACTGTCATCCGACCTCATTGAGGGATACCTCTCGCTCTCTTCCCACCGGCTCAACCAAATCATGAAGGTTCTCACCGTCGTCACCGTGATCTTTGTCCCGCTTGGCTTCCTCGCCGGAATTTACGGGATGAATTTTGTGAACATCCCCGAGCTCCAAAGCGCCTCGGGATATTTCATTCTCCTTAGTGTCATGGCCACGATTGCGACGACACTTCTCGTTGTGTTCAGGAGAAAGAAATGGCTGTGAAGATCCCGTGCGATGAGATTGGTCGGGAGCGATCTTACTCACGGCTTTCACTCGATCAAGTCGTCGGTACCAAAGTGTTCCTCGACGGTGATGTTGGTGGCAAGGTGGTCGCGCATCTGATTTTCAAGGGCGTCCACTTCCATGCCCTCGACGCTTTTTTCGAGAGAGCGAAACTCCTTGCGGGACTGGGGGCTCGCGACATGGACGATGGGGTCGCCGGGTGAAACGGCAGGCATTGTCGTCATGCCGAGAATGATTCCCTGAAA
>CAZOUP010000199.1:0-6516 GCA_964583035.1 uncultured Akkermansia sp.
GGTGATCGCTGCTTTGATCGAGAGTTCGTCCCACTCTGCGGAACCAGCAAGCCCCGCCGTGAGGGCAGCAAGCTTGCTCGCGATCTCATCCTGTCCCGCCACTTTCGCGACGGACTCCTCGTCGTAGCTCACTTCGTTTTCAAAGATGGTCGCGATCACAGAAGGAATCTCGCTCAGCAGTTGCGCCCGCTCGCGACTTAATTCGAGTGCTGCGGGGACACGATCATCCGCTGCGGGAAGCCCGGTTCGGGTGAGAAAGGGAGCCGCAAATCCCTGAAGTTCCCCGCTGGAGAGATTTCGAAGATGCTCGCCATTGACCCACTTGCATTTGTCGTAGTCGAACTTCGAATTCGAGTTGTTCACCCCGCCGAGATCAAAACGCTCGCGTAATTCCGCCATGCTGAAAATCTCCTGATCATCTTTGCCTGACCAACCGAGAAGGGCCATGTAATTGTTCACCGCGTCGGGAAGAAAGCCGCTTTCCTGATACTCATGGATGAGTGCTCCCTGGTCCCGCTTGCTCATTTTGGTGCCACTGGGATTCAAGTTCAGCGGGATATGCGCGAAGATCGGAGGCGTGACGGCGAATGCTTCAAACAGCGCGAGGTGTTTCGGCGTGTTCGAGAGATGATCCTCGCCGCGAATGACATGAGTGATTCCCATTTCAATGTCATCGACGACATTCACGAAGTGGAAAATATAACCGCCGTTCGGACGCTTGATGACGATGTCGGGATTGGCCTCCTCTTCCTGCTTAGTCTCGGTATTGTATCGCCGTGAACCCTGCTCTTTGAGGTTGGTCGAGACCTCCCCGCAAATCTGATCGTGAACCGTGATCATCTTGTCCGGAACTCGAAACCGGATCGCGCCCTCGTCTTCGTAGACATGACCACCGGCTTCCAGCTTGGCGAGATAGCGGTCATAGATTTCGACCCGCTCGCTTTGATGATAGGGGCCGAACTCGCCGCCGATACCCGGGCCTTCATCCCAGTCGAGACCGAGCCACTGGAGCCCGTCGAGAATGACCTGCATCGACGCTTCCGTGCTGCGTTCTGCATCCGTATCTTCCACTCGTAAGATAAATTTACCCCCATGACGCTTAGCATACAGCCAATTGTACAAAGCGGTCCGGGCTCCTCCAATGTGAAGAAATCCGGTGGGAGAGGGGGCAAAACGGGTGCGAACGCTCATGGCTTGGAAAGTGCCGCAAAAGTAGCAATGGTCAAGGACCAGCGAGTTGCGGACGGTTGACTGTTCCCATCGCGCTTCTTGATCCTACTCGTAATCTTGATCCGAATGGTGCACGCAGACTGCCACCGCGGCTTTGTTGTTTGTGAGAGAAAGAAAAACCGACCCCTCCAGCAAAAAACGTGAGCCACCGCGCAACGCGTTACGCGACACCCTTCGCTACTGCGGCTCGCGCTGCATCCTGGTCAAAGAATGACTCCATGCGTTTGTTGAGATCTTTGTAGAAGGTTTCCGAAAACTGTTCGAGTCGTTTTGCGCGAATCCCGGCCCGCTGATTTTTTTCTTCCTTAAGACGACTCTTCTCTGTTTCAATTCGCTCTTCAAAAGCGGTTTCGAGATCGATGAGGTTTTCCACGAACTCCTTCGCGGCGCGTGAGCTGTCGATGCCTTCGATGACCGCTTTCTCAAGTGGCTTGTTCTGCGTGAGGTGGAGGAGGCGCCCCGAGGAGAGACTGTCCATGTATTCATTGTAGCTCTTCAACCAGGCCTCACGCTCGCGGGCATAGCGGACTTCATCACGATCAACGAGGGCATCATAAGGACCGGGCTGGGAGAAAAATTTCACGACCAGTGGAATCGTGTCGATGAGCATGAAGAGACCCGCGAGAATAAGGTAGGCGATCAGCGCAAACTTGCCGCCTTCAGCATTATCCTCAAAGAGACGGTGCAGGGCGAGGGTCTGCGTGAGGATGTCCTGGCGCGGCTCCGCGTTGATGCTCGCGATGCGCTCCTGCTCCTGAGATCCGATCGCGGCGAGTTCTCCCTGGAGGCGGGTCAGCTCGCTGAGGCGGGTATCGATCTGCGCAGCGATCGTGGCGCGGATCGTATTCTGCTGCTCGACGAACTGTCCGGCCTGCGACTGCTGGACCTGACGCTTCAGATCAGCAACACGGGCACGCTCTTCTTTGACGCGATCCGCTTTCGCTGCGGCGAGACCGAGGAACTCATTCTTGATGCCTTCTTCGGTCGCTTTGATGCGGTCGGAGAAATCATTTCGCTGCTCCGTGAGATATTCGAGGACATCGGCAAGGCGCTTCGCCTCATCGCGACGCCAGGCTAGCTGGTCCGCCTGGATGCTCTTGGCGCGTGGCCCGAGCCCGACGATACCGCTGCGTTGTCCGTTGACCTCGCGCTCAAATTCAGTCTGCCAGTGATCCAACTCCGTCTGCAATGTCGCGTAGGAACTCTGCATCGCTGCAAACTCTTCGTCGGCAGTGGTGAGCTTGCCACGGTAGTCAGCGGTACCGCTTTCAAGGCGCGCCGTCATTTGGGCACGCAATTCGTCATCGAGTTCTGAAAGCGGATCGGCTTCGCCGACCGAACTGTCTTCGACGAGAAACTGGGCGGAGAAGGTTTCATCGAATTTCGTCCGTTGCCCGGTGATTTGAGTTTCGAGAGCGGTGACCTTCTCTTCGACGTCGGCTTTATCAAGGTTCGCAGCAACGCGGACCGCTTCGACTTCTTCGTGGCGTTCTTCATCAATCACGGTGGCAATTGTGTCATTGAAAAGAAGCAACGTAAGCGGGTGGGAGATCGTGATTCCCATGAGCGCAGCGACGACGATGCGGAGAAAAAACTGACTGACCTTGCGGTGGAAGCGCTGATAGGATCGGTAGATCGAGAGCAGGGCGCGGTCGATCGTCATGATGATCAATCCCCAAACCGTGGCAACGCCGGCAATGATTCGCCAGTCATCCGTCAGGGTCGAGAGGGCATAGGCGCAGGCGATGAAGGCGAAGACCGCCGGCACGAGCACGGTTGCTCCAAAGGCGACGTATTTTCGCTGCTCCCATTCAGGGCATTGCTCAAGGGTTTGCGATCCAGCTCCGGAGAGCCAGATGAAAAATTGCTTAACCGGTCCGAAAGGAGCCGAACTCGTATGTGAGTAGGATTGATTGTTCATGAAGCATGAGTGGCTGAGATCTTGATTGAGTGGATGGGAACCCGCCCGATGCCCCCATGGCTCCGGCAAAGCCCCACCGACATACTTAAGATTTCTTAAGCATCTGTAAACACCTTTGTTCCACCAAGCAGGGGATAAAGGCATGGCCCGAACGGGCCTTCTGAGTTTTCACGCATGGTTGGCTCCAGAGCTCAGTCGTTGGCGGAGAAGCGGAGGGCGGGGCTTTTCGTAGAGGTAAGTATAAGTAGATAAATAAAATTTTAATAAATTTGTTTATATGTTTTAAGATTTTATAAAATTATATGTCGACTTGTGTGTGCCGGAATGAATGGAGAGGACTCGTTGAATGGGGGATGGCCTGACTGAACAGGGTTGAGTCAGTGAATGAACCCTGTTGATTCCGCAGAGGGTTTGCCTGGTGACGGGCAAACTGTTCCGGTTCGGAGGCTCTCGCTGCGGGCGTAGTCTTTACGGACGAGCAGGAACTCGCCCCTCCAGAGGGTGATTGGTCGCGGAATAGAGGGACATGAGGGAGCTTTCCGCGGGCGCGGCCCTCTGCTTGTCCGTGGATTTCTCTAATACTCCGGCCACTCGTGCTTTGGATACCGCCCCCGCAACTGAGCTCTCACCGCCGGATAGCTTCCGCTCCAGAATCCGGCGAGGTTCTCAGTGACCTGCACGGGCCGGGAATTGGGCGCGAGGATTTCGATGACGAGCGGTAATTTGCCTTCGCAAATGGTGGGGGAGTCTTTCAAACCCCAAAGGTGTTGAATGAGAACGGATATTTTAGGTTTTTCACTCTCTTGGTAAAATACCCGTGTTTCTTTGCCGCTCGAAAGCTCAATGCGCTCGGGGGTGAGATGATCGAGCGCTTTCGCTTGATGGGGAGGGAGCCATTGCTTCAGCACGGGCCAGACGGGGCGGTCTTTGATCTGCTTGTAGCTCACGGCACCCTCGCAGATCTGCTCAAGCATAAGGAGGCGTGAGTCATCGTCGATGGCAGGGAATTCGTAAGCGGGGCAATGCTCCGAGGCGAGGTTGATGCGGGCGATCCAGGCGGAGACTTTGTCATCCCAGGCCTTGAGATTCAGTTCGCCGGAGAGAACCCGGGTCGCGAGCATGGAGGCGGCCATTTCGAGAGGAACGTCGCCGGATGCCCTCGTTTCGAGGACAAGATCCCGGAAGCGTCGCTCGCGGCGGGCTTCGACGCGGCGATTTGTTGATTCCCAGACGGCGCCATCGTATTCATCGAAATCGTTGGGAAAGAGATCACGGAGCCAGTCTTCGTCGATGCGGGTGCAGAGGTTGAGCTTCACGTTCACCTCGCGGCCCTCGACTTCGATCATTTCCCCGGCGAGAAAGAGTTTCACGTCTTTGTCATTCGCGAGGCTGCCTTTTTCGAGTTGGCCCTTTCGCCCTCCGATGACGGCGCAGCTCAGGGTTGCGGCGCTGTGACGAATCGCAAGTCGATCCGAGAAGCCGGTGAGGAGGACTTTCGCGAGCGTCTCGGCCGTGGGATGGGCGTCGCGATTCGGGTTCGAATGCCAGCGGGAGGCGATCCTGCTGATTTGCTCAGCAATACGATCCACATCCCGACTGGCTCCGGCATGAATCCCAAGGCGCTCCCCGACGTCCCGGCTGAAACGGTTTTGTTTCATCTGACTCCAGGCGCGAATGAGGGCCTCGAAATCGGAGACGTCATCGGGATCGGCGAGGTCTTCGGCGAGGACGTGGCCCGGTTGCTTCTTGCGGGCCGGAAAGAGAGGGCGCGACTGACTCAGGGCGGTGATGAGTGCGGCGATCTCGAGGCAGCCATAGCGAGCGGCTTCGTCGATGATCCTGCCATAGCGGGGAGGAACGGGGAGGTGGCTGATCCGTTTTCCGAGGGCGGTGAGCTTTTCGTCTTCGTCGAGGGCACCGAGGATTTGAAGCCGGTGAATCGCTTCTTCAAGTCCGGCGGGATCCGGTTTTTCAAACCAGGGAAAGTCGCGGACCGATTCGATTCCGCTGGAGGCGAGAATGAGCACGGCCTCGGTGAGGTCCATGCGATGGATCTCGGCGGGAGTGGCGGGGATGCGGGATTCGTGATCGCGCTCGCTCCAGAGGCGAATCGCAGTGCCGGGGCCGGTCCGTCCGGCACGACCTGCGCGCTGATCAGCGGAGGCTCGGGAGATCTTTTCAATGTGCAGGGTCGTGATGGCGCGGCGGTGATCGAAGGCAGAACGCCGTTCGAGTCCGGAATCAACGACGAGAGTGATCCCGTCGATCGTGATCGAGGTTTCGGCGACGTTGGTCGCGACGACGATCTTGGGACGGTCGCTTCGCGAAACAGCGGCATCCTGCTTGTCGGGAGCAAGTTCTCCGCAGAGTTCGTGGATCGTGAAGGCACTGCTCCAGCTTGCCTTTCTCAGCGTCTGAACAGTCTTCTGAATTTCGTAGCGTCCCGGCATAAAGATGAGGACATGTCCCTGAACACCATGCGCTTTGAGATGATCTTTGATGACCCGGGCGGTCTGATCCCATACCTCACCTTTGTGGCGTTCGCGGGGCGGCTCGAACTGCGTCGTGACGGGGAACGTGCGGCCTTTTGAAATGAGATGGGCGCAACCCTCGCCGAGATAGCTTTTGAGCGACCCCGCTTCGAGGGTCGCGGACATGACAACGAGTTTCAGGTCGGGGCGGCTTGTCTTCTGAACCTCGAGACAACGGGCGAGGCTGATATCGCCGAAGAAATGCCGCTCGTGAAATTCGTCAAGGACGACCGCCGCGACTCCGGCGAGGTCGGGCTGATCGATCAGCTTTCGAATGAGGATGCCTTCGGTGACAAAGCGGATTCGGGTCTTGTCGGAAACGGCATTTTCAAACCGGACCTGATACCCGACTTCGTCGCCGAGTCGACTGTCGCGCTCGCTGGCGACGCGGGTCGCGAGCATTCGGGCGGCGAGTCGGCGCGGTTGGAGGACGTAGATTTCCCCGTCGGCGCAGAGTCCTGAATCCGCAAGAAACTGCGGGACTTGAGTCGATTTACCCGAGCCGGTCGGAGCTTCGATCACGACCCGTGCGTTTGCCTTCGCCACTGCCGAAGCAAGGTCGATTTCGAGATCAAAGATGGGCAGCGAACGGTCGCGGGGCATGGGAAAGGAGGCGAAAAGTCGAGCATAGGGTTAAAACCCCGTCTCCTCCAGTTGGAAGCCCTGCGGTCGTGAAGATTCTTATTTGCGCGGATTCCCGATGGATCAGAGAAGAGCTATAAACTCATCAACCGTCAACCCTGCTGCGCGAATCAGAGAACGGAGAGTCCCTCGCGCGATGTAAGCGTCAATAAATCCTCCCCCGGACGCTGGCGCGATTTATGCAGCGTCCGA
>CAZOUP010000200.1:0-6421 GCA_964583035.1 uncultured Akkermansia sp.
GGAGTTGATCATCACGAAATATTTCCGCTCCTTTTCGGTGTAACCGATGAGCCAGACCTCTGCTTTCACCTGAGTGGGGAACTGGGAAGAGTTCGTGACTTCGAAAGCGACTCTCCAGCGGTCCCCGGTCATGTGAGAGGGGCTTGCTGTCATGTCGCCCCGCAGCCCCAGACTGGGCATGGCGTGGGCTGACTCGCCGGCTTCCTCCATTGCCGCTTTCCAGATTTTTTCCTGCTCCTTCTCGGTCTGGCCAAGATCATTGGTTTTGGGGCCTTTGCGAAAGGCGGCCTTCTTTGCCCGTTCGAGGCGCTCCTCGATCATGGCTTTCAATTGAGTGCCGGTCGCTTTATCCCGCACCGTGAGTGGCGTACCGTCAGCGCGTTTTTGATCCAGCGGGATCAACCGGAGATTGGCAAGCTGATTCGAGATTGGTGGGTATACATCCGCCGGGATGATTAATTCAAACGTGCTTTTCTCCCCGACACCGCGGCCTTTGGAAATGACGGGAACGAATTCACCATGCTCGTCGAAAAGTCCCATTCCGTTGGCGGCTCGCCAGGCTTCAAGGAGAGTGTTCGCGAGGATGAGTCTCTCGGCCGGTCCGATATCGTTTCGGAATTCGAGCGACTTGGTAATCAAGTTCGCGGGGGTGGGGCCGTTTGTCCGGTAGGAGGTCTCTAAAATTTGAACCGCCTTCGTCATTTGCTCTCCGAGTGAAGTAAGGCTGTTCGCATCAGCGTTTTTTGCGGGGGATTTCGGCGCAATGACTCTCGCAAGAGCTTGAGCGTTTCTATTCAATTTCGAGGATTGCGCCACGAGGGAATCACTGACCGAAAGAAGGAACGGAATGATGAGAGCGAAAGAAAGAAATGTATTGGAGGAAGAAATCACCTCCGGGGTATTACCTTGGAGGTGAAGGCTGTGACAATTAAATTCTCCGGCTTGCCAGATCCTGCCTCTTCGCCCTGGAGGTTGAGAGGCAATGAAGTCTTTGCGCGCCGCTGCCGCGTGTATAGAGTCGCCTCATGCGAATTACTGCTCTTGCTCTTGCTCTTGCTCTCTCATTTTTCGCCGGCTCTCTTCCGGCTGAAGATCGCCCCAATCTTCTCTTCATCTTCCTCGATGATTTCGGATGGAAAGACGCGGGATTCATGGGGTCCGATTTCTACGAGACTCCGCATCTTGACCGTTTGGCGGCGGATGGTATGATCTTCACGAATGCCTATTCGGCCTCGGCAAACTGTGCTCCGGCGCGGGCTTCGCTCTTGAGCGGGCAATACACTCCGAGGCACAAGGTCTACAATGTCGGAACGGGCCCCCGTGGGAAATCCGAGCATCGGCGACTGCAGCACGTCCCCGGGGTTGATGTTCTCGATCCTTCGATACGCACCTGGGCACAGAGTATTCAAGCGGCAGGATATCGAACCGCGACGATGGGCAAGTGGCATCTCAGTGATGACCCGCTTCTCTACGGTTTTGATCTGAACGTGGCGGGAACGCACTCCGGTGGGCCGCCGAAAGGCTACTATCCTCCGCATCCGAAAGTGCCCGGTCTCGGGGCCTACCCCGACGATGAGTATCTGACCGACACGCTGAGTGATCGGGCGGAGCACTTTATCAGGGAAAATGCAGAGCAGCCCTGGATGTTGTATCTGACTCATTTTGCGGTTCATACCCCGCTCGATGCGAAGAAAGAATTCGTCGCAAAGTATGAAAACAAGCCACCCGGAGAGCTTCACAATCATGTCGCGATGGCCACGATGATCCAGTCAGTGGATGAAGGCGTTGGCCGTCTTGTCAGGGCACTCGAGGAGACGGAGACGCGGGGAAAAACGATCATCGTTTTCTTCTCGGATAATGGAGGCTATGGACCGGCCACGGACATGGCTCCGCTCAAAGGTTACAAGGGGACTTACTATGAAGGTGGAATCCGCGTGCCTTTTTTCGTGAATTGGCCGGGCGTCGTCGAAGCAGGGACTTCTAACGAAGCCCCAATGATCGGGGTGGATCTGTTTCCTACGTTTTGTGAAATGCTCGGGGCATCGCTTCCGGCCGATCAAGTTCTCGATGGCGTCAGCCTCGTCCCGCTGCTCAAGGGCGAAAGCAACGGGGAGTGGATGGAACGCTCGATCTATTGGCACTTTCCTGCCTACCTCCAAAGTTACGGCTTGAAAGATTTTTCTGAACAGAGGGATCCGCTTTTTCGCGCTCGGCCCTGCAGTGTCATTCGTAAAGGAGACTGGAAATTGTCTGAGTTTTTCGAGAAAGGCGACTTCGAGCTTTACAATTTGAGCGAAGACCCCGGGGAGACGGTGAATCTCTATGGTCAAAAGCCGGAGGTGGCAAAGCGGTTGAAGGCCGATCTTTCCGAATGGAGGAAATCAATTAGAGCGGATCTGCCGACGGAGCCGAATCTCAAATTTGATGAGGGAATCGAGCGGGAGGCAATCCGCGGAAGACTAGAGGACTAATAGCCCGAGGTTTGCATTTCGGAGATTTCCGCGGCCAGCTCAGCACGCGCTCTCATCAACCTCCTGAGCTGGCTTTTGATTGATCTGGCATTGATTGAGATACCATTGATCGCTGACTCTTCGATCCTCAGTTTCCGAATCTCTGTATCAACTTCTTTTAGTCTTGTGGTGAGAAATATAAAGGGGCTTGATTCAGGGTGGTCCTTCACTGTTCCCAAAGGGATCTTAGCGGTGAATGATCTATCGATTTCTGAAAGGTTTTAGATGGGATATTCAAATTGCTTCCCGTCCGCTTCGCGAATGATCGTGACTGATGATTTGCGCTTTGATCATCGTTCCTTCAAGATTCCGCAAGGTTCGCGTAAGGGGAAGTTGAATCGCAGAATCGGTTTCTGCATTCTCCTGATCGACGACCAGAGTAGGTTTGCCGCAACTTTTGAGCAAGCCCAACGATGCTAGGACGAATATTGAGCGCGCCGGAAACCACCCGCTCATGGGCAACATCGTGATGAAATCTGCCTTGGCTTCAAATGGCTTTACTGATCCTTCTCCACAGCGGGTCAAGGTAGCGAATTGTGAGTTGAGCCGCCGCCGCTGCTTCGTCGGTGTTTTCGGATTCACTGATCACCGAATCAGCGGCATAGATCATCGCGAGCTCACGATCATTCATTTCAATGACATCGATCTTCTCTTTCGCGACGGCAGGACTGAATCCGAAGCTGGAAAAAAGACCGGGATCAAAGGCTTCGGTCCGGTGCGAAAAGGCGGCCAGCTTTTCGCGACGGTTAGAGGCGAGGGACTGCTGCAGAAGATTGTTCCAAAAGTAAACGTTTTGAGGTGACTCAAATCCCAGGAGGACGGAGTCGCCCCGCACATTCCACCTCACGCAAACCGTGCGACTGCTGGGGAAACGTTCTTCGCTTTGGCTTAGGCCCGGATGCTGAACGCCGATCTTGCGGATAAATTTTTCAACCTTTTCCAGATCGAGTTTCACATCAGCGTTTTTCAGCAAGGCTGCTTCCCTCGATTTCAAGACCTCCATCCACTCCTGTTTTTTAGCAGGAGGAGGCGCCATCGTTCGCTGCCGCGCATGGAGCGGAGTGAATCCCTCCGGGCTTTTCGATTTCTCCTGTTGCGTTCCGGACTTGAGTCGCAAAAGACCAGCTTCGAAATTCTTAAGATCATCCCTTGATGGTAGGGGCGGAGGAGTTGGGCCGGGCTCAGGAGCACCTGTCTCACTGACGACGGTTTTACCGGTTCCCCGAATGTCTTGAATGATTGATTCGATCCCCACCAGCTTGAAGTCACGACCGGTGGCGGGGGGAGCAAAGAAAGGGTTTTCGAGGACTGGCTCGGCGCTTTTTCTTCCATCCGGAAAAAGTTCGTCTCCATTTTTGAACTCGGTCGCTTTCACTACTGTCTTCGGCAGGGGGCGATCCTGCGCGAGCGCTTCAAAGAATTCGACCTTGTCAGTGATGCTGGAGAGGGGTTCCAGTTCTTCATTTCCGGGAGTTTCCGCGTGGGGCGTTTGTTGCAAAAACTGATCCGAGTCAGATTCCCAAAGGTCGCGGGCCTGACGGATCACGGCGCGCGGGTAGAGTTTGGCTTCGGAATCAATCCAGAGGTGGTCTTTCTTGAGCCGCTCAATGAAACGGGCGGATTGGGAGTCAGATAACGAAATCCGCTTTAATCGGTCCCGAACGAGATCGCCGGCTGCTTCGGGGCTGATGAGGCGCAGCTTTTCCTTTTCCCCCGTCTGGCGATCAAGCCATGCCGAAGGAAGCCGATCTTCAAAAACCGATTTCCAAATGTCCTCGTTGAGGCAGATCAGGGTGATCGAGCGGGGAACAGATTCGCGAATTCCGGTGAGGATGCCTGCGATCTCCAGACCCGCCGTTTCCGATTGGAAAAACCCGTCGAGTCCGTCCGCGATAATGAGATTGGGACGGTAAAACGTCGCGATTCGAAGCCATTGCAGCATTCGTTCACGCGCCTCCCCGTTCGAAAGGCCCCGAAGTGGCTCGAGGGCACTTTCGCCCCGTAGCGTGAAATCAATGATGAGGCGAACCCAAAATCCAAGCTCATTCGCACTCAAACCGAGGGAGTGGAGGAAATGGCTTTCGGCGCGCCGCGTGAGGTCGCGGGATTGGTGATCGGTCCAGCTCATCAACTCCGAGCCGGGTGAGAAAAGGGAGAAAAAATCGGAACGCAAGGCATCATCTTCGACCGGGCACTGTCCGGGCTTCAGCGTGCCCGCGTTTCGATGACTGAGGATTACTTGTGAGAGTAGAAAATGGCCTGACTCCGTGAAAAGACAAAGATCAGGGGAGCGACGAGCGGGTTCATTGAGGAACTGCCTGAGAATAGAATTGAAAGCCACCGGCCAGGAAACGGGCCGGGACGGATCGAACGGGAGGGTGAGAGTCGTCGCCGAAGCACGGAGCTGCTTTTTGATTCTCGCCGCGAGGTGGGTTTTTCCAAAGCCGGCCCGCGGCGCGGTGATCAGGACAATGCGACCGATCGTATCGGCCGGACTGATCCGTTCCGATGGGGTCACGAATCCTTCCACGGAATCGACGATTGACTGAAAGGTCGCATGATGAATTGCCGACGCGCCCGGGAGAACATCCGGGTGATTTAAAAAGATATCGTCAATGAACGGATTGGAAGATCCCTCAGTCATCTGCAAATGGGTGCGCATAATTCGAACTACGGTAGCTGCTCAAATTATCAAATAAATATCTCAATTTCGCAAGTTTTTATATTTATGATAATAGAGAGGGGTTAGACCCGCTTGCCCGAAAGTCATCATGCGTTCTTTTGCGCGGCGCAATTTCGTGATGATTTGTGCTTGTGGAACGTTCCCCGTTTGTTAAGAACTCCCTTCTCTTTGCGGGTCTCACTAACTTAATCGGCAGGGGAAATTGATAAGACCAACTAACCAACCTACGAACTGATCATTTATGAACATTAAACAAGACGGCATCTCTGATAATGCCGGGCGCCTCCTCTGGGCAGGCTTTACCGCTATTCTGGCCGCCGGAGTGGGCTTTGGAGTCCGGGGTGGTATTCTCGCCAACTGGGCCTCTGAATTTGGATTCACCGGTGCCCAACTCGGCTCGATTGGTGCCGCAGGTCTCCTCGGTTTTTGTCCTGGAATTATTTTAGGAGGACTCGTCGTTGATAAGCTCGGTTACGGAAAGCTCGTCTTCGCCGCGTTTCTTTTCCACGTCCTTTCCGCCTTCGTGACATTCGGGGCGATGGGTGATCAGCCGCAGGAAGTGGCTTTCCAGTTCCTTTTCTGGGGAACGTTCACCTTCGCGGTGGCGAACGGAGTGCTTGAGGCGGTTTCCAACCCTCTCGTCGCAACCCTGTTCCCAACAAAGCGAACTCACTACCTCAACATCCTCCACGCAAGTTGGCCTCTCGGCCTCGTCTTCGGTGGATTGATTGGTTGGACCATGGGTGGACTCGATTGGAAGATCCAGCTCGCGCTCTTCCTCGTCCCGACTGTCATCTATGGCATCATGTTCATGGGACAAAAATACCCCAAATCTGAGGCTTCGGAAAAGGGTCTCAGCTTTGGAGAAATGCTCAAAGACGTCGGTATTCTTGGCGGTCTCGTCGTCTGCCTCCTCGTTGGCTTGTTTGTGAACTTCGCTGGTGGTGTCTTCAGCCCCGGATTCCCAAGCTGGATCGGTTGGGCCGTTTGCATCGTTTCCATCGCCGGAATCGCTTATCTCACCAAGTTTTCAATCGGAGCATTCCTCATGCTCGTTCTTTTCATCACCCACGCCCTCATCGGCGCGGTTGAGCTGGGAACGGATGGATGGATTCAGAACATTACCGGTAACATTCTTACCGTGGAGCAGGGCAAGATTCTCTTCGTCTTCACGTCGCTGATTATGTTCGGTTTGCGTTTCTGTGCTGATTTCATCGAGACCAAGCTC
>CAZOUP010000201.1:0-6420 GCA_964583035.1 uncultured Akkermansia sp.
ATCGGGTCGCGAAGCGGGATCCGTCAGCCTCGTCGCGGTTAGCAAAACCTGGCCGGTCGAAGTGATTGAGGAAGCCGTTGCGGCGGGACAGAGAGTCTTTGGCGAAAACAAGGTGCAGGAGATTCTCGCGAAGGTCCCCGCGATGGCCGATGAACTCGAGTGGCATCTCATCGGGCACTTGCAGAAAAACAAGACGCGAAAGATCCTTCCGCTTTGTGCTGCGATCCACAGCGTCGATTCTCTCGACCTCGCGCAGCAGATCGATCGCCTCGCCGGGGAGTTGGAGATCACGCCTTCGGTTCTCGTGCAGGTCAACGTCTCCGGCGACGAGGCGAAGTTTGGTTTCTCACCCGAAGCCGCTCGCGAGCATTGGGAGAGTCTCATTAAGCTGTCGCATTTGAAAATCGGTGGCCTTATGACCGTGCCGACCTTTAATTCGGACCCGGAAGCAGTCCGCCCGGATTTCGCCCGGCTTCGGGAGTTGCGAGATTTTCTTGTCGGGGAATTTGGCAAGCAGCTCCCTGAGCTTTCGATGGGCATGAGCCATGATTTCGCCGTCGCGATTGAGGAAGGCGCGACGCTGGTGCGAGTCGGCTCTTCGATTTTTGGAAAGCGGGACTACGGCACGACGTAGCCGGAGACCCTCGGGGTGTGGTGGATCGGCGGACGGGCTTCGGGACTGCTTTCTTTCAAATCCAGTTGCGTGGTGGCGGGAGTTTCGCACTCCGCAAATTCGCCGTTGCCCCATCTGCCATTTTCCGACAAGATCCCGTCACTATGGCAACCGACACGAAACGATCTCCCATGACCTCGCTGAGCGTCATGATGTTCCTCCAGTTCTTCACCTGGGGCGCCTGGTTTGCGACGCTCGGGCAGGCGCTGGGATCGAATGATCTCGTCGATGTCATCGGCGGGGCCTACAACGCGGCTCCGCTGGGGGCAATCATTGCGCCGCTCTTCCTCGGAATCATTGCGGATCGGTTTTTCCCCTCGCAGTATGTCTTTGCGGTTCTCTTCCTCGTTGGAGGAGTCTTTCTCTATCTGGCCGGGGACGCGGCAATGGCGAAAAATGGTGAAATGGTCGTATTCTACTGCGTCGCCCACATGCTTTGCTACATGCCGACGCTCGGTCTCGGAAATACAATTGCTTTCGCGAACATCGACCGCCTTCAGTTTCCCAAGGTTCGGGTCTGGGGAACGATCGGTTGGATTGTGGCAGGACTTCTCATTGGATTCCTCGGCTGGACCTCGAGCCTGAACATTTTTAAACTCGGCGCCGCCAGTTCGATCCTCCTCGGGGTCTTTGCTTTCTTCCTCCCGCACACGCCGCCTCCGGCAAAAGGGGAGCCGATCAATATGCGGGCTCTTCTCATGGTTGATGCCTGGAAATTGCTCGCGAAGCCCGGCTTTCTCGTCTTCATGATTTGCTCCGGTCTGATTTGCATCCCGCTTGCCTACTATTACGCGCTGACTTCCAATTTTCTCGCCACGAGCGGATTTGAAGAAGCGGGGTCCTCGATGACGATTGGTCAGATGTCGGAGATCGTTTTCATGCTCATGATCCCGTTTTTCTTCCGGCGCCTCGGGGTGAAGTACATGATTTTGGTGGGCATGTTAGCCTGGGTCGCGCGCTATCTTCTTTTCGCTTTCGGCGCGCCGGATCAAGTTGCCTGGATGCTCTTCCTCGGAATTGCCCTTCACGGAATTTGCTACGACTTCTTCTTCGTGACCGGCTTCATGTACACGGACAAGGTGGCACCCAAGGCGGTGAGTGGCCAGGCGCAGAGCCTCCTCGTCTTTGTGACGCAGGGGATTGGCATGTTTTTCGGCTTCAAAGTGGCAGCCGCGAAGTTCAGCACGGTGGAGAGTTACGAAGCGCTGGACACCGCGATCAAAGAAGCGCGACCGGTCGTGGATTTGAGTTTCGGAGAGAAACTATCGAAGCTCTTTTCGGTCGAGATGCCCGAATCAGTCGATCCTGAACTGATCTCGAAAACGATGGAGCAGTGGAAGGAGTTCTGGATTTTCCCTGCGATCATGGCCGCCGTTATCACCGTGATTTTCTTCGTCTCGTTCTGGGATAAGACCAAGGTGACTGAGGAGGACCTGGAAGATCTCTAAAGTCATCTCACAGGGTTGAGTGCTCGACCTGACCCTCTTGACTCTTCGTCATGTCAATCCGCATCGCAGGGATCAATTTCGACCACTTCCACATGGGGGATCTCCTCCGGATGGCGCATGATCATCCGGAAGTGGAGATCGTCGGGATCGCGGACGAGGACCCTTCACGGATGTTTTCGGCGCGGTCGAATTTTGGACTCAGCCCCGAGCAGGTCTTCACCGATTATGCGGAGTGCCTCGAAGCGACGAAGCCGGATTTGGTGATCCTCTGCCCGGCGGCGGCGCGCCATGCCGAGTGGGTCGAGAAAGTGGCTCCGTCCGGAGTGCATATTATCATGGAAAAGCCGTTCTCGGCCTCACTCGTGGACGCGGACCGGATGGTGGCGGCGATGGAAAAAACGGGGAAGCAGCTCGCGATCAACTGGCCGCTTTTCTGGTGTCGTTCGCACCGCAAGGCCTACGAAGTGATTCGTTCAGGAGCGATCGGCGAGGTCACTGAGGTGCATTTTTACGACGGTAATCGCGGCCCGCTTTGGCATGGAGCGGACAAGATCGAAAAGGAACCAGGCGAAGCGGAAAAGGACGCGAGCTGGTTTTACAAAGCGGAGGAGGGTGGCGGGAGCCTGCAGGATTACCTCGGCTACGGAACGACTCTCGGGACCTGGTTCAACGGCGGACAGAAACCAATCGAAGTCATGGCGATGTGGGACCTTGGCAAGTCGGGGCTGGAAGTGGATGAGCACAGCATCACGGTGGCGCGGTATGCGAACGGGTTGTCGAAGTTCGAGACGCGGTGGGGCACTTTTTCCGACCCCTGGACGCAGCAGCCGCAGCCGAAATGTGGCTTTGTGATTGTTGGAACGGGAGGGACGGTTTCGAGCTACGACTACGATGAATTTATCACCGTGCAGACGGCGGGATGGCCCGAGGGAGAGCAGGTCGAAGCGCCCGAGTTGTTCGCGCCGGCGTCGAACCCGGTCGAGTATGTCATCGATTGTCTTCAATTAGTGAAAGCGATCGAGGGACCGCTGAGTGTCGAGACCTCGCGGATCGGGCAGCAGATTATTGACACGGCTTTTGCGAGCGCGAAGCAGGGGCGGGCCTTGGCTCTCTTGGAAAAGTAGGATGGGTTGCCGAACCCGTCCCTGGCATCCGGTCGGCATTGTCCCCAATGCCGCTACGATAGTGAGGAATTCCGCAGCGTCAAAATCGCGACTTCCGGGGTGCAGAGAAATCGGGCAGGAATGTCGAGGGTTCCCATCCCGCGGGTCACGTAGAGTGAACGATTGTGTTTTTGATAGTGACCGAAGGGATAGTTCTTCCCATAGCGGGGAAGAAGCATCGGGCCGTAGACGGGAGCGCAGATTTGACCGCCGTGGGTGTGCCCGGAAACCTGCAGAGTAACTCTCGGGTCCTGATAGTAGTCGAAGGTGTCGGGCTCGTGCCAGCCGAGGATGACCGGCTTGTCTTTCTCTGTGGCACGCAGGGTGTGAACGAGATCTGGTCTTCCGGCCCAGTAGCTGTCGGCTCCGGCGACGGCGAACTCGTCAAAATCAACCGCCTCGTTGACGAGGAGTCGCACTCCGGCGTGTTCGAGAAGGCGCGGGATCGATTCATCGAAGTGCCAGCCATCGTGATTTCCGAGGACCCCGAAGCTGCCGAGTCGAGGTCGAAGTTCGCTGAGAACACTGCACAGTGACTCCATCGCCTCGATCTGATCCGAGATGTAATCGCCCGCGAGGATCACGATGTCGACGCCTTCCTTGTTCAAGGTTTTCACCGCCCGACGAATCAGGGATTCGTTGCCGAAGTCGTCATGATGAAAATCGGACATGAGGCCGACTTTTAACCCGTGAAGACCGGCGCGGTCACCGGAGACCGGCACGGCGAACCGACTCACGGAAAGGAGATTTTTTTCGATCAAACTGCCATAGCCGAAACCGGCCACAGGTGTGCCGTAGAGGGCGAGACGGAGGAGGAGATTTCGGCGGGAGATATTCATGAAAGAAGCGTTGCCGCCGAATGTGAAGAGGGAATGAAGTCGGAACGAAATCGAAGTGAAATCACTCCACGGTGATTCCGACTCTGGCGCAGAGCTCGTCCATGCGCTCAAGGCCTATCTTCGCGCACTCAAGCGGGTCTTTCGCCCACCAGGTTTCGCTGAATAGTTCGAGGCTGAGCCATTTGTCGTAGCCTTTTTCCTTCAACAAAGTCAGCTCAGAAGCGAGATCAATGGCGCCGTCTCCGACCATGACGCGGTCGGGGTCTTTCTGCTGCCCGGCGGGGATGTCCTTTGCTGCGTCGTCGATGTGATAGTGTGCGATCTGTTCAAGCGGAAGCGCGGCGATGTCTTCGAGGGTGGTTTTGTTATTCCAGTTGTGGAAGGCATCAAGAATCGTGACGGGGTTCAAAGCCGGGTCGCAGCGATCCATCACGGTGACGGTGTCAGGAACATTATTGAGGCTCGCGAAGAAGCTGATGTATTCGAGCACGGCCTGGACGCCGGTTTCCTGACCGATCTTCAAAAGGTCCATGTAGCCTTCGTGAAGTCCATCGAGACCCGGGCGCTCGATCGGCGGCGTGCAAACCATGAGCGGGGAGCCGAGGCGCGCCGCGAGTTCGAAACGGCGCTTTGCTTCATCCATCGAGAGTTTGTATTCCCAGCCTTCGGACTCACCCCAGTTCCGGACCGCGATGAAGCAGGGGACTTCGAGGCCATGATCGGCGAGTGCCTTTTCAACGTCGGAGATTTCCCCGCCGCGACCGACATGTTCGTAAAGTTCGACCGCCCAGAGTTCGATTCCCTTGTAGCCCGCTTCCCCGGCAACGCGAATTTTGTCGAGGAGGGGAGTCGGTTTAATCGTAGAGGAATTGAGGGAAAGTTTCATGAGTGAGTTGGGGGAGTTTGGCTTTTAACTCAAAATTTCCTTCACGCGCTCCATTGGCAAAAAGTGGCCCACCAGTGGCTGCGAAAGATTTTCCTGACTTTGCTGCCAGTTCGCAAAGATCCCTTCCTCCGTCACGAGGGTCGCAATATAGCGGGAGCAGCCCGTGCCGGTGGGTGAGACAAAAAGTGCGGCCTCGGTTGAGAGGCTCTCGATTTTCCTGAGATCACTGTCGTCACCCACGGCGATACCACCGATTTCCTCACAGGACCAACCGCGGGGGCGGGAGGAGGCTTTCGGATTTTCATCGAGCTGACGAAGGCTTTCGCAGCTGTCGTAAAAGTAGAGGGAAAGATCGGGGCGGTCGGCAAAGGCTCCCACTTTCGGAATCGCTAAACGCTCGGTGACACGGGCGGCGGCGATATCCCAAACGGGGCCGCGACGGAGGAGGTCGTCGGAGATTTTATCGTAGTTTGAAGAACCTGCGGTCCGGACCATGAGCGCGGTGCCGCTGCTCGACCAGGTGAAGGGGTGGGTGCAGTAGCCGAGAGCGAGATCGCCGTTCGCGAGGTCAAAAACCCACGGGTCTTTGCAGTGGAGGCGGCCGATCTCATCGCTCCCAAACGGGATGATCTCTTCAATGTTGGCGGGGCTGAGGTCTTCGACTTTGGTTGCGTGGATGCGATCGATGCTCCAGACGCCGGCGCCGGGTTTTTGGAAATCGGCGACGCGTTCGGGATACTTTGCGTCCTTCTCGGTGGAGATGAAAAGCTCGATGCCTTCTTCGCAAAGGTGGAGGGCGACGCCTTCGATCGAGACGACATCCACTCCTCCGTGGGCGAGGTCAGCTTTGGAAAAAGAGACGATTTTTTCGAACTCACTGTGAATATCCGGGGCGCGAAAGATTGCGAGTTCGAGGCCGCGCTCGCCGGCTCCGACGCCGGTGCGGGAGTCGCCGTAGTTGCGGTAGCGACCGCAGATGAGGATCGATCCGTCGCGGTCTTGAATGACATTGCCGCCGCCGAACCAGTATCCCGTGCTCGGGTCCTGCGGTTCGACAAGAATGCGTGCTACTTCCTGATTGATGAGTTCACTCGCGAGAGTGGTGAGCTTGGTTTTTTGATCGGGGGTCAGGTTCATGGGGGAAAATTAATGGGAACGTCCGGAGACAAATTCGAAGAGGACGCTTTCGAGCGGTTCTTCGGTCGAGACGAGGCGGTAGTTGACTCCATGGCGGCCGCACATTTTTCGAACAGCCTCTTGATGTGCGTTGAATTTTTCAAGGTAGCGGGATCGTGCCACGGCGGGATCGACAAAGAGATCGGTCCCTGTCTCGGTATCGCGGTAGTGCGTCGCTTTCGTGAAATCGAAATCGAGTTCCCGGGGATCCATGATTTGAAAAATGGCGAGATCG
>CAZOUP010000202.1:0-2747 GCA_964583035.1 uncultured Akkermansia sp.
ATCCGATGTGCGTGAGGCCGACCGTAGAACCAAGCCCCAGGTCGCTTTGACGAAGCCACCGCGACGCAGGCCCGGAGGTCTGCGCTACAGGCCCTGCACTTCTCGCGAGGCGGCAACAGAGGGGTTGCCCTGCGAAGATCAAAAACCGCCTACATTCTGAAAGGTGAACCCTTTCAAATAATGCGTCTCCGGCAAGGTCGCGATGATGGGATGGTCGCGGCGCTGGGAATGACGATCAATCAGGCGCAATGTCCGCTTGGCATCAACCGAGGCGTCACACACCATTTCGTAAAATTCCTTCTCACTGATGTGATGGCTGCAACTGTAAGTCGAGAGAATCCCCTCCCGGGTAAGCAGCTTCAGGGCGCGGAGGTGAATCTCCTTATACCCGCGCATCGCTCCCCCAACCGATTTCCGGCTCTTCGTGAACGAGGGCGGATCAAGGACGATGAGATCAAACTCCCGGCCTGCTGTTTCTGCGTCCTTCAAAAAATCGAAGACGTTCGCTTCCTCCGCGCTCACAACGAGATCATTCCGGCTCGCATTTTCCAGCGTCGCGGCAACGGCGGTGGCGGAGATATCGACCGCGAGGACCGAGGCCGCACCCGCCTTCGAGGCATGGAGGGCGAACCCGCCTTGATTAGAAAAGCAGTCGAGAACATTTTTCCCCTTCGCGAGACGAGCGACACTGGCGTAGTTGTCCAATTGATCGAGGTAGATTCCGGTTTTTTGCCCCTCGACGAGATCGACTTCCTGCTTGATCCCGTTGACTTCGATTTCGAAAGGGCCTGCCCACTTTCCGGCAAGGACTCCGGTCGAAGGATTTAGCCCCTCGGCTTTCCGAATCGAGGAATCATTCCGCTCAATCACGACGATCTCACCAAAGAGCGCCTGCAGCGCCTCGACGATCAAGATTTTGCGCCGATCCATCGCGAGGGTGAGCGTTTGCAGCACAAAATGATCCCCATAGCGGTCGATGACGACACCCGGAAGTCCGTCCGCCTCGCTCCAGACGAGGCGGTAGAGTGGCTCGTTAAATCCGAGGGCCTCGCGAAGGGCCTGCGCCCGTTCCAGCCTGCGGGTGAAAAATTCAGCGTCGAGGAGTTGTTTCCGTCGTGAAAAGCGGCGGGCCACAATCTGCGATTCCGGATTGTAGATTGCGGTCCCGAGCGGACGATCCTTGAAGTCTTTCAGCGAAATCACGTCCCCGGCGACGGGGTTTCCAAATGCCTTTTGCACCTCACTGGCGTAGACCCAATCATGGCCGTGAAAGATGCGTGAGCGGGGTTTAACAACGAGTCCTGGCATAAGCAATCAGTCTCGACCATGAAGCGATCAGCGTCAAAGGCACTTACGCAGGCCGGAATTGAAGAAAGGTTAGCCAATTTGGACCGGAAATTCGCCCTAAATTACGTATCCTGACGAAGTCGTTTCCGTTCGTAACCTATGGTAATGCCTTCCTTCGTGCCCATCTTCCGAACTGCCGCCGCCGCCCTCCTCTTCGCGGTTGGCAGCGCCGGTGCTCTCGATCTCCAGAACCACCCCGGCAAGGCGATCTACCAGAAGCTCTGCACCGAATGCCACGCCGACGATGGCATGGGCGCAGCCGACTTTCCCGATGTTGATCCGCTCATCGGGACTCGCGACCTCCAGGAGTTAATCGGCAAGATTGAGCGCACCATGCCTGAGGACGAGGAACACCTCTGCGTCGGCGACGATGCCAAAATGGTCGGCTACTACGTCTACCACGCCTTCTACTCACAGGAGGCTCAAAATCGTGACAAAATCATCACCCCCGATGTGACCCGACTCACCAACGAGCAGCTTCGCAACTCAGTGAGCGATCTCATTTCCACTTTTCGGAACGCCGGCTTTCCCCCGAAAAATGACGAGCCGGGGATCAAGGGCCACTATACCCTCGACGACCGCGAACGAGCCGGGAACAACGACTTCGAGCGTCAGAAATTCGAGCGCATCGACCCGCAGATCGCCTTCGACTACGGCGAAGGTCTTCCCGGTTTGCCGGAAGGCATGACCTCGGACATGAAGCAGTTCAGCATGGACTGGCGGGGTTCTCTGTATGCGCGGGACACCGGCGTCTACGAGTTCACGATTCGGACTCGCAACGGGGTGCGCCTTTTCATCAACGAAAACAATCACAACGACGTTCCTACGATCGATGGCTGGGTCGCTCCCGACAATGAAATCCGTGAGGTCAAAGGACAGGTTTTCCTCTACGGCGGCCGTCGCTATCCGGTCCGTCTCGAGATGTTCAAATACAAAGAAAAGCTCGCCATGGTCGAGTTTCGTTGGAAGCCGCCACACGGTGCCGACGAAGTCGTTCCCGACCGCGTCCTTACGCATCATTGGAGTCCCGAGACCTTTGTCAGCGAAATCACTCTCCCTGCCGATGACCGGAGCTACGGCTACGAGCGCGGCACGACCGTTTCCCGCGTCTGGCTCGACGCCGTCACGACGATGGCCTTCGAAGCGGCCGACCATGTCGTCGAGTATGCCGACGAACTCTCCAAAGAACTGAGCAAAGACGAAAATCGCGACAACCGAATCCGTGAGTTCGCCGCTGAGTTCACCGCCCGTGCCTATCGCCGCCCCCTCAAGCCGGGCGAACGGGAATCCTACGTCGATCCCCATTTTGCAGGATCGGAAAGCGTCGATGATGGACTTCGAAAAGTCGTCCTCCGCGCCCTCACCTCCCCCTATTTTCTCTACCCCGGAACCGCCTTTGA
>CAZOUP010000202.1:2847-6337 GCA_964583035.1 uncultured Akkermansia sp.
ATTCGCGGATTCTTCCATCACTGGCTTGAGCTGGATAAGGCGACTGAAATTGCCAAGGACACCGAACTCTATCCCGAGTTCAGCGACGAGATGATCGGTGACCTCCGCACTTCCCTCGAACTTTTCATTGATGATGTCGTCTGGAGCGATCAGTCCGACTACCGCCAGCTCCTTCTTGCGAATCACTTATTCCTCAACGAGCGGCTCGGAAAGATCTACGGCAAGCCCGAGGTCAAAGGCAGCTTTCAGAAAGTCTCGCTCCCTGACAATGCTAGAAACGGAATCATCACCCACCCATTTCTCCTCACCTCATTTGCCTACCACAACAACACCTCGCCGATTCATCGCGGCGTTTTCCTGACCCGGAACATCGTCGGCCTTTCCCTCAAGCCACCGCCGGAGGCGATTGAGTTCGAGGACAATCATTTTCCACCGAACCTCACGATGCGGGAAAAAGTCACCGAAATGACGAGTGCCAAAGCCTGCATGTCCTGCCACTCGATGATTAATCCTCTCGGCTTCAGTCTCGAGCATTACGATGCAATCGGTCGCTGGCGGGAAGAGGAGATGAACAGACCCATCAACGATGACGGCATTCTTGAAACCGATGCCGGAGACCGTATCGAAATCAAGGGGCCGCGCGACGTCGCCGAATACGCCGCGAACTCTCCCGCCGCCCATGAGGCGTTCATTCGACAGCTATTTCACCACACCGTAAAACAGCCCCTCCTCGCCTACGGTCCCGAAACCTCGCAAAAGCTTGAAGAATCTTTTCGCTACCATGGTCACAGTATCCGCTATCTTCTTATCAAGATGGCAATCGCTGCGACCGAACCCGTAATCCCCCAATCATGAACGATCTCACTGCCAGACGTCAATTTCTTAAGCAACTCGGCGTTTCCGCCGGAGCGATTCCCTTTCTCTCCGGACTCCCCGGCGTTGGCAATCTCCTCGCCGCTAATCAAGCAGGTCCAAAGAAGCGGGTCGTGATTATGTTTTCGCCGAACGGTACGATCCCGAAAGAGTTCTGGCCGGATGCGCCGGGAAAAGATTTTGCCCTCAAACGCATTCTCAAACCGCTGGAACCTTATCGTAATCGGATCGCTCTCCTCAACGGAGTTTCTAATAATATCGGCGGCGACGGCGATCGTCACATGCGGGGGATGAGTTGTCTTCTTACCGGCACCGAGCTTTTCCCCGGGAACATTCAGGGCGGCTCCGACTCGCCCGCCGGATGGGCCAGCGGCATTTCGATCGATCAGGAAATCCGGAATTTTTTCCAAAGTCAGGAAGCGACGAAGACGCGTTTCGGCTCACTCGAGTTCGGTGTCGCGGTGCCGAATCGTGCCGATCCGTGGACCCGGATGTCCTACGCGGGTCCGAATAAGCCCGTCGCCCCGATCGATGATCCCAAACGCATGATGGAGCGCCTTTACGGCAAAATGGAGGACAAGGAAAGCCTCGTATCCATCGTCGATGACGTACGCGAGGACATTAAGAAAATTTCCTCCAAACTCGCGACCGAAGACCGCGTTCTTCTCGACCAGCACCTCCAGCTCGTTTCTGAACTGGAGAAAGAACTCGCCTCGCAGAGTGAATCCGACGAACTCGCTCACCCCATGCCTGACATTGATCCCAAGATCGAGTTGGTCAATGAGAACACCCCGCGCATTTCGAGAATCCAGATTGACCTTCTCGTGAACTCACTCGCGAACGACATGTCACGCGTCGCGACCCTCCAATACATGCGCTCCGTCGGTCAGGCGCGCATGAACTGGCTCGGGATCGAGGAAGGTCATCACGGACTTTCCCACGAGCCTGACAACAATGCCGAAGCCGAAGAAAAACTCACGAAGATCAACGAGTGGTTCGCCGCCGAGCTCGCCTACCTCGTGAAGCGACTCGACGAGACGCCCGAGCCGGGACAGGACGGGAGCATGCTCGATAACACGCTCATTGTCTGGCTCAACGAGCTCGGCAAAGGGAACACCCACACCCTCGAGAATATTCCCTTCGTCCTCATCGGCGGCGAGAAAGCGACCGGCTTCAAGATGGGTCGCTACGTCCAGATGCCGAAAAACACCTCCCACAACCGCCTCTGGGTCTCCGTCGCGCAGTCGATGGGCCATCAGATCGAGACCTTCGGAAACCAGATCTACTGTCAGGGTGGAGCGCTCGATCTTGTCAGTGAGATGACGGCGCCAAATCCTGCACCTGCCAAACCAAAGCCCGCCCAGCCAAAACAGACGGGTTAGGCAACCCGTCCCACATCAGAGGCCAGGTAGGATGGGTTGCCTAACCCGTCGCCGAAGCGCCCCGCGTTCGCCTCAGTTCAGCACCCAATACCCGGCGTTCAAATACGTCGCGTAGCTCACCCAAATCGCATACGGGATGAGCAACCGTCCCGCTAACTTGTGCTCGCGGCGGAACAACACAATCGTGACTAAAATCGCAGCGAGCAGCGAAACGATGACGACGAGCGCCCACCCAAGCTCATGCGCGCCAAAGAAGAGCGGCGTCCACGCGAGGTTCAGAATCATCTGACCAAAAAACCAAATCAGCGCCGTTTTCTTCTTCGGACCCGACGCGACCTGGTGCCAGAACAGCGCCAGCGACAAGCCAATCATCGCATAGAGCGTCGTCCAGACCGGCCCGAAAACCCAGTTTGGCGGCACCCCGGGAGGCTTCTCCAGCGAGGCATACCAGTCCTTGAGCGATCCACTCGTGAAGATCGCCCCCGCCGCGCCGAGGACATTGATCACGAGCACACAAATCAAAATTTTGAGCCACAGCTTCATAGGCTCCCAGTATGCTTTGCTGAGGGAGGAAAGCGATCCCATTTTTCGGATGAACCTTTTCCTCCTTCCCGTAGTGTCTAAGGGATGACACTCAACGACCTGGGTTGGAATGATGAGCATGCGAAGGATTTCGCCCCGTTTGAGAAAAAGGGGTGGAAACCGGCGCGGCTCATTCGTGACAACAAGATCACCTACGGTGCCCTTCTCGAAGGCGGCGTAGAATACGAAGTCATCATGTCAGGCAAAGTCTATCACGACGCGTCCTGCGACGCAGAGCTTCCCGCCGTCGGCGATTGGGTCGCCCTCGAACTTGGCACCGGCGATCTCGATACCGTGATCCGTGCCCGTCTCCCCCGCCAGACCTGTTTCTCCCGCAAAGCCCCCGGCAAAAGCAGTGAAGAACAAGTCATCGCCGCGAATGTCGATGTCGTCTGCGTCGTCACCGATGCAGGAGGTGATTTTAATCCCCGCCGCATGGAGCGCTTCTTCACCCTCATCGGAAAAAGTCGCTCGCAGGCCGTCGTCCTCATCAACAAGTCCGACCTCTTTCCCGCCGGGCAAAACGAGGAAGCGGCCCGCGCCATTCGTGAGCTGAACCCCGACGCGACGGTCATCATCACTTCCGCCGTCGATGGGCAGAACGTCTCCGACATTGCAAAAGTCCTCGCCCCCGGCATCTCGATCACCTTCGT
>CAZOUP010000203.1:0-6273 GCA_964583035.1 uncultured Akkermansia sp.
GTCCTGAAAGGTGTGGGTCGAGACGATGTTTTTGTAGTGCTCGGGGGAAGTGTCGATGTTGTGATTGTAAGCGGTGACGCCGGCTTTCTTCAGCTTTTGCGCTTCGACTTCCCCCAGCTCACCGAGGGTGGTGCAGACTTCCATGCCGAGTTCGGCGACGCTTTCGACGATTTCGAGGACCTGATCAAATCGCTTCGTGCCATCGCGAACGCCTTTCCAGGCCGCTCCCATGCAGAAGCGGGTCGAGCCGTTTTCACGGGCGTGGCGGGCACGCTCCATGATGTCGCATTTTTCCATGAGCCGCTCGGCACCGACTTCGGTCGTGTAACGGGCGGACTGCGCGCAGTAGGAGCAATCTTCGGAACAGCCGCCTGTCTTAATGCTCAGAAGCGTGCAGAGCTGGATTTCATTTTCCGGCCAATTTGCCTCATGCACTTTGCGGGAGCGCTGGATGAGGTCGAAAAAGGGAAGGTCGTAGAGATTTTTGAGTTCGTCGAACTGCATGAGATAGGACGGTGTCTAAGTGAACGTTTCGGTTAGAAGTGACCACGAAATGGTCGAATTTCACCTGATTGTTGCACAAAAAGTGATCGCGTTTGCCGTGGGGTAACGAAAGTCTGCCCCGACAAGGGTGCCGTCCTTTCAGGAATAGGGTTGCGAGCTCAACCCCTATCCGCTCGTCCAGCGACCGCCGGGGGACACGAAGGGGAGGGTGAGTTTCCAGCTCTCGGAATAGTCTGTTTTACCAATGGCGCCGATCATTTTGACGCCCGTGTATTTCCGGAATTCCTGGCAGAAAGCTTCGCCGCTGTGACAGCCCCAGCTCTTGCAATAGGCCCCGCGGGCGAAGGCCTTGCGATCCAGCTTTTTCAGATCGCTCTGGTGGAGAAAGGTTTTCGACGCGCCGAGGATGCGGTTGCTGTAGTCAAAGACGAAGCAGTATTTGTTCGAGTGGCCAAAGTACTCAAAGCCGGAGACTTTGACCTCGCGCCGATTCTGGCCGGTATTGATGTAGTTGAAGATTTCGTCGGTCTCATTGAACCAGACAAGTTTGATTCCGTATTTATCGCGAACGCTCTCGATGTGGGCAATCAACGGATCACCGTCCTCGGTCGCGCGGCGCTCATAGCCAGGGCGATAGACCATCCAGGTGATGTTCACTTTCTTATCCGTCGCCTTCTGAAGCTGCTCGATGCGAATGCGGGCAGTGCGGATGAAATTTCCCCACCAGCGGTCGTGGCGGTGAGCCTCGCGGCGGTAGTTTTCCCAATACATGAGGGCGGGGCCGCCGGAAAGGATGATGTATTCATCGTTCGGATCGAGTCCAGCCTGTGCCGAATCAGGGATCGCGACGAAGAAGAGCAGCACGAAGGCGGAGAGAAAAATCGATCGAAGCGTCATGGTCGAGGTGTCTTGATAATAATAGCACGAAGGACAAACGCAAGATACAGACGCTTTAGCGCCGGTTCTTTCAAAAAAGGATCAAATCAGCCGATTCGCAGCCAGTTCGTGAATCGGTCCCAGACGTTATGCACCATCGAAGCACGTTTGCGATCAGCTTCTTCCTGGCGCTTTTGCTCCTGCAGCGCGGCGTCGTAGGCGACGAGTCGCTGGTGATGGCTGTTAATGCGTCCCACAAACCAGCGCCAGGTGTCGCCGGGCATTCCATTTTCCATGAGAAAATGGGGGCAATTCTTGTTCGGGGTCGAGTATCCTGCCCTCGGCCAGTGATAGTGGGCACGGATGTTTTCGATCGGAATTTTATGATGATACATCAGGTTCGCGGCGAGTTTCGCGGTGCGCTCCATCGTTTGCGTCTGGCTGTTGCCGGTGTGCTCGCACATTTCGATGCCAATGGAGTAGCGGTTGCCGGGGCCGTCGAAGTCGGCGTGCTCGCCGCGCTCGTCCGTCGGGATGTGCTGAATCACGGTGTCATCCTGGACGGTGAAGTGCCAGCAGAGATAGCCGATCACACCTCCGCGGAGGGCACCCCGCTTCAGGGCTTTGGCGTGGGCAAAGGCGTCGCCGGTGTAGTTCTGCGTGCTGTGGATCGTGATATACTGCGGTGTCATTTCCCTGAAAATCCGGCGGCCGTAGCTGCCTTTCGGGATGAGATCGACCTTAATATTGAGAGCCTCGTGAGCCTGATCCGGATTCTCGGGAGTATTCATGACCGCCCCGAGTTCTTTCTCCCAAATCGAGCTTTTCCGACTGGTGCCGGTTGAGTTGGTGTTACACCCGGGCAGAACGAGGAGGATGCCGGTGACAACAACGATTGGGATAGTGATACGGAACATTTTCATCAAACCGAAGCATAAGGTGGAACGGATCAGAATTTACTCTCGCAGCTAAACTTTCGCAAATTTATTTAGCAAAAATTAAAAACTTATTAAATTTGATAATCAGGTATCAGGAGATCCCATGCCGCCGAAGGCCAGTTTTGACCGTGGAAAAGATCTAGCGTTCAAGGATTTCGACCTCATAGCCATCAGGATCAGTCACGAAGGCCATTTTCGATTTTTTGCCAGAGGGAAACGCCTCGCGCCAGTCGCCCGGCCAGACTTCAAGTCCTTTTTTCTCGATCTCATCGCAGTAGGCCATGATGTCCTCAACGCCGACGGCGGTGTGCATGAGATCTTCGGGAAATTTGACTTCGAAGTCCGGTGAGTAGCAAAGTTCGAGGAAATGGTCGTTTCCGTCGAGTTCGAGAAAGGCAAGCTGGTTGCCTGCCGGTGATTTGTCGGTGCGGCGGGTCAGGGTGAAGCCGAGGTTTTCGTAAAACTTGATCGTCGCTTCAAGGTCACTGACACGGATCCGGGTGTGGAGAAATTTGATCATGCAGGAATGGAATGCGCATCGCTCCGTTCTGCAAGTGGCGGAAACGATTCTGCCCTAAAATTCCGTGAAGAGTCCTGAAATGATCGGGTTCGCTGAGTCCCTGGCTTTTTTGATCCAGCCCGCTGCTTCGTCGCCGGAGATTTCGCCGGTCCGGATGAGGTGGGCAAGCTGAAGGGCGGACTCGACGTTTTTCAGTCCCGGCTCCGGTGTCGGAGTTTGGGCGAGAGAGCTGATCCACTCGTGAAGAACTTTGGCCCCCTCGGGATCGACGGTGCGGGCACCGATCATGGGCATGTGCCCGATTCCGGGAGTGACCGAGCGATAGTAGAGCACGGAACGATGCGGCGCGCCGGGGGCGATGATTTTCGGGTCGGTGATGCCGAATCCGCCTTTTTCGGGGTCGAGATCGATGGCATCCATTTCATTGAGAGCGACTTCGAGGTCAAGTTTCATCGTGACCGAGCCGCCACCGCGGTTCCGGTGACAATGAGCGCAGTTTGCGGAGAGCCAGGTCCGGGCACGGAGATCGAGTGGCGCGTCTTCGTTGGCGACTTCGGCAGAGGGTTGTTGCTGTGCGTTTTCGACAAAGCGATCATTGATCAGACCGAGTTGGAGAAACTCCTCAAGCTGCCCGCCCAGGTCCAGTTGGCCGGGATGAAATGCGAGCCGGAAGTCGGAGGCGATGTTGTGGCAGCGCGCGCATTCGGTCCGGCTGTGGAAGGTCCAGGGTTTGCCATCGATTTCCACGGTTTTGCCTTCGGCCCCGACAAGTTCGGCGTCGGTTTGTGCTTCGTTCCACGCGTAGCTGTAGCCCTGCCAGGCGCTCCCGTCATAGTGTAGGATTTGTGTTTCGAGGAGTCGCTTATCCCGGCTTAAATTTTTGGCGAGGACGGTGTCGGTCGGGATTTCCGCGAAAGGCCCGTTTTTGGCAATGATGGTGACTTTGTCAGGAATTCCGATCCAGCGTTCTGCGGTCGCTCCGTCGTGCCACATCGAACCCTTGATCTTGAATTTGTGGACGCCGTCAGCAGATTGCGGTTCGGTCAGGTTTTTGAAAAATCCAGCCTCGCTGAGTTTCGTCGGAAACTGCCCTGACCGATCTTCAATCGAATTTTCGACGAGTCGATAAAGGTGCTGGTGATCCGGCCAATCGAGAAAGATCACCTCACCGTCTGCGGCCTGGCCGAACGACACAATTTGCTTCCGGGTATCCGCGAGAAACTGTTTCCCTTTTACTTCACTGCCATCGAGTTGAAGTCCCCAGAGTTGTCCGGTAACGAAGTCTCCGTAGAGATATTGCCCCTTCAAGCCGGGGAGCCGGTCGCTCTTGTAGACATAGCCGCCAGTGATCGAGGCGAACTCGGTGTGCGGGTGCATCGCCGCCGCTGGCGAGATCGGGGAGGGGCCGGGGCTCTGATTCACTTTGATCGGCTGCACTGCTTCGACGATCGACCAACCGAAGTTCGACCCCCGCTCGACACGGTAGATCATTTCCCACAGCTCCCAGCCAACATCGCCGACCCAGAGATCGCCGGTGTCTGGATGAAAGCAGAGTTTCCACGGATTTCGCAAGCCATAGGCCCAGACTTCGGGGCGGGCGTTCGGGACTTCGAGGAAAGGATTGTCCGTCGGAATAGCGTAGGTTTTTCCTTCATCCCGCTTATCGACGTCGATGCGGAGAACACTGGAGAGGAGGTCGGAAATATCCTGGCCTGTGTTCAGCGGATCGGGCGGGGAGGGGACTTCCGAGTCGCCGGCGAGGATGTAAAGCATCCCGTCCGGACCGAAGCCGAGGTGGCCGCCATTGTGACCGCCCGAGCGAAAGGTGAGGAGGATTTCCTCGGTCGCGGGATCAAGCGCGAAGCGATCTTCGAAGGTGCGGAAACGCGAGATGCGGGTGCCGTCATCTTCCGGTTTTTCAGTCGTGCGGTAAAAGACGAAGACCTCACGATTGGTTTCAAAGTCAGGGTGAAAGCAGAGGCTGAAGCTCGACTCGAAAGGCTCGTGCGAGGCACCAAAATCAGCGAAGAGTTGCTTCTCCGGTTCTGCTTGTGTCAGGTCGTCGGGAAGGATCCAGATTTTTCCTTTTTGCTCGGTGATGAGAATCGAATTTCGCGAAGGTAGGTGGGCGATGTCGCAACCTTTCTGAAACGTGAGATGCGGCCAGACGACTTCGCTGGCGTAAGGTTTCGGTGGTTCCGGAGAGCCTTTGATTTTCGACGTGATCCATGCCTCTGCCGCTTCGCCGAACCGGGGAAGGCTAAGGAGAAGGAAGACGCCGAGGCATCTCGTGAACCGGGGGACGAAAGACATTCGAGGAAGATAGGCGGAAATAGCGGCAATGGCGATACGGGAAATAGACCCGGTTGCGACGCTTATCTCTTTCCGTAAAACTCGTAGACCTTCCCGGCGAGAGTGAGTTTGGAGTCATCGTCTTCTACTGTTGCGGCGAGCGCGAGAGCTTCGAGCGTATTTCCGACATCGACGTCCTTTTCGCGATTGAGAAAACTTTCCCCGCCGGGGCGGACCCGGGTATTGCCTTCCATTGAGATTTCCCCCGATTCCGCAATGCGGCGGCACTGCCAGTCGATGGCGCGCAGCGCGGACGTGCGCAAGCTTGCGGAATCGGTGAGAAGGGCGAGTCGAATGGCAATCGCGGCGGCAACACCGTTGTAGCTGGTGTCGGTGCCCCCGCCTTCGATGAAATAGCCGTCCTCATGAATCTGTGCTGTCGCGAGGTCGAGGAAGCGCTCGCCCATCTCGATGGATTCAGGGGAGTCCACGAGCTTCCCGCAGGAAATGAGAGCCGCAGCGTTAAAAAGGAGACGATTGGGAGCGAGCCGGTCAGCGGTTTTGAGCCGTTCCTCTTCCCCGCGAAGTCTCTCCAGCGTGGCCGGGAGCTGAGATTTGATCGCCTCGCACCGTTCGCGAAGCCCTTGCAAATCGGCGCTTTCGCGAACCCAGGTGGAGGTCTCGAGTGCGTAGAGGCCGGTCCCGGCCGAAGAGAGAAAGAAGGCGATGCCGCTCGCGAGGTCGGTCGGCCCGGGGCTTCCTTGCGAGGCGAGTTTCTCCGGTATCGCGAGGGCGAAAGTCCCGTCGCTGTTTTGACGGGCGAAGGCGTATTCCAGGGCCTTCACGAACTGATCGAGCACGGCTGGATCCTGTGTCGCGATCGCGTGGGAGGCGAGATGATGAACTCCCATCTGAAATCGAACATGGAAGTAGGCTTTTCTATTTCTCCCCATCGCTCCCGATGCATCCGGAAGATGGTGCTTCGCGAGGACGAGCGTTATTTCAGTCGGCAACCGGGCAATCGTGTCTTCGTAGGAGATCGCTTCCTCGCCATGTAAGGTCGAGAACGCGAGGATCGGGGCAAGGGCGCATGCGGCTTTGTGCATTAGTAATTGGAACGGACAGTGGATGATGAATGATAGT
>CAZOUP010000204.1:0-6133 GCA_964583035.1 uncultured Akkermansia sp.
CATGAAAGGCTAAGCGATACAAAAAGATCGCTTTTTTGAATGATCAGGATAAAATGATTTGCACGGGTGTGGATGGTGAGTTTATAATTACCATAACACAACCGATCGTTCTTCAGACCTAACACGACCTGAGGAGCGTGCACACAAACACAACAGATTTTAATGGTCCGAGGCCTTCTATGCTTCGGCGGCCTCGTAGCCGCCGCGCTGATCGCTTACTCCTTTGGCTCGAAACAGTCGGGAGGATTCGATTTTGCCAGCCTTCTTCGCCCCCTTCCGGAGGTGAACGAGAGCTATCAACGTGGTTTTCGCTCTGACGCGATTGCTCACATCAATCGTGCCCGGATTCCGCTGAGTATTGATGAGGCCGGTGTCGATGAGGATATTCAGAAATTCCTCCATGCTTTCGTGGCGCAGCATCCGCGTCCCGAGGAGATCGAACTGGATGCCGTTTTTAATGATCTTCAATCGCGGTTTCCCGGTGCTCAGTATTTAGCGGCGAATCTGGTGACTTCCGGGAGTCGCGAGGAATTGCTCGGAAAACTGGCGGGCTGGACCGCCGTGGCGAGTCCTGATTTCAATAGAGTAAACACCGCCGTTTTTACTCACGGTCGTCGCCTCGGTGCGCTTGCCGTGATGTCCCGCCGGATTCCGGCTTTCAGCTTGCGGGCGGCGAATGAAGAGGGGGGACGATTCTTTAATCAATGTCCTCACTGCGGAGAGGTGCACGCGCTGGAGATAGAAAAGGAATCGCGGACCCTGATTCTTTCGTGTCCCTACTGCGAGCTTCCTTTCGATGTTCTTGCGGCCGACACGGCGGGGCAGATCAGGCGGGCTCCGGACTTCTTCGATGGCTTCAAGCTGCTTGAGCATCCTGCGGCGAAGACGCAGATGACCAGCGAACAGCGAATTTTGGCGCTCTGGCAGCGAATTGCGGATCAGTGTGACTATCAGTTGGATCAGGATCATTCTGATGAAAAAGAGAGGGAGGTTTGGAAGCACTCCCGCCAAACCTGGGATGAAGAAGCGGGAGACTGTGAAGACACTTCAATCCTCCTCGCGGATGCCTTGATGTCAGCCGGGTTCGAGGCACGGGTCGCGATCGGTTGGAATGGAAACATCGGACAGCATGCCTGGGTCGTCGTGAGAGTGGGTGATCGTCAGTATGTCTTAGAGTCGACGCTGCAGGATGAAATCACTCTCGAAAATTTGGTGATCGCCTCTCAGGCCGCGGCCTTCTATCAGCCAGAGCAGCTTTTTGACCGGGAGAATCTTTATTTCACCGAGGCTGATGAATCTGATTTTCGCCGGGATTACTTCTCTCCAAGTCTCTGGAAAAAGCTGCCGGTTCGTGTCGACCGGAAGGCACCGACGCTTTCGCTTCGCTGAAAAGCGCAAACTCGTTGTGCTCTGCCAGTTGACGATCCCTTGAGCCGTCGCTAGGGTCGCAGCGATGAAATTGCTTCGCTTTGGTGCCCCTGGATCTGAAGAACCCGGCCTTCAACTGGAGGACGGACGCCGGATTGCCGCGTCTGCCTTCGGGATGGATTGGAATACTCAGTTTTTCGGAGATCCTTCCAACCTTGATCGTTTGAAATCGTGGGCCGATGAAAACGGTGCCACGGCTCCGGTCATTTCCGACGAGACCCGACTGGGGCCGGCGACAGCACGTCCCGGTAAGTTGATCTGTATCGGGCTGAATTTTTCTGATCATGCTGAAGAGGCCGGCATGGATATTCCCAAAGAGCCGATTGTGTTTTTTAAAGCCACGAGCGCGATCGTGGGACCGAATGACAATGTCGTGATTCCCCGTGACAGCGAGAAGACTGACTGGGAGGTCGAACTGGCTTTTGTTGTCGGTAAGAAAGCCAGTTACGTGAGCGAAGCGGACGCTCTCGATCATGTCGCCGGTTATGTGCTCCACAACGATTACAGCGAGCGTGAGTTTCAGCTCGAGCGCGGCGGCCAGTGGGTGAAGGGAAAAAGCTGCGATACGTTTGCGCCGATTGGACCATTTGTGGCGACCGCCGATGAGATCCCCGATCCGGAAAATTTGGCGATGTGGCTGACGGTGAACGGAGAGACAAAGCAGAACGGAAGCTCCGGCAAACTGATCTTCGGGATCGCTCATCTTGTGAGCTACCTGAGTCGTTTCATGACGCTGGAACCCGGCGACATCGTGTCGACGGGGACTCCTCCGGGCGTCGGGATGGGATTTAAGCCGCCTCAATTCATGAAGCCCGGCGATGTCGTCGAACTCGGCATCGAAGGTCTCGGTCAGTCGCGTCAGGTCGCGGTGGCCTGCCCCTGATCGACTCACTCAAAACTCATATGGAACGGTGGACAAATCTCTCGCTGGTATTCGATACCATGCCCGTGCCGGCTCAGATTTTTGTCGGGTTGTTTCTGCTCGCTTTTGCAGGCGCTTCGCTCTATGCCCGTTTGAATTTGAAATTCGGAGAGGCGGTGTTTCCAGGATTCCCGCCGGAGAAGCTGCGGACCGACAAGATGCACATCATCGCCTACACCGGCATTCCGGTGTTCCTCGCGGTATTCTTTTTCTCGTTGCTGGCGACCTATCACTTGAAGTGAACCGTCACTTGAAGTGAACCGTCACTTGAAGGCCTTTGCTACAGCGGAGTCTTCGTCTTTTCGGCGAGGGTCACTTCGCGGATGATCATCGTTTTGTCGATGGCCTTGCACATGTCGTAGATTGTCAGTGCGGCGACGGAGACAGCAGTGAGAGCTTCCATTTCGACGCCGGTTTTGGCATCGGTCCGCACGGTGGCGGCGATGCGGATCCCATTGCTTTTGATCTCGAAATCGACCACGACCTTGGTGAGAGAAAGCTGGTGGCAGAGTGGAATCAGATCGGCCGTCTTTTTTGCGGCCTGGATTCCCGCGATACGGGCGACCGCGAGGACGTCGCCTTTGGGAACGTCTCCATCACTGATTGCGGCGACGGTCGCAGGCTGGAGTTCGATTAATCCGGTTGCGACCGCTTCGCGTCGCACGATCGGTTTCTCCGAGACATCGACCATCGCGGCCGAGCCGTCTTCGCGAAGATGGGTGAGGGAAGGGGAGTCGGACATGGGGAAAGTAAACGGGAAAGTAGGAAAGTAGGAAAGTAGGAAAGTAGGAAAGTCTGTAGGGCGACCGTTCCGGTTGCCGTTTCGGAAAGGCGGGATTACCCCGGGGCTTCAGAGACGGGTTGGGCAACCCATCCTACTTTTGGCGGCAGTGGCTTCCGCGAGTGCGGGATGGGAATTCGTCGGGAAAAAAGTTACCGTCACCACATGATTCGATTTTCTCTGCTTTGCCTTTTGCTTTCCCTGGTTGCTCACGCACAGGCTGGACCGATGACCGTCACCGAAACAGACGCGACGATCACGATTCGAAACGGAGACGCGACCGTGCTCGTCTACAATAAAGTGCCGACAGCCGAAGCGGCAGAGAATGATCCCGTTTACATGCGGTCTGGCTACATCCACCCGATCTGCACCCCTTCAGGAAAGCAGGTCACCGATGACTTCGCGCCCGACCATCCGCATCAGCATGGACTCTTCTTTGCCTGGACGAAGACGAGCTACGAGGGGCGTGCTCCGGAGTTCTGGAATGAGAAGAAGAAGGCGGGGAAGGTTCACTACGAGGAGACCGTTGAGATAATCGAGGAGGAGGAGAGTGCCGGATTTATGGTGAAGCAACGCTGGGAAGATCTCTCGGCACCGAGCGGTCCGAAGCCCGTGCTCCACGAGACCTGGGAAGTGACCGCAAACAAGGGTTCGAACTTTTACACGATCAATCTGATATCGACACAAAAGCTGATCGGCGACAGCCCGCTCACGGTTGAGAAATATCACTACGGCGGCATGGCGATTCGCGGGAGCCGTGAGTGGATGGGCGAAGAAGAAGGCCTCATGCAAACCAACGAAGGGCACGGGCGGACGAAGGGGAATCACACCCGCCCCGAATGGGTCAAGATGTCAGGTCTCATCGACGGGGAGCCTTGCGGAATTCTCGCGATTCAGGATCCGTCGAACTTCCGCTATCCGCAGTGGGTCCGCCTTCATCCCGCCAAGCCCTACTTCGTGTTCGCCCCGATGGTCGAAGAGCCGTTCACAATTCAGCCGGGCGAAAGCTACGTCTCAACGTTTCGCTACCTCGTTTTTGACGGTGAAGCGCCAGAGGGACTTTAACCACCCCTCAACCTTGAACGTTCAAAGTTGAAAGTTCGACGTTGAACGTTCGCGCGCAGCGCGCCTCACCCACCGATCGCGATCATCTTGCGTCCGGGCTGGTAGTTCTCGCGGAACTCGTGCATCTCGGGTTTCCGTGCCACAACATTGAGGAAAAATTTAGCGACGTCTTCATCGGTCATCTCAGGGTTTCGGAGGACTTCTCGCATGTCAAATTCGAGGTGGCTCCCGAGGCAGGGGCGGAGCTTGCCTTCGCAAGTGAGGCGCAGCTTGTTGCAGTTCTCGCAGAAATGCAGATTCGTCATCGCGCCGATGAATCCGACGATCTGGCCGGTCTCCGGGACTTCGTAGTAAGTCGCAGGGCCGTTGGTGCGAATGTCAGGACGCAGCTTGAGTTTGCCGAGGCGGAATTCGATTAACTTTTTCGCCTCGCCCGAGGGGAGGAAGTTCTCTTCGGTCAGGACCTGTGTGGTGCTGACCGGCATCAACTCGATGAAGCGGAGGAGGAGATCCCGTTCCCTCGCGAACTCGATGAGGTCCCAGAGTTCATGCTCATTCCGATGGCGCATGAGAACTGAGTTGATCTTGATTTTTTCAAACCCGGCTTCCCGCGCGGCATCGATCCCGGCGACCGCTTCATGGAAAAGATCGCGCCCCGTCGTGTCGGCATACTCCTTCGGGTTGAGGGTGTCGAGCGAGACATTCACGGTGCGGACTCCGGCATTCTTCAGAGCCTGCGCGGTGGTGATGCCTTCTTTTGTCAACTTGCCGAGGAGGGTGCCGTTGGAGGAAATCCCAATATCGTTGATGCCTTCGATCCCGTTAATCTGTTCGAAGAACCACAGCACATTCCGACGTGTCAGAGGTTCGCCGCCGGTGACTCTGATTTTCGAAATCCCGAGGCCGGCCCCGACACGAATGACGCGGAGCATTTCCTCGTAGCTGAGGACTTCGTCACGAGTGAGCCATTCCTGCTCCTCCTGCGGCATGCAGTATTGGCAGCGCTCGTTGCAGCGATCCGTGACGGAGACGCGAAGATAGCTGATGAGATGTCCGAAGCGATCTTCCATCAGTAAGAAAAAGTAGAGCTGAGCGTGAGCGAAAAATCCATGGTCATTCGATTCATCGAGTGCGCTCCCAGGCCGTGACGCGGCCATTGTTGAATTCGACTTGTTTCGTGATTTGCTGAACGAAATCGACGCCGGTTCCGTAGCCCCATCCCGGGCCGTAGCTGTAACCATAACGGGGGTGGACCCCGAAATTGGTGTAGAATGGATGAATTGCCCCGGCACCTACGCCGACGTTGAAATTGCTCACCGGTTGGCTGCTGAAGTAGGCCCACTTTTCGCTCGACTGGCCGTCGCGGCCACCGCTCATGACCCGGTCGGGACGTCCCCAGGCAAGGAAGACCGCTTCCTGTGACATGCCCTCTTTGACTTCGCCATTCCTCACGAGCTCCTTTTCACTGCTGCTCAGCTTGCCGTAGAGCTGTGGATTTTTCTCAATCCGTTTTTCAGCGCCGGACTGAGTCGCGCAGGTGCTGAGGACCAGCGCTGCAGCGAGCAAAGAAAAGACAGTGAGACGGGATTGACGCATGTTCAGTCTTTAAACGTTCCTGCGGCAGTTCCGCTGTGCAAGTAAATCCGCTCGCATTTTCCGACAGGATCGCGATTGCTCCGCCGGCTTGATTTGGTTAGGGTAGGGCTGCATGGCATATCTCGTGGTCGAAAATCTGACGCTGCTTCAACAGCGACGCCGTCGGCACTGGTTCCGCTATGATATTTCGGAGAAGACGCTCGTCGAGGACATTTCGTTCGAGATTGAAAAAGGAAAGAGCCTCAGCCTCGTCGGTGAGGAAAACAGCGGTAAACGGGCCATCGTCATGGCGGTGCTGAAGTTGAAGGAAGTAGCCTCTGGCAAAATCACGCTCGCTGAGG
>CAZOUP010000205.1:0-6064 GCA_964583035.1 uncultured Akkermansia sp.
CAGGCGAGGTCGTCTGGGAACAGAACTGGAAAGAGATTTACGAGATTGAATCACCCATCTGGGGATTCTCCGCACATCCTCTCATCGACGGGGAAACGCTCTACGCCCTCGTCGGAGGAGAGGGAAGCGTCGCGGTCGCGTTCAACAAAGACACCGGCGAAGTGAAGTGGAAAGCCCTCTCGGCGGCGGAGCCGGGCTACTGCCCGCCGACTATGATCGAGCACGCCGGCGTGAAACAGCTTCTCATCTGGCACCCCGAGTCGATGAATTCGCTGAACCCGGAGGACGGCTCCGTCTACTGGTCACTTCCGCTGAAGCCGGGCTACGGGATGTCGATTATGGCGCCGCAAAAATCCGGCAACAAGCTCTTCGCGAGTGCTATCGGTCGGATCGGTGCGGTGATGGAACTCGACGATGAAAAACCGGAGGCAAAATTTCTCTGGAGAGCGAAGCCGAAAGAGGGACTCTTCGCGGCGAATGTGACTCCACTAATCATTGATGGTGTGATCTACGGCTGCGACATCGATACGAGTGGGTTTACCGCGGCAAGTCTGGAAACCGGCGAGCGCTATTGGCAGACGACGCTGCCAACTTTAGGCGAGGAAAATCCTGAACGCGGCGGTCGCCATGGCACAGCCTTCGTGACCCTGCATGAGGAAAGTGGAAATCTGTTTCTATTTTCCGAGACAGGGCATCTGATCATGGCGGAAGTGAGTTCTGAAGCCTACAACGAGATCGGTCGCGCGAAAATTCTCGAACCGACAAACGAAGCATTTGGACGTCCTGTCGTCTGGGCCGCTCCCGCTTTTGCGATGAAGTCAGTGTTTGTACGCAATGATAAAGAGCTCGTGAGAGTGAATTTGGCGGATTAAAGCAAGCCCGCTATTCAGTCGAGTATCATTCAGATGAGAGGGCTAAGATCAAACTGAATCAGGATCAGTACTAGGAGTGACTTGGTCACTTCTTCGCCACAGCCGTCTGAAACTTCACGACGGCGGCGGCGATCGAGTCCGTAATCCGCTGACGGTGCTCGGGATCATTGATCTGCTTCCCCTCAGCGGCATTCGTCACAAAGCCGCCCTCGAACAAAATCGCCGGCTTATTGATTCCCCGGAGAACATTGAAACGAGCGCGCTTGATTCCACGATCCACCGAACGCAGCTCGTGGATGACATGTGCGTGAACGGCAGTCGCGAGGGCAATGTTTTCCGCATCGCGCACGTTTCCGCTGAGCGGCGAACTCCAGGGGCTGCCGCCGTTGGTTGACCGGGTCCCCTGCGGAGCGAGCGCGTAGGTCTCAATTCCATTCGCATCACGCGATCCGGAGGAGTTAAAGTGCATGCTGATAAAAATTGCGTTCTTCTGTCCATTCGCGATCGCAACCCGCTGTCCCAAGGTCAGAAAGACATCCTGACGGCGGGTCAGCAGCGTTTTGAATCCTTTGGCCTGGAGGGCCTTCTCAAGCCGCAGCGCCATGTCGAGCGCATAATCCTTTTCCCGCCCGTAAGGACCCACCGCCCCGGAATCGTGAGCGCCGTGCCCCGCATCAATCACCACCGTATCGAAGTGAATCGGCTTTTTGATGTAACTGGGGCGGACCACCGGATCGACGAGCTTCGCGAGATCGACGGTGGAAATCATCGCCTTGCCTCCGCTGTCCACGACCGGAAAGCTGAGGTTAAATTTGATGTTGTTCACGTAGATCGACTGAGAACCGATCTTCCACGTCATGATGAGGTGGGTGTGCTTAAAAATCCGGTCGGAACCTTCTTTCGCAAAGCGCTGGAAACCATAGAACTGCGAGACATTTTCGTCCGTGACATATTCGCGCCCACCCAGACTGACGACGTTCCAGTCTTTGGCCGAAGCGGAAGTTTCCGGGGACAAAAACACGGCAAAAGCCAGCACAGCGCAGAGAGCTGCCGAGCTCGCGAGGCGTGGTTTTCGCCGGGGACGTGGTTGTCGTGCGAGGAATCGCATGGGTGTGTTGCCGGGGGGAACCGGGACGGACCATCGCGGTCCGTCAGATTTCAGGGCGAAAACGTAAGCGATTCTGACATTGAACGCAATCTGCGAAATGGGGATTTCAGTTTTACAAAGGGGTCCAACCAAGAAATAGTTTCGCCCCCGCCCTCACCGGCGAAAAATCATGACAACAGAACTCTCCAAAGGCTATCAACCAGGCGACGTGGAATCTCAGTGGTACTCCCGCTGGGTCGACGCAGGTTGCTTTCGCGGCAACGAAAACGGCGAAAACGAAGCCTACTCCATTGTCATTCCGCCGCCCAACGTCACCGGAATTCTCCACCTCGGTCATGTCCTGAACAACACGATTCAGGATATTCTCGCCCGCCGCGCCCGCATGGAAGGGAAAGATGTCCTCTGGCTCCCGGGGACGGACCATGCCGGCATCGCGACTCAATCCAAGGTCGAGCAGAAGCTCCGCAAGGAGGAACACAAAACACGCCGTGACCTCGGTCGTGATGCCTTTCTGGAGCGCGTCTGGGAGTGGAAAGAAGAGCACGGCGGTATCATCATTGAGCAACTGAAGCGTCTTGGCTGCTCCTGCGACTGGGAGCGCGAGCGCTTCACGATGGATGAAGATTACAGCCGCTGGATCTCGAAGATCTTTGTGGACCTTTTCGAGGAAGGCCTCATCTACCGCGGCAAGCGCATGGTGAACTGGTGCCCGAAATCGCTCACCGCGCTGAGCGATGAAGAAGTCATCATGAAACCGCAGCGCTCAAAGCTGTATTACATGAAGTATAAAGTGGTCGGCGAGCCAGACCGCTGGGTCGAAATCGCAACAACGCGGCCCGAGACGATCATGGGGGACACCGCCGTGGCGGTGAATCCAAAGGACAAGCGCTACGCTGATCTCATCGGCAAAACGGTCCTGCGTCCTTTTCCCGAAGCGGAGATTCCGGTGGTCGCAGACGAGCACATCGATCCCGAGTTCGGAACTGGCGTCCTCAAAGTGACCCCGGCCCACGACAAAGCTGACTTTGAAATCGGCTTGAAAAACGATCTCGAAATCATCGACGTCTTTCATCCGGACGGGACGATCAATGAGCATGGTGGGCCGGAATTCGAAGGTCTCGACCGCTTTGAAGCCCGCAAGAAAGCAGCGGAACTTCTCGAGGAGATGGGGCAACTCATCAAAGTCGAGGATTACGATAACAACGTCGGTTTCAGTGAACGCGCCGATGTCCCCGTCGAGCCGCGCATTTCGATGCAGTGGTTTCTCAAATATCCCTGCGTCGAAGAAGCTGCCGCCGCTGTCGCGAACGACGAAATCCGCTTTCGTCCTGAGCGATGGAAAAAGACCTTCGCCCACTGGATGGACGGGATTCAGGACTGGTGCATCAGCCGCCAGCTCTGGTGGGGACATCAGATTCCGGTCTGGTATAAAAAGGAGGCCGCCGCCGAGTTGCAGTCCCGCGAAAACCTGAGCGCCTCCGATGCGATCACCGACATTCATGTCGGGATCGATCCTCCGGCCGATGAAGAGAACTGGGTCCGCGACGAAGACGTTCTCGACACCTGGTTTTCGAGCTGGCTCTGGCCCTTCGCGACAATGACGAACAGCGACGAAGAACCCTCGGCGACGGAGAAGAAATTCTACCCGACGACTGACCTCGTGACCGCTCCGGAAATCATTTTCTTCTGGGTCGCCCGCATGATCATGGCCGGCTATCGCTGGCGCGGAGAGCTTCCTTTTAAGAATGTCTACTTCACCGGGATCGTCCGCGACGGCAAAGGCCGTAAGATGTCGAAAAGTCTCGGCAACTCGCCCGACCCGCTCAACATCATCGCCGAGTACGGAGCCGACGCACTGCGCTTTGCGGTGATGAGAACCGCTCCGCTGGGCGCCGACATCCGCTTCGACATCACCAATGAAGGCGGCAAAGAAATCTACCCACAAGTCGTTGAGGGACGGAACTTTGCGAACAAACTCTGGAACGCCGCCCGCTATCGTCAGATGCAGGAAGGCGAAGGCCGCTTCGATGTCGCCGCGCTCTCGATTTACTCGATCGACATCCTCGCCAAGCTCGATCAACTCGAGAAGGACATGGACGCCGCCTATGAGGACTACCGATTCAATGAATTAGCACAACTTCTCTACGATTTCTTCTGGAGTAACTATTGTGACTGGTATCTAGAATCCTCGAAAGGGGCTTTCGCCGAAGGCGCTGATCCCGCGCTAAAGGCCTCGACCCTCGCGACGATGGACCTCGTTCTGAAACGGGTCCTGCTTCTCCTTCACCCCTTCATGCCGCACATCACGGAGGAACTCTGGGTGAATCTCGGATGCGGCGAAGAAAGCAGTCCGGAGTTTCTCATGCAAACTCCGCTTCCCGAAAAAGGGATTCTCACCGATCTCGATAAAACCGTTGTCAAAGGAGCACAGGCGAAAGTGAAGGCGATCTACGAAGCGGTGGGTCGCGCACGAAATCTCAAAGCCGAATATGGCATTTCGGGTAAGAGCGGGGTGAAATTGATCATTGATCCTGAAGGCGACTTCAAAGAAGCCGCCGTCTTCCAGCAACTCGTCGGAGCTGAAGAGGTCACCGTCACTCCGGGCTTTGCCGCTGAAACCGGCGTACCGACCGCACTCACCGCGATTGGTAAAATCTATCTCCCTCTCGATGGCCTCATCGATGTCGATGCTGAGCGCGAACGCCTTGGAAGAGAACGCGGAAAAGCCGCCGATGAACTCAAGAAGGTGAACGCCAAGCTCGGGAATGAAAACTTCGTGACCCGCGCCCCTGAAGCCGTCATCGCGGAAATGAAGGAGCGCCAGAAGCAATGGCAGGACCGCGCCGACGAGCTCGGCCGCATGATTGCCGGCCTTGGTTCCTGAGCGAACCACGGTGCGAGGGTGCCTAATCTTGACTATTCCGACATGAATAGTCCAAAATAGGTAGATCTACGCATTGTATTTGTCAGGCAATCCGACTTATGTGAAATTTGGTTATCCACTTTCCGCAAAAGTCGAAAGCCGCGAGTTCATTTTGTAACCTTCCTCCCCGAAATGGGTAAGTAGTAGATGAAATGGACCCTCAACTTGTGACTTTGTTTTCTCGCCAATGAACCGCCGTCCCGTATCCGACAGCCAGCCGCACGGCTCAGAGGGCCCCCTGAATCTCAATGAAGATTCGGGGGCCCGCTTCGAACAGGGACAGCTTCGGCATCTCTTCATTTTCACCTAGAACGAGGAAGTCTTTAGTTATTTGATCGCATGAGAGGTCCTAAACTTTGGAAAGCCGGACACAATCTCGTGCTCTCGATGCATCGGGCCGAAAGCTTTCCCAAAGCGGTCGAGCTGGCGATCCTGGGACTCCAGACCATTCTCGTCGCCGAATCGGTTTTCCTGTTTTCAAAGCGATTCAGCCCCGAGAACGGGACCACAGCGAAGGCACGTCAGAGTACAGAGTGCCCCTGCGAGGAACATGGCAAGCCGAAGCCGACGATTGAGCGAACGATCTGGCCACGGGAAAAACTTTGTCTTATTTTTTGTGCTCACTACGAGAATGCTATTCCAGCAGATGAAGAACTGATTTTCGACATGGTCCTCGAACAGCTTCTTTGTGCCGGCGAGCACCTTCCGGCTGAACCGGATAGCAATATCGACAATTCTCTGCTCTCAAAACGGGAGCGCGAAGTCCTCCCCTTGATTGCTGCTGCAAAAACAAACGGCCAAATCGCGAAAGAGCTCGGCATCAGCGAACGCACCGTCGAAAAGCACGTTGCCTCGATTCTTGATAAGACCGGCCTCGGCAATCGCAAGCTCGTCATCGCTGCCTCAAAGGGCGGACGAGTCTCCAGCCCCCGGCAATACAACAACGAAAATTTCTCCAGCTAGTCAGTTTGGAGAATCTAAGGAGGAGGCCCCCTCTGCCGGACTTCGTTCCAGCAGGGGGGGTTACCCTTATCTTTCCAAGCTGCCTCAAAGCGCCACGATTCAGCGCTGGATATTTCAAAGATTAGGCTAGGCTATCCCATGGATCTCGGACTCAACAACAAAGGCGCACTCGTCATGGCTTCGAGTGGCGGAATCGGT
>CAZOUP010000206.1:0-5998 GCA_964583035.1 uncultured Akkermansia sp.
TTATTGATGGCCGAACTCGTGGGTTTTCCCATGATGAAGAGTTCGAGCAAAAGCACGAAGACCTCCTCATGCGGGCATTTTACGATGTCTTCGAATACACCTCAAAGTCTGGAGAACTCGATCCTTTGCATGAGATTCTCCATGACCCGATGTGCTCTGTCGGGATACGTTACAATCTTCAGCGATTCCATCATGCCGCTCAGGTGACCCGGGAGTCGTGGTCGCCAGCAAGCATCATGGCGATTGAGACCTGCTACGAGTCATGGGGTAAAATGACCAAAGGGGCGGAATCACATTTCGAATTTGGTTCCGATCTCGACAGTTTGCAGCTCAATCTCTCAGCATTCCTTGGACTCAACCTCGACAGCATGACTCGCGATGAGGGTTGGGCTCTGCTGGATATCGGACGACGGATTGAGCGGGGGACTCTGGTGAGCAGCCTCCTCTCGTTTCTTTTAAAATCCGGAGTCGAAGGCGACATGAGTTTGCTCCTGAATGAGTCAGTGCTCTATATTCTCGACAGCGTGCGGACGTATCAACGGCGGTTTCAGAAAATCCCCAACACCCCGATGACGATGCTTCTTCTTGTTGGAGAGCCTGATTACCCGCGGTCTCTGCATCACTTGCTGGATCGCCTGATCGATGTCGGCAATAAGCTCCCGAATGCTTCCTCGCATGAGCATCCTCTGGAATTTTTGAAACCAATGAGAGCACGGCTTGAGAACTTCGTGGGCCCCTTTATTGCCGAAGTTGAGGCCGGCTTGTTCAAGCAGGAGGAAGTGCAGCAGCTTCTGACGGAATTGAACGACACCCTGAGCGAACTCTCTGATTACCTCACGGTCACGTATTTCAACCACGCGAAACGTTGATGAAAGACTACCGCTACCGTGTCCGCCATCTCACGACTTATCAATACGGGGGCCGTATTGATATCTGTCATAGCATTGCGCACTTGAGTCCGCGGGAGGACGATCATCAAAGCGTTTTGTCCCACCGCGTCGATGTCACGCCGGAGCCGTTTTTTCGAGTGGATCGCGAGGACTACTGGAGCAACGGGACGCTCTACTTTGAAATTCAGGGATCACATGAACGGCTCGAAGTGCTCTCCACCCTCACCGTCGAAAAGCAGGTCGGCGATCCCGTGGTCCCTGTGAGCGACGTTGCCTGGGATGACAAAAAGCAAAAGCTTAGGCCCGGCGATCATGACGAGGCGGGGATCTACTTCGCTAACTTTCTCCTTCCGACCCGGGCATGTCCTTTCGTCGAAGGAATTGACGAGTTTCTCAAGCCGTCACTTTCTTCCGGAAAAGACAGCATGGAGTTGGTCTCAGAATTAATGACTCGCGTCTACAAGGAGTTTGCCTATGTCCCCGGCGCGACGGACACGACGACTCCGTTGGCGGATTTGCTGAAGTTGAAAAAGGGCGTGTGTCAGGATTTCGCCCATGTCATGATTGCCGCCCTTCGCCGCATCGGAATTCCCGCCCGGTATGTCAGTGGCTACCTCGAAACGCTCCCGCCTCCCGGTCAGGAAAAACTGCAAGGCTCCGACGCGACCCATGCCTGGATCGAAGCTTATTCACGGAAAACCGGCTGGGTCGGATTTGATCCGACCAACAACCGCATCCCCGCGCACCAGCATATCAAAATTGGTCACGGGCGGGATTATTTCGACGTTCAGCCTCTTAAAGGCCTCTTCGTCGGCAGTGGAGCCCAGGTTCTCACCGTCGAAGTCGATGTCGAAAGGTTCTGACCTGACCCGAATGCGGGCCCAGGCCTGTTAAGTCTCGCACTTAACAGGGTTAGCTATCGCTTGTTTGATTGACAAGCGCTTGCGCAGTCGCTTCCAATCGAGTTGCGCCGGAACATGCGGTTTCCGGACTTAAGGATTGGATGAACAAAAATCTTCGCACCTCAGCTCTCACCGCGATGGTTTTGTTTCATCTTCCGCTCGCGGCGGTGGCGCGTCCGAACGTGCTTTTCATCGCCGTTGATGATCTCCGTCCCACTTTGGGATGCTATGGGGATGAAGTCGCGATCACCCCACATCTCGATGCGCTCGCGGCGAGGGGAACCACCTTTCTCCGGGCCTACTGCCAGCAATCGGTCTGCAACGCGTCGCGGGCATCGCTCATGACGGGGCGCCGACCGGACTCGACAAAGGTTTACGATCTCACGACCCATTTCCGGGATGCGCTGCCGGAGGTGAAGACGCTGCCTCAGCAGTTTCGCGAGGCCGGGTATCGATCCCTCGCGACTGGAAAGATTTACCATGGAGCCAAGGGGCACGCGATTGGCAACGAGATTGATGACGAGCTTTCCTGGAGCGAGCCTGGTTGGTTTCCGGCACCGAACTATTATCATTCTGAGAAAGGGATCGAGATCGCGGAAGCGTGGTTTACGCAGCATCGGGACGCGCTCGCCGCCGCCTATCCAAAGCTCGCGGAGCCGGAGGCATCGTGGAAAGACGCGATCATTCGCGGGCTTCCGTGGGAAGCGGCGGACGCTCCTGAGTTAGACTACGCCGATAGTCAGATCGCAAGTCGGGGGATCGACTACCTACGGGAGCAGGCGGAGAGTGGTGAGCCGTTCTTTCTCGCGGTGGGATTTTTGAAACCGCACGTGCCCTTTGTCGCTCCGCAAAAGTATTTCGACCTCTACCCGGAGGGCAGCATTCCCGAGGTTCCGAATCCGCATTACCCTAGCGGATCGCCAGCCTATGCGCATCACGATTCTGCTGAGATGCGCGTCTACCACGGCATTCCCCGCCATCGGGGAGAACCGGTCGCGGGCGCGAAGCTCACGGCGGAGATGCGCGCGCCTACTACGCCTGCACGAGTTTCATCGACGCTCAGGTTGGGCGGCTCCTCGCTTCGCTCGATGAACTGGGCCTGAGCGAAAATACGATCATCTGTTTTTGGGGTGATCACGGGTATCACCTTGGGGAAAATAATTTGTGGTGTAAACGCAACAACTACGAGCTGTCGTGTCGCGTCCCTCTGATTCTGCACGTTCCCGGCCAGGCCTTCCCCGGTGCGCGCACCGATGCCCTCGTCGAACTCGTCGATGTCCTCCCGACGCTCACGGAAGCATGCGGACTTCCACTCGATGTCGGGGTCGAGGGCGACAGCCTCCTTCCCCTGATGAATGAACCGGAGCGGGCCTGGAAAACGGCGGCCTTTTCGCAGTATCCCCGAGTCCTCGAAGAGTTCGGAAAGATCATGGGAACCTCAATGAGAACTGATCGCTGGCGCCTCACCGAATGGCTCAGTGAAGACGAAAAGTTCCGGCAGTTGGAACTCTACGATCTCGAAAACGATCCGGAGGGAAATGCAAACCTCGCCCGCGATCCTGATTTTCAATCATGGCTTCCCGCCCTCACCGAACAGCTTCGCGCCGGTTGGACAGCAGCCCGGCCTGAGTTTAACTAGACCGATCCGCGGCGCTCACCTGCGTTCCTTCTCTCCACCGTCATGAAATCGTTCCCCCGAAGACTTGTTCAATTCCTGCCTGTCTTGCTCATCCTCGTCGCGATGGCGACGGCGCAGGACGCTGAACCCGAAAGGGGCGCGGACACCACCGCAGGGTTTGCGAGGATTGATATCACGCCTCAGATTCCCGTTCGCATGGTTGGCTATGCCTCGCGTGGATATGAAGGGCAGCCAGCCGAGGGCAAGCTCTTCGCACGCGCCGTCGCGATCGGTGATGCGAAGGGTGAACTCGGAGCCTTGATGATTACCGCTGACCTCCTCGGGATTCCCCGCTCCCTGAGGGATCGCGTTCTCGCCGGACTCGAGGCGGAGCTTGGAATCAGTGCGGAAAAGTTCGCGATCTCTGCGACGCACACTCACGGCGGACCTTCGCTGAGCGGCTACATGCAGGAGACGCATTTCAGTCAGATCCTGCCTGAGGGGGAGCGAGCACGCATTGATGAATATACCGACAGGCTCGTCGCGAGTCTCATCCAAATTGGAGTTGAGGCGTCAAAATCGCGAGAGCCGGCGATTTTGCGATGGGGCGAAGGCCGTGCCGGATTTGCGATGAATCGACGCATCATTGAGAACGGAAAATGGGTCGGGATGAGACCGAATCAGGGAGGAAGTGTCGATCACAGTCTGCCCGTCCTCACCGCGACCTCGCCGGGCGAAGATGGGAAAGTGTTAGGCGTTTTCCTCAGCTACGCCTGTCACTGCACTTCTTATTCCCCACCGAAAGACAGCTTTCACGGGGATTGGGCAGGGGCGGCCGCCGCCACGATCGAGGCCCGTCATCCCGGAAGTGTCGCCCTCGTTGCGGCCGGTTGCGGGGCGGATGCGAATCCTCATCCCCGGATCGCCGATGCTGCGCCTTTCATTGAAAAGCACGGCGAGGAGATTGCCGACGAAGTGGACGGGTTACTCAGTGACGAGACGCGGACCTTTCAGATGACCGCCCTGCCGACCTGCCGGATTCAGACGGTCCAGTTGCCTTTCGCGACGAAGCCGGATCGTGAGGAATTTGAAGCCTGGGCCACCGGAAGCGAGAAGCGGCGTGCTTTCTATGGTCAGCTCTGGTTGGACCGTCTCGACCGCGGTCTCACGGTCCCGGAGCATATCGACTACCTCGTCCAAAGCTGGCAGTTCCCCGCGATGGATAAAAAGGGGGTCACGATCTCCTTTTTGCCCGGTGAAGTCACCTCCGTCTACTCCCTGCGAATCAAGAAGGAACTCAACTCCCCGGAGCAGGGCCACTGGGTCATTGCCTATGCCAATGAATCGCCCTGCTACATCACGACAGCAAAAGAGATCAGCGAAGGCGGCTACGAAGTGGACACTTCCATGATTTACTACGACCAACTTTCGAGTCTCGCCCCGGAGACCGAGGACATCATTGTCAATGCGGTCACTGAGCTGGCGGGGGAGCATCCTGACAAACCCACCGTCGCCGCCGCAGTTCCGCCGCGACCGCGTCCGCTAAATGAGCCGCTCACGACGGCGGAGGCGCTCGCATCGATGCAGGTGAAGCCCGGTTTTTCCATCGAGTTAGTGGCCGCTGAACCCCTCGTGATGGACCCGGTCGCGTTCGATTGGGGGCCGGATGGGCGGCTCTGGGTCGTCGAAATGCGGGACTACCCGCAGGGCCTTACCTGGAATGAAACCGATGACCCTCTCCATGTTCCCGGGGGGCGGGTCAAAGTCCTCACCGACCTCGATGGAGATGGCGTCTACGACAAGGCCGATATTTTCCTCGATGATCTTCCTTACCCCACCGGCGTGAAAGTGTGGGACAAAGGAATCCTCATCACCGCCGCGCCGCATATCATTTACGCCGAGGATACCGATGGCGACAACAAAGCGGACCACGAAGAAATTTGGTATGAGGGCTTTGCCAAGTCGAATCAGCAGCACCGCGTCAACGGACTCGCCTGGGGGCTCGACAACACGCTCCATGTCGCGAACGGAGATGGCGGCGGAGTGATTCTTTCGCAAGAGACCCGTGACGAGGTCGACATCCGCGGGCACGACTTGCGCATCGATCCATTCACGAAGGCGCACGAACCGCTTTCGGGCCGGACCCAATGCGGGCGGTTCCGCGATGACTGGGGCAACTGGTTCGGCTGCAACAACAGCAATCCGCTCTGGCATTACCCGATGAAGTATTCGCTCCTGAAACGCAACGCCGCCGTCTCGCCTCCGTCCGCGACCGTGAGCGTCCCTGTCGAGCCGGGGGCGTCGCCTGTTTTCCCGCTCAGCGAAACCCTCGAGCGTTTCAATCAACCGGACCGCGCCAACCGTTTCACCTCTGTCTGCGGGCCGACCATTTTCCGCGACGCCAGTTTTGGCGCGTCATTTGAGGGGAATGTCTTTCTCTGTGAGCCGGTTCACAACCTCGTGAGCCGTCAGGTCCTGAATCCGAAAGGGGCGACCTTCACCTCGGAGCGCGCCTTTGATGAGTTGGACTCCGAATTCCTCGCCTCGACCGATAATTGGTCCCGTCCCGTCGCAGTCCGGACCGGTCC
>CAZOUP010000207.1:0-5916 GCA_964583035.1 uncultured Akkermansia sp.
CTTGCTCGCTAAGCGGAAAATCGATGAGTATCTTTGGTCTATGAAAAAGTTACTTCCTTTGTTTCTCATCCTCGTTTCTATCGTCCTCACTTCTTGCGGGGGCGACCCGACTGCCCCGGTCGAGGCGAAGGAAGTTGCGGCGTCTGGCACGGTCGATGTAGATGCGGAAAAGGCGGCGGAACTGGTCGCTTCGAAGGCCGGTCTCGTCATTCTCGATGTGCGGACGCCGGAGGAATTTGCGGAAGGGCATCTCGCCGGAGCGGTGAACATCGATTTCAAAGGTGCTGATTTCGCCGCGAAAGTGGGCGAACTCGATCCTGCGAAGCCCTACCTCGTCCATTGCCGAAGCGGAGCTCGCAGCGGAGCCTCCCTTCCCGTTCTCGAAGCGCTGAATTTCACAGAACTGTATCACCTCAACACCGGTTACCTCGGCTGGACCGAAGCAGGTAAGCCGGTTGAGAAGTGATGCTTCGGCTCAGGTCGCGGGGTAGTGGTGATTTTCAATCGCTATCGGCAGAAGCCCGGCAAAACGGGGTGGCGACTACAAATCACCACGACCAGTTGCGAGTTGGTCTCATGTTCTACGCAATCTCATCTGCCAGCGGCTGGATGAGCACAAACGGTGAAACGACCAGCGCGCGGAAAGCGGCGTCGAGTTCGGCCCAGTAGCTGGCGTGGGGTTTGGAGGGAATGAGGACTAAACCCTGTTGCTTCCATGACTCAACCCTGTTGGATTCGTCTTCGGTGATCGCTTGACCCACCTCGGTGAGGATGAGTTCTTCGCTCACCCAAATGAGACTGCCGGCTTCGAAATGGGGCTTTAGAAATGACCACCGAATTTCGCCGGTGTATTTTTTGAGTTTTTCGACCGTGCTCACTTCGTCGGAATTCAGCACCGCGTAGTTCATTTTTTCGATTTCCTCCTCGTCCTTTCCCATGCAGAAGAGAAGCGGCAACCCGGGAAAGGTGCAACGGGATTTTGCAATTCCTCTCAATCGGGCTAATCGCTTGACCTGCGGGAGCTTTCCCCGACGATGAGCATCCGCGAGGCTAATCGCGCCGGTGCCTCAAAAGATCATGGAAAGTCAGTCAACCCAATCGTCAGGAGACGAGCCGACGAAAGGACCGGCGGCTCCCGACGAACCGGCTCGACTTCCTTTTTCACGGCGCTCCCTGAGCGAATGGCTCCGGGCTCGTTTTTCGGAAGGTCAGCGATTTATCATTCTCTGCCTCGTCGCCGGACTTCTCTGTGGTCTCGCCGCAGTCGGGATTCACCTTTCGATCCACGGAGTCTTCGGTCTTGCCTGGGAATTCGCGCACCATTGGGAAAGCGCGGGCGTTCCCTGGTGGCTTGTGATGCCGTGGATACCGGCCGTGGCCGGACTCATTGTCGGCATCGTCGTGACCCGTTGGGCGCCCGGTTGCGTCGGCAGTGGGATTCCGCAGACGAAGGCGGCGTTCTACAATGAATTTGGACAGATCCCCTTCAAAATCGCGCTCTGGCGGTTTTTTCTCACCACCGTCTACGTCGGCGGCGGCAACAGTCTCGGGCGCGAGGGGCCGACGGTTCACATGTGCGCGGCGATCGCGTCATCGCTCGGGCGAACTTTCGGCCTCGCGAAGGCTCGCGTCCAGGCAATGGTTCCGGTCGGAGTTGCCGCGGGAATTGCGGCCGCGTTCAATGCGCCGATCTCAGCGATCCTCTTTGTTTTTGAGGAAATCCTCGATGACTTCAGCACGAAGGCTCTCGCCGGAATCGTCATCGCGGTCGTCGCGGCTGATGCGATCTCGCGGATTCTTCTCGGGGAGGATCCGATTCTTCAGGCTCACCTCGGGGACCAACACGGCGTCCATTGGTGGATGCTCGTCGCGATCCCGATGGGAGTCTCGGCGGCGGTGATCGGGCATTTTTTCACCGGTTCAATTTTAGGATTCCGGCAGTGGTGTGCGGAGCGGCTCAAGATTCCAAATTTCATCAAGCCTGCGCTCGGTGGACTTCTCGTCGGCGTGATCGGGACGGGTGCTTTTTTTGCGACCGGTGCCTTCGGGGATCCGCAAAACACGGTTTTCAGCATCGGTTACGAAAGTCTCGAACTCGCTTTTGAATCGAAGCTCGTCGTTGGGGCGATAGTGATTCTGTTAGTCTCAAAGCTCATCGCCGTGGTGGTTTGTTATGGAACGGGAGGAAGCGGCGGGCTTTTTTCACCAACGCTGTATTTTGGGGCCATGTTAGGAGCGCTGTGGGGACTTCTCTCACTACAGTTTGCGGAGTGGTCGGGACTGAACCCCTATGAAGAAGAAAACCGGATCGTCGGGGCCTGCGTTCTCCTCGGGATGGGGGCGATGTTCGCAGCGATCATCCGATGCCCGTTTACTTCGCTTTTCATCATTTTTGAAATGACAGGGAATTACTCCCTGATTCTCCCGCTCATGACGGGCAACATTCTTGCCTATAGCATTTCCGGTTGGCTGCGAAAGGTGCCGATTTACAATGCAATCCTGATTCAGGACCGGGTCACACTACGGAAGATGCCGACGTATCGCGGGGCTCAGGATTACCGGAATCTCCCCGTGAGCACGATCATGCATTACGACCTGATCACCGTGAGCGCAGGAGAGACTCCGCGTGAGGCGCTGAAACGCCTCCGGGCCGGTTCGGATCGCCTGCGCCGCAGCTACCCGGTCGTCGAGGGCGAGGTGGATTCGCGTCGTGGGTTTCTCGGCATGGTCATGCAGCACGAGTTGGAGGAACAGGAAAACGCCCCGGCTGAACTCACGGTTCGCGATCTCATCGCCGAACAGAAGGTGCAAACAATCACCCCGGAAACCTCGATCCGGGACGCGGCGATGCGGATGGTGAAAGCGGACATTCGCCAGTTGCCGGTCGTGAGTGCGACCGATCCGAACCGTCTTCTCGGTGTTCTCACCCTGAACGATATTGCCCGTCAGCAAAATGCGATGAATGACCAGCTCGGTCGGGAATAGGGTGGTGACGCAATTCTTTTGGATGAGGGCGTGAGATTTGAAGTCGTTTCGGAGTATCTCTTGTTCGCTGATTAACTAAATGAAATTGCTCCCCCGTCTTCTCTTCGCTCTTTTTGCTCTCGCTGTTGTCGAAACACCGGCTGCTGAAAAGCCGAACATCGTTTTCATCTTCGCAGACGACTGGGGGTGGGGCGACCTGAGCTGCCACGGTCACCCCTATGTGAAGACTCCGAACATTGACCGGCTCTCGGCAGAGGGCACGGATTTTTATCGCTTCACCGTCGCGAGCGGCGTCTGCTCGCCGAGTCGGGCGGCCGTCATGACAGGGCATTTCCCGGCGCGATACAACATCGACGGCCACTTTGCCTGGGTCCCGAGTAATGAAAAGCGCGGCATGCCCGATTGGCTCGACACGGCGGCCCCGTCGCTCCCGCGGATGTTGCAAGCGGCAGGGTATCGGACTGCTCATTTCGGAAAATGGCACCTCGCGAATAACATGATCCCCGATTCTCCGACTCCGGCGGAATATGGCTACGACATCTACGGCGCGTTCAACTGCTCGGGCGAGCAAATGCCGGTGAACGAAGACACGATGCACACAAACCGCTTCATCGAAAATTCGGTGGAGGAAGGAAAGCCCTTCTTTGTGAATCTCTGGATTCATGAACCGCACACGCCTTTTCATACCGTGCCGAAATACGAGTGGTGGGTGCGGGAGATTGAAGATCCGGCGGACCGGATTTTTGCGTCCGTCCTCGCCCATGCTGATGATCGAATTGGGACAGTGTTAGATAAACTGGATGAACTCGGCGTTGCAGACAACACCCTTGTCATTTTCAGCTCCGACAACGGTCCAGCGCGGGGTGCTCCGGATGCGGAGTTGGCGCTTCAATACGACACCGCGACCGGAGCCGGGTGGGGGATTGGCGCCGCCAAAGGGATCACGGCAGGTCGGAAAGGTTACAAAGCTTCCCTTTTCGAAGGCGGGATTAATGTGCCCTTCCTCGCGCGTTGGCCCGGGAAAATTCCGGCGGGGGAAATCGATGATGTTTCGTTGATCTCGGCGGTGGATCTGTTGCCGACTTTTCTCGACGTCGCCGGAGCTGAGCTTCCGGATGGTTATGCGCCGGACGGATTGAGCCAAGTCAAAGTTCTCACCGGAGAGGCGAAGGCGTCGACGCGGGAGAAACCACTCTTTTGGAAAACCGGAGCGAAAGGTCTGCCCTCCAAGAGTAAGCCGCATCACTGGACGGCATGGGTGGTCGTTCATGAAAACTGGAAGATCCTCGTGAGCGACGATTTCTCTCACCGGGTTCTCTACGATATTGCCCGCGACCCGATGGAGGAAACTGACCTCGCGGCGGCGAAGCCGGAAGTCGTTTCGGATTTGATGGAGAAACTCGACGAATGGCGGGCCACTCTTCCGGAGAAACCAACGGGAAATGTCTTTTCTGCCGAGCGCAATCCGTGATCCCGTAGCGGCTCCGCCGGTTTTGCACTTCTCTTAAAGTTAAACTTTCGTCACAATTCCATATCAAGTGGAACAGGCTTTGCTTTCCCAGTGAGGGAAAGTGAGGCGGAATACTGTTCCACGAAACAAGATGATGGAGTTGATGACATGAGAGGAAGAATCCCGAATCGAGCGCAACTTTTCTGGAAGCAGTTTTCGAAGACCGTCTTTCCTCTGCTTCTCTTCGGAATCGTCCTCGGCCTGCCTCAGCAAAGCGAAGCGCGACTAGGAGAGTCCTACTCACAATGCGTGAAACGATATGGTGGGCCGACCGGAACGATCGAGATCCCCGGCCTGATCACAAACGGGGTTCGGTTTCATCGCGGCGAATTTTCGATCACCTGCGGCTTCGAAAATGATCGCTGCGGGACGATCCTCGTGATGCATCTTTCCCCCGGGGAACTTAACCAGGAGTCTCTTTCGCGGGATGATATCGACTTGTTTTTGAATGACAATTTCGGACACACAAGCTGGGTCTACACCTTGCTGAGTTCGCGTGAAAATCGATGGAAGACCTACGATCTCGCGGTGCCACGGTCCTACGTCGCCTCTTACTCGCATGCCCTCAAAATGCTCACGATGAGTATTGAGCAGGGGTGATTCGGGCCATCGCGAGTGGCGAAGGCAATTCAAGATTCGCGACTGCCTTTCTTCATCTCACCGGCCCCTGGGGCAGTCCGATGATGACTCGTGTTTCTCCGGTCGCATCGTCGGTTGGATTCGCCGCTGTCACCGTTTCTTCAGTGATCTCTTCCTCCGGAACCACCGGCGGAATTTCTACGACAAGCCTCACTTCACCGGTGTCGGCGCTCGATTGATCCTCGACGGTCTGAATTGTCATGAGTCCGGCCGATATTCCCCGACCGACAAGAAGCTCGCGGGTCGCTTCGCCGCGTTTTTCAACGAGGTAGTCGCCGAAGGTGCTCGACTGCGAGGAACTTTTCACCGGTCGGATCAATACGGTATGACCGGCCAGCGGTGGAGTCGAAAGTTGTTTCACGACGGATTCAATCGACGGCTCCTGATTCGCCTGAAGAAGAAAAGTGCTGTGGGTGTAGGAGATCGATGGAAGGGGTACGTAGGTTGGTTGTGGCTCGGCCGGAATCGCGCGAAGCATGCCGAGGACGGGGGGAGCCTGTCGGCCTCCAATGTTTTTGACCTGAAGCAACGGGACCGCTTGCAGAGGCGCTTGCGATCCGCCCGCCTCTGTCATTGATGGTTTCCCGGTGAGGCGCGACAGATCGCTCAAGGTGAGGATCATGGGAAACAAGTTCGCGATCGAAAGACCGGGAGGTTCGAAGGCTTCGGCAGCGGTGGGGGCGACATCAAAATCGAGAAGCGGCCCTGAAGTCTCGCCGCTCGACAGTCGGATCGAGAGCTTCGGCATGTCGTCTTTGCTGACGATACAGAGACGATTGATG
>CAZOUP010000208.1:0-5524 GCA_964583035.1 uncultured Akkermansia sp.
TAAGTCGATGCCTCTTCCAGTATTCGTTTTCCTTCGAAGTGGCATAGAATGCTCGTGGCGGCGGCAGGGATTTTCGGAGAGTTCTTTGTCGCGTCCCTCGCGCTCGTGGCCTGGGCTTCGATTTCTCCCGGAGTGGTGGGGTCGGTTCTCCACCAGGTCGTGGTGATCTCGACAGTCACGACGGTGCTCTTTAATGCGAACCCGCTCATGAAGTTCGACGGCTATTACATCGCGACGGACTTCATTGGGATTTCGAATCTTTACACGAAGGGACAGCAGGCGACGAAGTATCTCTGGAAGCGTTGGGTTTTCGGGATCAAAGGAGTGTCGTTCCCTCTCGCCGGAATCGAACGCCGCGACCAGGTTCTTATTTTTGTTTACGGCATCGCCTCGGCGGTGTGGCGGGTCGTCGTCATGGTGGGACTTTTCATTGCCGCCTGTCTCCTCTTTAAAGGGATCGGTAAGATTCTCGCGATCGCCGTGGCTGCCGCGATGATCATCGGGAGTGTTCGCGGGCTCGCGAAATATTTTAAAAAGTCGGCGGGATTGGAAAAAGCGAGCCCTCTCTGGCTGACGGTGCGGGCGCTCGGCCTCGTCGCTCTTCTCGTATTCGCGGGGAAGTCAATTCAGGTGTCGCCTTCGGTGAAAGCGCCATCGATTCTTGATCCGGGGCATGAAGGCGAAGTGCGTGTCGAATGTCCGGGCTTTGTCGAGAAAATCGAAATTCAGAACGGCGGCTGGGTTGAGGAAGGTGAGCTCATTCTCTCGCTGCGCAATCGCGAGGTGGAAGCGGAGTTCCAGTCGATGAAGCTGGAGCTCGCGAGAGCTGGCCTTCGCGCAGGTCTCTACCTCAAAGAGGAAAATATCGCAGGCTACCAGGCGGAGCAGAAGAACGTCGAGGGACTGGAGGCTAAAGTGAAAGACCTCAACCGCTTCGTGGGAACTTTGGAATTGCGCGCTCCGATGGCGGGCCAGGTTTACGCAAGGGATCTTGATTCCCGGCTCGGCGATTTTTTTGAAAAAGGGGCTGTCGCCGTGAGGATTGTGAATCCCGACAAGAGGGAACTTCAAATTGCGGTCGCTCAATCGGAAATGGACGCGATCGGAACGGTTAAGCCGGGAGATATCGTTGAAGTTTTTAATGAGGATACGGGTACTTTCCATACCGCGACGCTCACCCGCATCCGTCCTCAAGCGGCGATTCAGCCTCCCCACCAGGCCCTAACGACACTGGGAGGCGGTCCGCTCATTGTTCGTGATTCCTACGAGGGGGGCGATCCCGTCCTCGTTGTGCCACATTTTACCGCCATCGCTGAACTGAACGATGGCAAGACTCTCCGCGAAGGCGAACTCCTCTGGACTCGCTTCGCCTCGTCAAGCTCACTTTCGCTCGCCGACTGGACGCTGCAGCACGCCCGAAGCTGGGTCTCTAAGCAACTGTGAGCCACCGTTGGCTCCACTACTGCTGCGCATTTCCACCTGATAAATGGATGAAATCACTACTTTCCGCAGGGCGTCTCTATCTTTTATAAAATGTTAAAATAACTTTATAATAAGTTTTGACAATTAATACAATTTCCATAATATTTAGAACATATTATGGGAACTGATCAATCTAAGGAGAACCGAGTGAAGAATCTTTCGTCGAAGAAAGGGATTCATTTCGAAGCGCTGGAGCCACGCATCCTCTTTGATGCCTCTGCGGCCGGAGCACCAACCGCTGAAGTGACCGTCTCGACGGGCGATCTCACGGCGAACGAAGATCAGTTCATCAATGACAACATTGAGTTCAACATCACCTTTGACAACAACGGCGGGCAGGAAGGTTATGTTCCTTACGTTGATTTCCTCGGACTTCCCGAGATGGTGATCGAGAGCGTGACCGCTTTCGGTGGTTCCCTCGCAAACCCGGACGGTCCGGGAATCGAGCCAATCGGAGTGGTTGCCGCAGACGGTCAACTCGTCGATATCAATTCCGGCACTCCCATCGATCACCCCATGTATGGAACGACGATTGGCGCACCTGCCTCCGACTTTTTTGGTGGTGCCGGTTCCGGAACCGCGCCAGTCACCTACGACACGGCTTTTGAAGGCTTCTACGTTTACAGTGTGGCTCTTCCCTTCGGCAGCTTTACTCCGGGGAACCCTCCTGCGGACATCAGAGTTGAGGCATCACTTAACGACGCCGATGGAATCCTCGCGAACACGGATTATACGTTGCACGCTCGAGGTGGTTTCGCGCTTGGTTGTGACCCACTCGATAATCCCGGCACGGTTGCAACGCCTGGCGACATACCCATCTTTGGTGGCTTCGCGAGCTCCTCGGTTTACCCGATCGTTCTTGACCTCGTGAAGTCCGCGAGTGTTTTTGAGGACGATGGCCCTTTCACCGGAGAGACCGTTTCCGGACCTAACTTTCCACTCACCTATCGACTCGAAGTCGATGTCGCGACGGGTGAAACGGTCAACAATTTGAGTATCATCGACGTCCTCCCGGACGACCTCGCCTACCTCGGGAATCTGACGATCACGGACGGAGCGGGTGGCGTGATTCCTTTTGTCATCAATTCTCAGCCTGCCGTTTCTGCGGATAATATCAATGGCGTTACCTCGGCGAACAACACGATCAATATCACGATCCCGAGTGTCACTGGAGTGGCGGGGGCTGATATCATAGTCACTTACGAGGCTTTCGTTCCCTACATCGAACAGGGCGGCGATCTTGTCGTCAATCCTGACACCGGTGAAGAAGGCGATCTCGATGAATACAATGACGCCCGTGTCACTGGCGACTGGACGCCGGATGGCGGCATCTCTCAGGTCGTGAGCGATAACGCCGGTCCTGTCACGGGAGGTGATCCTGATGGCGTCCTCGGTGCGCGTGAGACCGATTACATCATCGAAGAGCATTCTATCGCGATTCAGAAAAGCGCCGGCTTTGCTCCCGAAAGCGCTTTAGGGGCGAATGATGGCGGTGATCGCGCTGCCTCTGGTTGGTCCGAGGGAGATGTTGCGGAGTTCGTGATGAATTTTCAGATCTCGGACTACTTCGCCTTCGACAATGTCATCGTTAATGATCTCATGTCCGATGGCCTTGAGTTTCTCCCTGCTTTTACTTCGGGCCCTTTTGATTCTGATCCACTCGAACTGCGTCCGGTCCTGACCTTTGCGATGCATGCCGGCGCGGCCGCGAACATCACGGTCGCTTTTGACGAGAGCAATATACTCGCGGTCGAGAACGCAGATGGCACGACGAGCATTCAGTTTGATGTCTATCAGCAACTCGTTGATTCCAACTACATCAATCCTGGCGATCCGCTCCTCGGCGGGCTTATTCCGGTGGGTGGGACCGTTCCCGCCGACATGGGGACTAACACGTTGCAAAGCGCGACGGTGGGGTCGATCACCTACCGCGCAAAAGTTCGGAACGAATATGTGAGTGCTGTCGGTGATCCTGATGTGAACCAGGGAGATACTCTGAGTAACTCGGTCACTATTTCCGGCCGGAATCTTGATGTCGAGACGCTCGCGCCCAACGGGAACACCGTCACGGATGGGTCCGGGACAGAGATCGAAATCGTGACAGGCACGGTTCAGAAAGAACTTTTCTCTACCTCGCGGAATGGCGTTCAGCGTTTTCCCGGCGATCTCAATGGGGGCCTTGAGGTCGTTCCCGGCGATGTCATCACCTGGCGGATCACCTACGACCTGCCTTTAAGTGAATTCGAAGGCCTGCGCCTTGAAGACTATCTTCCGCTTCCTGTCTTTGATGTCGCCGATCTCGATCTGTCTCAGATTTACGCCTACCAGGCTCCCACTTCGGGCGACCCCGGCTACCTCACGGGCGGACGCATCAGCTTTGGTCCGAACGATACCTTCTTTGGATCGAACGGACCCGGCTCAACCGGTGACGGCGGAATCAATGATAATCCGAACTATGCGATTCCGGGGACCCCGACCCTGAGCAGTAATCTTCCTAACAATGCCTTTTTCATCGACTTCGGAGATTACGACATTCCGGAGTCTGAAGACCCTGTCAATACGACGATCGAGATCTTTGTTTCGACTGTCATCACGGAAGCTGTTTATGCCGAGGGGCTTCTCTTCACGAACCAGGTCGCGACTTCGGAATCGAACTCGTTTAGCGCCACGGTCGCGAGTAATGAGATCGGCCAGATCATTCTGGGAGTTCCTGACCTTAGTATTACTAAAGGGGTCCTCTCAGTCGATAGCACCAGTGGTGGGGTTATCACTGGTTCACGGGGTCCACTAGGAGTCAATTTCAATACTCCAGGTAGTGCTGAAGCCTTCAATACCACGACCGGTGACCCGATCACATCAGACTCTCTTGACGACGATCCAGGCACTCTTGCGGTTGGAGACGCGGCTCCGATTGATGCCGATCTGCAGAACGTAGATGCCGGTGATGTTGTCACTTTCGGCCTCATGGTGCAGAACCGCGGAAGCGCGGACTATGGAGCGTTTGATGTGCGAATCTCTGACACTCTCCCTGCGGGATTCACAGTCCCTGCGGACCTGACGGCCCTGAATCTCCGAGTCACCGATGGAAACGGAAACCCGATTGCATTCAACATCCTCGGCGGTGGAACCGCTGCCGACTTCTTTGCTAACGGCATCGAATTGGTTGATCCCGATCCGAACATTGGTTCTCTCTCGGAGTATGATGGCTCTTCAGGGACGAATCTCGTCCTTATTGCTTACGACCTCGTTGTCGAAGACACGGCGGTAATGAACTCAACGCTGACCAACACCGCGACGGTCACCAATTTTTCATATCGCGACGGGGGGCCAAACTATGCGGAGCCTGAAGATTTTGACACGGCGAATGTCACGATCATTCGTCCGACCGTTGTTAAGACGCTTGTCAATACGAGCCACGATGCGGCGGCGAACCTGGATTCTCAGGGCGAAGTCGCAATCGGCGAGGTTGTCACCTACACGGTCACAATCGACATTCCCGAGGGAACTCTCCCCGGTGCTGTTATTCGCGATACGATTCAGCCGGGGATGGCTTTTGTGGGTGTCGATTCGATTTCGTTTGATTCCGGACTCACGACCTCAAAGGGAGCCGGTGATTTTTCAGATGTGGATGTGTATTACACCTCAGGGTCATCGATCATTGAGTTGGGTGTCGGCGGAACCGCCGGCTTGGGAACGATTGTGAATACCAACACCGACAATACCGTCACGGAGCGAGTCACGATCACCTACCGGGCGATCGTCCTCAATGCCGCCGTCAACCAGGCTGGAGTGGTCCGGAGTAACGATGCCGAGATCCGCTGGCAGCAGGGCGGAAATACCCAGGTCGAAGATGATTCGACCAACGTCAGGGTCGTCGAGCCTAACATAGCGGTGAATAAAACGGTCCTCGGTGGTGACGTTTCTGTTGAGGGTTTTGACCTCGTTACCTATCGGGTCACGGTCACGAATAATAATTCGAACGGTAACGTTTCTGAGGGTTACAATGTGGAGCTTTCCGACCTTCTCCCCGCAGATGTCGAGT
>CAZOUP010000209.1:0-5415 GCA_964583035.1 uncultured Akkermansia sp.
TCGCCTGTGGGATCAGGCGGAGTAATCGTGAAACGTGAGACTGGCGTCCCGCCAGTGGTTTTAGGCAAATCACCGGCGGGACGCCGGTGTCACGTTACTCGTAGTCGATCTCGAGATCGTTCGCCCGAACTTCCGCGAGCTTTTCCGCCATCTTTTTGCGAAAAGCCGCGATGAGTTCTGCGTGTTCTGGTTCTTCAGCAAGATTGGTGTATCCGTCAGGATCTTTGTTGACGTCGAACAGCTCAATTCCATCGGAGGCATCCTCGCGGTATTGGATAAAAGCATGATCCTGTGTCCGGAGGAGAAACCCTTTCCGCATCGGCGCGACACTGAAGGCTGCCTCACGAACTTCCTGCGTTGGGTCATCAAGGAGCGCGGCGAAGCTTTTACCCTGCAGGCGATCCGGCACGGGGAGTCCGCAAAGTGCGGCGGTCGTCGGGTAGAGGTCGATGAGTTCAACGAGGCTGTCGGAGACGGCGGGTGCTTTGCCGGGGACGCAGACGATGAGAGGAACGCCGGAGGATTCATCGCGCAGGCTGACCTTTGCCCAGAAATCGTGCTCGCCGAGATGGTAGCCGTGATCGCTCGTGAAGATGACGATCGTTTTCTCCTCAAGTCCCGCTGACTCAAGCGCGTCGAGGACGACACCGACCTGAGCATCCATGTAGGCGACGGAGGCATAGTAGCCGCCGACCGCTTTTTGCTGACGGCGGATATCCATCTTCATGTTTTCGCTCGTCTTGTAGTTGATGCCTGCCTTCGGGATGTCGTCCCAGTCGCCGGGGACTTTGGGCGGCAGGACCATCTTGTCGTAGGGGAGGAAGGGCTCGTAGTAGGCCCGGGGAGCGACGAAGGGAACATGCGGGCGCACGAAACCGACGCCGAGCCAGAAGGGTTTGTCCTTGTGCTCGTGGATCAGTTCGGCAGCTTTCTTCGCGGTTTTACCATCGGAGTGGACGAGGTCATCGCCGTCCGCTTCGACGACGACGAAGGTGTTGCCCCCGACGGCGGGTTTTGCTCCGTCCGGATTGTTCTCGAGGGTCTCCCCGTCACCGGCAGCTTTCCATTCCGGCCCCGGACTGTTGAAACGTTCCGTCCACGAGGCTTCGTCGTCGGCGCCGTTGTAGCCGTCATGATCGCGCCCGTCACCGCCGTATTCGATGCCGCCGGGGACGCCCATATGGTAGATTTTACTGACGCGGGCCGCGTGGTAGCCGTGGTCTTTGAAGTGCTGCGACCAGGTCGCGCGATCCCCGATCTGCGGGCGCGGGCTTTTGTATCCGAGCGCTCCGGTGGCATGCGGATAATAGCCGGACATGAAGGAGGCCCGCGAGGGACCGCAGTAGGTTCCCTGGCAATAGGCGCGGGTGAAGCGGGTGCCACGAGCGGCAAGGCGGTCGATGTTCGGCGTTTCGCAGACTTCGTTCCCGTAGCAGGAAAGGGCGGTGTAAGTGAGATCGTCGGAGATGATGAAGAGCACGTTGTAGTCCTTGCTGTGTCCCGTCACGGGGATCAGAAAGAAGAGTGCGAGAAATCGAAAGATCGACAGAGAGCGTTTCATTCTTTCAGCTTATAGCGGAGGACGAACTTTGCCCCAAGCACGTCTCCTTACGCGGTTGCGCATTGCCGCGCTGCGGTTTACGGGAACCGTCTCATGGATTCCCCCGTCCTTCAGGTCACTGGTCTCACGAAAGCCTTCGGCGACGTGCGTTCTGTCGATGGCATTTCGTTCGAAGTCGGTAAGGGCGAGATCTTAGGACTCCTCGGCGCGAATGGCGCGGGTAAGACGACGGCGATCAACATGATCCTCGGGATCGTCACGCCGACTGCGGGATCGGTGAAGGTCTTCGGAAAGGATCTCCACTCGGAGCGGATCAAGATCCTGAGCCGCATGAATTTTTGCAGCACTTACACGCAGTTGCCGGGCAATCTGCGGGTCTGGCAGAACTTGAAGGTCTTCGGGAAAATCTACCGCGTCCCGGATCTCTACCGGCGCATTGATGAGGTCCTTGCACTGCTGGAGATCACTCATCTTAAGAACCGGATCAGCGGCGAGCTTTCGGCCGGAGAGGGGACTCGCTTGAATCTCTGCAAGGGGCTTCTGAACCGTCCGGAACTGCTCCTCCTCGACGAGCCAACCGCGAGCCTCGATCCTGACATTGCCGACAAGGTCCGAAAAGTCGTGAGCCGGATCCGTGATGAAGAGGGCACGAGTATTCTCTACACTTCGCACAACATGCGCGATGTCGAGGAGGTCTGCGACCGGATCGTCTTCATGCACAAAGGGAAGATTCTCTTCACCGGCACTTCGGAGGAAACCTTGAAGCATTTTGAGAAAGACACGCTGGAAGATGTCTTCATCCAAGTCGCGCGCAGTGGTGATCTCGAAAGTCAGCACGGGGAGGTCGGCCCATGAATTTGGGAACGATGCAGGCGCTTGTCTTGCGCTACCTCTATCTCTACACGCGGACGCCGATCCGCGCGGTCGAGCTGATTTTCTGGCCGCTGGTGCATCTGTTAGTGTGGGGCTATCTTACGATGTTTCTCCAGCAGAACACGGACGACAGTTTTCCGTATGAGATTACTTTTCTGATCGGCGCGGTGATTCTCTGGGATGTCCTCTTTCGCGCGCAGCAGGGCGTCGCGATTTTCTTTCTCGAAGATGTCTGGTCGCGCAATCTGCTCAATGTCTTCGCGGCACCGGTGACGAATCTTGATTACCTCGGTTCGACTTACGTGGTCGGCTTGATGCGTGCCGCCGTGACCGTGACGATGTTGTCGGTGCTCTCGGTTTTTCTCTATTCCTTCAACATTTTTCAGCTTGGCTGGGCCTTGCTTCCCTTTGTCTTTAACCTGCTCATTTTCGGATGGGCGCTGGGCATGATCTCGACGACTTTGATCGTGCGCTGGGGACCGGCTGCTGAATCGCTCGCGTGGGCGGTGCCGTTTTTCATCCAGCCGTTTGCGGCGGTCTACTATCCGGTTTCGGTCTTGCCGGTCGCCTTGCAGTGGGTCGCGAAATCGCTACCCTGTTCCTACATTTTTGAAGGGATGCGCGGGACCTTGAAAACCGGTGAGATCGATTGGACTTCGCTCGGGATCGCGACGGGACTGAATGTCGTCTACCTCGCTGTCGCCGGGGTGCTTTTTCTGCGAGTCATGAATGTGGCGAGAGAGAAGGGGCTCCTCACGAAGTTTTCTTCGCAGTAGGATCATCAGATCCGGGGACGCGATCGAAAAATTCGACGAGACCGGTTTCGAGGGAATACTCGGCACCGACGACGAAGAGGAAATCTTCTTCGATCCATTTTTCGACGATGGGCGATCCGGCTTTGAGGTGGCGGACCGAAGCGCGGATGTTGGCACGGACGGCGTGATCGACGAGGGCGTCGGGATCGTCCGTGATGTCGGCATCGAGGAGGGGCTGCACCGAGGGACTGATGCGGCTCACAATCGACTCGAGATTGGGAGAGCGGTTTTCGCGTGGCACTTTTAACTCATCAACGGTTGCCCGAACTGCTCCGCAAGAAGAATGACCGAGGACAACGATCAATCGGCATCCAAGCGCCTCGACCGCATACTCGATGCTGCCGACGCCGGACGGGGCGACGACATTGCCGGCGACACGGATCACAAAGAGGTCGCCGAGTCCCTGATCGAAGAGTATTTCCGCCGGAGCCCGCGAGTCCGAGCAGCCGAGGATGACGGCGGAGGGAGCCTGCGACTCGACGAGTTGGGCGCGGCGTTCTTCGATCGAGAGATTTGCCGAGAGCGGTTCTCCGGCGGCGAAACGGCGGTTTCCTTCGACGAGTTTATTGAATGCGGTAATCGCTCGATGCATGGCGCATCATGTAGCGCGGGTAGGGCCGGGGTCAAGCGGACGATGTCGCGGATTGGCCGATAAATGAGACCGGGAAGTCTCCGATCCCTTTCAGTGTGATGGTTCGCTCGGACTCGACGGGGAAGGTATCTCCGAGGAGAGCAGCCGTCGCGTTTGAGATCTGGACGCGCGACGGTTCGCCGCTCGATTCGAGGCGGGACGCGGTGTTTACGGCATCGCCCCAGAGATCGTAGGAGAATTTGCGTTTTCCGATGACGCCGGCGACAAGCTCCCCGGTGTGGACGCCGATACGAAGAGAGAGAGGGGTATCACTTTCCTTTGCAGACTCTTCTTTGATCGCTTCGATCATCTCCAATCCGGCGGCGACAACACTGCGTGCTCCTTCTTCCGGTGAGCCGTCGATCCCTCCGCAGAGCATGTAGGCGTCGCCGATCGTTTTAATTTTTTCCAGCCCATGAGCCACGCAGATGTCATCGAAGCGGGAGAAGATGCGGTTAAGCCTCGCGACAAGTTGTTCCGCCGGTGTCTTTGCGGCCCAGGGCGTAAATCCAACGATGTCAGCGAAGAGGACGGTCACAGCGGGATGACGATCGGCGATGACGGCTTCGTTGTCCTTGAGGCGTTCCGCGATGGCCGGGGGCAGAATGTTGAGGAGTAATTTCTCAGATCGCGCCTGCTCGGCTTCGATGCGTTTTTCGTGGCCGCGACTCACGGCGCGGGCGGCGAAGGAAGAGGGGATCGCAAGGAGCAAACCGATCACGAAAGCGCCAAAGATCATCGCTTTCCGCAGGGCATCCAGCTCGCTGCGAACGCGCGCGGTGTTCTCATGCGTCGTCACGGTCCACTCGGTGTCGGGGACTGCTTCCATGTAAACAATCTCGCTTGCTCCATCGGGGTAGAAAAGTGAGCCGGCGCCGAAGATCCCCCGCGAGATCACTTCCTCCCACGGGAGTGGCGAGCCTTTGCCGAGGCCTGCCATTTCGACGAAGCCGGCCTGCTTCGTCGCAATCGACATCCCGAGCGCCATCGTCATGGGGTGACAGACAAATGCAGTGTCGCTGCGATGGACCACGCAGGAAAAACCACGATCAGCGTCCGCTCCGGTGAGAAGAGCCTGAAGCTCTTTCGTGACTTCTTCCGTGGGAATACCTTCCGCGAGTCTGAGCGCAGCGAAGTTAGCGAGTGACTTTGCCTGCCGTGCATTGACGTCGGCCTGAATGAGCAGGTAGCGCTCCTCCATTTTCGTGATGATGAACGGAACGACGAGCAAGCCAACGAGAAATATGCTCGCGAAGACAGCGAGGAAAGTGAGCAGGGCAAGTCGAGTTGGTTGGTGAGGGATCGGCATGGCGTTGAGTGGTGCGACGACGGAAGCGCAGGTTTCTTTCGGGAAAAGAATATCCTTTTCGCTTCTCCTGCGAAGCTTTCACTTTCGAGTCCCGCCATTCCCGTGAGATCCGCCACTCAAACTGCGGTATGATTTACTTGCACGAAATGCGAGGTGTGATTGATTGAAACGTTGCCCGAAAGATTCACCTGCAACGAACCAAAACCGATCCGTTTTCCCCCGCTCC
>CAZOUP010000210.1:0-5367 GCA_964583035.1 uncultured Akkermansia sp.
TCAATTTAAACAAAAAGTCGTAGAAAGTGTTCTTGAAAAACGGGGTACTTGACAGATACTATATCTGAAAATGGATACCCTTATCCTACTTCTACTGAATATATCCAAGAAAGAGATAGATTCATCGCAACAGCTATTACAGAAGAAAAGCCACTAGTTATTTTTCAAGATGAAGGTGGAGAACTTGAAATTAGAACTGGAAATATGGGGCCTGGAACGCTTTATGCGGTTGAAGGAGCATGCTCAAATAACTTGAAATTTTGGGCATCTCACCATATAGGTGATATTTTAGAAAGTGTCGGTGTTAAAAACATAATTATTGGAGGCCGAATCTTGATGTATGACGATAGTCTTGAAGCCTTAATGGAATTATCTGAACTGCGAAAACTAGGCATAGACAAACCCCATGCTATGGAGTGGTTAAGTGAAAACAGATTGCCCTATGGTTGTCCTATGTGGGTAGCTATAGGATTTTTACAAAGAGGTTTTGACGTTTCCTTTTCGCCGATTTGCTCTCCCGCTACACTTAACCATTCTTAGAAGTGTATTGCACAGAGTGTATATGACAAAAAATACAATGAGTTCAGATTGTCATAGAAGCCCAAGCTCAGCATATCGGTCTAGACCCATTCAGTCCTATAATTAATCAGGTTGCAGTTTTTTTCTCTGGGCTCCCCCTAGTTGATGTATCCCGCAACAAAAAGATTGAAATAGAAATTGACCTATCAAGCTTAAAAAAACTTTTGCGAGATATTAAATTACTCGGAGCAAATGAAAATATAGGCTTTTTACAAACAAAACTGTCTTAAATATTGATAATATATAATTAACTTTAATAGTTAACTAATAATATTATGAAGCCACAAATCACATTCTTACCCTCAGCGGAAGCGGAAAAACTAGAGCTTATGATTTAATTACAGAAAATACTAATGCAACAATTAGCGGGTCAGGGAACGCTCGAGTATATGCTACCGAAGAATTAGACTCAAAAGTAGCTGGCTCTGGAAGTATTGAATACAAGGGCAACCCTAAAGTAATAAAATAAATCTCCCAAACTTTGTGATTATTCTCTTCATTAACTACATCAAACAATATCAGCTCCCCCCATCGGTCTAGACACCTTTAGTCCTGTAGATAAAGAAGTTATGGTTATATTCTCCAGGCTAATGCTCACCAGACTGGATGGATACAGAACTTTTAAGTAGTTAAGTATAGAAGAAGATTTGAAGGCTCTAGAGCAAGAAAGTAATCAATTACTTAATATTGTTTAATTTACCCTACCATTCTACTCACTATATATTTGTATTAAAAGCAGGCAAGACTTGTTATAAACGATAGACAAATTATCTATCGACTTCCCCGAGTGGACGATGTTAGAGCTTTTTATACATAGAATATTTAAACAAACTAGTGAAAAATAGAAGCCAATAAAATTACTATTGATTAATCTTTTTATAAAAGTACCTTATTACAAATGATATAATGGAATAAAAGTTAAACCTAAGTAAAAATTAAATTATGACTGAGGCTGAATCAGATCAAATATTAAGACCAGAATTCTGGAACGTAGAGGCAATGAAATCTAGTCTACTAAAAGGAGTAAATGGAAACTTATATACAGAAAGTAGTTTCCCTAAAACAATTCTCTTAAATCCACAGTGGATTGGTTTTCTTGAAGACCTCTATTATGAAATGAGAGAGGAAACAACATCAAGAGCAACCTTTTTTTATGAACACCCTGAAGAGAATGCTAGAATTTTAAAAACTAATGCTGAACACACAAAAGTTCTTATTCAAACAAAAAATCAAAAAGGCTCAAATACACATGTTTCGGTTGATATTACCAAGGTAAAATACCCTGAGCTACTACTAGGTTGTTTACATAAGCATCCACAAGAAGCTCTTTTTACATCTGAAGATATTTTACCAATGACTATATCCGGCGGCGAATTGATAGTCGGAATTGTAACTCCTGCCAAGTATTATTTAGCCTTCCGAACTAAAGAAACTCCTAACTTAAATCCAGATGTCAACTTCCGTAGAGGATACTTCCTTGCAATGGCAAAATCTCATAAAGTACCCATATATCGATTACGGCCTAGCGAGATAGAAAGCTTCACAATGACACCTCAAATATTAAAAGAGCTCCGTCTTCCCTTATTTGAAGGCAAAAGAAACCAACGCAGACTTGAGTTGATAAATTCCTAATTTATTTTAACCAAGTAGAATACTGATTTCTTGAATCTTTATTCACTAAAACATTACATGCCTCAAGCATTCTTTTTAAATAGTCTAATTCTTCTAAAGATGGTTTTGCTATGTCAGGATGTATTTTTTTAGTAATTTCTCTTTTTACTCCCTTAATTGAAGACTCAAAAGTATCTTCAGAAATAAAACGTAGACAATAGGGATTAAGACCTAAAGTTGCATAAAAGGATCGTGGATCAATTGCCTGTGCCGTAATTCGAGCAGCACTTCTACCTTTCATTTCTACTCTTTTTCCAAGAGATTCCATAAAGTTAGGATTACCAGTTAGCTTATAAAGACGAAAAAGACTCTCCTCTGGTATTAAATTGGGGTCAGCGCCGATATGAACATTAATTCCAGTTCCTTGGCGCTTAACTGTTGTCCCGATAGTAGAATAGCCATATTTGCAATGAAAAATTCCATCCGGATCTCGGGAAATATTTACAACTGTTGTTTCTACATCCCCTCCTCTAACAGAGATTACTCCGCCATTTTGGTTAAGTTTTTCAGCAATGGAAGACGCTGATCTTAAGCCAGGAGTAGTCGAGGTTAAAATTACTGCCAACCTATCGTGAGGCGTATTAGCTTGAATCAAATCTAGAAATGCAGCAGCCTGTTTAACGTCACCTAGTAACTCCACGGGTGCGTACTGTTCGTTTAAAGTCCCAACATTAGAAAGCCTCATCTCGTTAACTAATCTCACCCTCTCCAGAACCCTCCTTTCTGGCTCCATATCCGTCACAAGCTCTGCTCTATTTATTGGTTCTGGTGATATTATCTGTTCTGTCATAGAGTTTTTTTTCTTAACTGAGTTCCTAAATCTACAATACAAAGATTCAATGTATTAAAAAAATCGTCAAACGCCTTGGTATCTTCCTTTAAAAGTTCAAATATTTCTTTAGCCGTGGGAACAACATTATCTATTTCACCTTTTTCAACCAAACTTGGAGAAATATCTTTAACCAACAAAGAAAGAGCGTCAATCAGCGGATTTAGCCTATAATCAATTTCGTCTTTTTGATTTTTTATTCTTTCTTGAAACTCCTTAAGAAGAAGACTGACGGTTTTGCCTTCTAAAACATAAGTATTAATCTTTAAATTGTCCTGACCAGTTATTGATTTTGAACTCATGTAATCTTTATAGCATAAAAAGTATGAATCTACAACCCAGAATACTAATAAAACCATATTGAATAAATACCAAAAATATGGAAAGATATGATTAGTAACAGCCGTAACTTGAGTTTTAGTTTAAGCCTTTGAATATTTGTTATTTTTTGTTTGATAAAATGATAAAAAGAAAAATAAGAAACAAACCGTTATTGATCTTTTTTCTGGCTTTAGATTGTTATAGAAACCTTAGCTCGCCAGACTGGATGGATACAGAACTTTTAGATGGTTGAGTATAGAAGAAGATTTAAGTACTTTAGAGCAAGAAAGTAATCAATTACTTAATATTATCTAACTTACCCTACCACTCTACTCACTATATATTTACAAACTAAGAGAGATTACAAATATTAAATCTAAAATCCATTACCATAATATCTCTACTATCTTGATACTTCTTATTTAGTTCGTTATCTGATGTTAATATTGCTACTTTTTCACTACAGGCTATAAAATTATTTGCTGTTAAACAAATTGATATATCACCTAACTCCACGATTGGTATTTTTAGGTCAATATAATTAAGAATTATATCTTTTTTTACGTTTTTTTCTTCCATTGCCTTCAAAATTGGGATTATTTCTTCAACTATTTCTTTATAATTTTTCCACTTTCTATAGTCATTGCGTAAATGTGTACATATTTCTGTTAATACATGAGGTGTAATAAAAAACTTATCCCATCTGTTGTTCATTTTAATAAGGTCTAGAAACGATAATAACTGAGTAAATTCTTCGGACTTTTTTTTAGAAAATCTCGTACAAACTACGCCGTCAACGATTATTTTAAAGACACTTGTATCTATGATAATTCCGTTATGAACAAATGGGGTGATATCTGTATCGTTATGGATCTGGAGATTTAATAGCATTTGTTTTTATTTTAGGCATGTTTTGCCTTTTTTACAATCCACTTACCTTCTAATTCTTTTTCTTTTCCACTTGGTCCTGATAATTTTTTAATAATTACACTATTATTATTTAAATCAACAGAGGCTTTATACTTAGAAGGTGCTGAACTTCCTAAAGTTTCAAAAAATGTACAAACAACATCCCACTTTTTAGACTCCGTATCTGCGGCTCCATTTGTTGGCGTAAGCTCCTCTATATTAAATTTCAGAAGTCCAAGATTACCATGAACAGTTTCAAAAATCCGTCTAGTTATTTGTATTACTTGTATAGATACTGATTCAGTCATAAGTCTCTCCTTTCCGTAATTATTAAAATATTGATAATATTTAGTTTAGCTTATTATATCAATTCATTTCAAAAGTTGCACATTTAACTTCATTGTCCTCTTAGTTTTATTGTATCAATAAACAGTAAAGGATTGTCAAGAAAAGAGTAATAAATACTATTTTATTATCCAAAATTTAAACCTGAGGCGTTCTACTCTGTTGTAATTCTGCTAGTTTGCGTCCCTTTTTTCTCTTTCATATAGTCTAAAAAGTTTTGCTGCTGGCAAGATTTTCTTAGCGATTTTGTTGAATTTTTCTATCATTCTTTTAACCTCACGATCTTTTAAGTTACCACTTTTCATTTTATTCGCAATAACTATCAAACGATCTATTTCTTTATTTAGTTTAATTTTAGCCTCTTTTGTTTTTTCCATTTTTCTATTATATTTCAATTCGCTCTTTTCATCAACACTAATAATTGGGGGGGTCGGCTTGCTTTACCTCTATGCGATAAGGCGAGAGGTATTCACAGTCTCTAATGAGCACAAGCCGTAAGACCTCAAGTAAAGTTTAGTAAGGTTTTTTTGCTTTGTCTATGGACTATCTGCTACAAAACATTGATATTAGACTGTTTTTTTCCATTATTCGGTTCAATATATGCCTTTAGTATTTAAAAAAAGTCCTCAATAAAGTCCTTAATGTAAGATAAAAATAACACTATTAAAATGCCAACTAATAATAGTATAATTAACTTACTATGAGGTGGTATA
>CAZOUP010000211.1:0-5284 GCA_964583035.1 uncultured Akkermansia sp.
ATTCGTCTTCGCTTCCTTATCCGGATCATAGCCATTCTCAACCAGCGTCGCCGAAGTAATCGGACCGATGCTCGCGATCGCCGTCTCATCGGGAATCGTGAGACCCAGATCCAGAAATCCATCGACGGTCGAAGCACTGGTGAAAGTGATGAAATCCGCCCCCTCTTCCTTAAACCGTGCCACCGCTCCGGTCGGGTCTTCGGTCTCGGAAAAGGTCTCGTAGGCAATCGCCTCGTCCAAAATCACGCCAGCCTCGATCAGTTCCTTCGAGAGGACATCCCGCGCACCTTTAGCGCGGACCCAGAGCATCGTTGTGTTTTCAATCGATCCGACCTCTTTCTTGAACGCCTCCGCCATCGCTTCCGCGACATGCTTCTCCGGCATGAGATCGGTCGCCATGTGATACTCCTTCAGCTTCGCCGAAGTCCCCGGTCCGACCGCCGCGATGCGACATCCGCCGATCGCCCGCGCGTCGTCCCGAATAAGATAAAAAGCATCGAAGAAATACTCGACCGCATTGGGGCTCGTGAAAATGAGCCAGTCATAGGTGTGGGCCTCCGTCACCGCGAGCGCGAATTCCTTGGCCTCCTCGCCCTCGGTCCGCGCCATCCGGATCGTCGGCATCTCGAGGACATCGGCCCCGAGATTGCGAAGCTGCTTACTCATTTTGCCCGCCTGCTTTTGGGTTCGGGTCACGACGACGCGCTTGCCGTAAAGCGGCCGCGTTTCAAACCAGTTCAGTTTTTCGCGGCAATTCACGACGGTGCCGAAAACAGCGACGGCCGGGGCTTTGAACTCGGCCTCGCGAGCCACTTCCGCGATCGTCGCGAGCGTTCCCGTGATCGTCCGGTGCTGCCCCGTCGTCGCCCAGCGCACGAGTGCAACCGGCAGCTCAGGATCTCCTCCCGCGGCGATGATCCGCTCGGTGATGATTGGCAATCGCTCCACGCCCATGAGCATGACCTTCGTTCCGGGAGCATTCGCGATCTGCTCGTAATCGATCGACGATTCCATCTTCTCCGGATTCTCATGGCCGGTAAAAATCGTGAGCTGAGAGCAGTGATCCCGATGCGTCACCGGGATGCCCGCATAAGCCGGCCCGGCAATCGAAGAACTGATCCCGGGGACAAATTCAAAAGGGATCCCGGCGGCATGCAACTCTTCCGCCTCTTCTCCGCCACGACCGAAAATCAATGGATCGCCCCCCTTGAGACGGGTCACGATTTTTCCCGCCTTCGCTCTTTCGACGAGGAGTTCGTTGATTCCCCCCTGGGGGATCGCGTGATTTTTCGACTTCTTCCCCGCGTAAATCATCTCCGCGCCGGGCTTCGCCCACTGCAAAAAATCATCGTTCGAAAGGTAGTCGTAGACGATGACATCCGCGATTTCGATGCACTCCTTTCCGCGAAGGGTCATTAATCCCGGATCGCCGGGACCAGCCCCGACAAGGTAACAAATTCCTGTTTTCTTGCTCATCGTAATTTTTCAGCGAGACGCCTTGAGGGCCATCAATTCATCGGCGAGTGCCGCCGGATCGGTCGCGGGACCGCTCACCTGTGCGACGAAAGGCTCCGAAGTCGGCTCCTCTTCATCGAAGACCCGGACTGACATCCCGAGAGTCGCGCCCTCATTTTCAAACCAGGTGTAGGCTCCCACCGGTGTCTGGCAACCGGCTTTGAGGCGATCCAAAAAAGCCCGCTCGGCGGTGACGCGGGTGAAAGTCGGCGCGTCATTGATCGTCGCGAGAGCTTCGCGGGCCGCCATGTTTTCGCTGCGGATTTCCATCCCGACCGCGCCCTGTCCGGCGGCGGGGAGAAACGAGTCAATTCCCAGCTCGATCGCGTGCACGGTCGCCCCGTCCATTTCAAAGCTGCCTTCTCCCGGCGTGTAAATCCCGAGCCGCTCGATCCCGGCGCGCGCGAGGAGGATGCCGCCCCATTCATCGCTTTCGACGAGCTTACGAATCCGTGTCGGGACGTTGCCGCGAATATCCACGACCGTAACGCCGGGATACATCCAGACGAGCTGACGCGCCCGACGGACCGAGCTCGTCGCAATCGTGGCCTCACTTAAGAGGGTTAGGTCATCGACCAAACCCTGTTGCGTCGTCAGCAACACATCGGCGATATCCGCTCTCGGAAGTGTGGCGCAGATTTCAAACCCATCGCCCAGTTGAGTCGGGACATCCTTCAGGCTGTGGACTGCAAAATCGATCTCGCCACGGAGAAGCGCCTCTTCGAGTTCCTTCGTGAAAATGCCCTTATCGACGACGGGGTTATCGCCCTGGCTGAATTCGCTCAGCTTCAGATCGGGACGCTTGTCACCGATCGTTTTGATCACTTCGATGCGGACCTCGATGCCTTGCGCTTTCAACGCCGCTTCGGTCATGCGGGCCTGGGTGAGGGCAAGGTCGCTGCCCCGGGTGCCGAGAATAAAAGGTTGGCTCATGAATTGGGAAGCGGCTCGGCGGAGGAGCCTTCTGATTTGGAGGAAGAACCATCATGACGACGATCCGCCGGGATCTCGGCGAGAGCTTCAATGCCTTTCTCCTCAAGAAATTGATGAATGACGGTGCGGCAGACTTCGATTTGACGCTCGCGTCTCGCGACTCCATCGCTCGCGATGCGGGTCAGCTGATCGATGTTGTAAAGATAGACATTGTCGAGCTCGTTGACTTCGTCCTCGATGTCACGGGGGACCGCGATGTCGATGAGAAAAAGTGGATGCCCGCGCCGACCGTCGAGCGCTTTCTCGACCGCCGATTTGTGAACGACGGCATGAGGCGCGCCGGTCGATGAGATCACGATATCGACCTCATTCAGGAAATTTCCCCAATCGTCGAACCTCACCGCTTTCCCGTCCAACTCAGCCGCGAGTTCCTCCGCTTTATCGAAGCTGCGGTTCGAAACAATGATGCTCGACGCCCCGCGCGAACGCAGACTCTGCGCGGTGACGCGACTCATTTCCCCCGCCCCGATGATCATGACGCGGCACCCGTCGAGCTGGCCGAAAATTTTCTCCGCCAAATCCACCGCCGCCGATCCCACCGAAGTCGATCCCTGCTGAATCCGCGTGCTGCTGCGGACGAGCTTTCCGATTGAGAACGATTGCTGGAACAATTTGTTCATTCGCCGCGCGGTCGCACCGGAAGTCTGCGCGGTCGCGTAGGCCTTCTTAATTTGCCCGAAAATTTCCGTCTCACCCAGCACCATCGAGTCCAGACCGCTCGCGACTTCAAAAAGATGGTGCGCCGCGTCTTCGGCTTCTTTTCGATAAAATTCGACCTCACCGGGAGCGACCGCAAAATGGTTTACGAGATAATCAACGAGCCCCTCAAGTGCGACCGCAGGATCCTCCGCCGCACCGTAAATTTCGACGCGGTTACAGGTCGAGAGCACGACTGCCTCCTCGACGTGGAGCAGTCCCCGTATTTCTTTCAAATGTGTCGGAATCGAGTGCTCAGCAAACGCCAACCGCTCCCGAACCTCAACGGGGGCAGTTTTGTGATTTACGCCAAGACAGAAAATAGACACAGGAAAAAGAAGTTGAAAACTAAAGGCTCAGAGCGCGGAAAGCGTGAGGAGGGCAAAGCCAAACGCGATCATTGCCGAAAGCGAAAGCTGCTTCGGAGCGAGATGCTTCGCAAAATGAACGATGAGGATGAGCGCGTAAACGACCCAGACCGCGCCGGAAACAGTGAGGTGCAGAGCATCCGGCAGATTATCCATGAAAAACGCGGCGACGATCCCGATCGTGAGCATGACCGTTCCGATCACGAGCAAGCGCAGCATCGCGTCGGTCAGGTAACGGATCGGAGGGAGAGAGTAAAAAAGCCGGCCCGGCTCGTGACTTTTCAGCTGGCGATCCTGCACGAGATACATGACCCCCGCGATCCCGGCGAGACCGAAGGCTCCGTAAGCCAGCAGGGACATCGCGGCATGGAGCTCCAGCCAGGGGTCAAGCGTCTCCGGCGGGCGGGCCCCCGGGTCATTCGACAGGAGCGTCACAATCGCAATCGCCTGAAACATGAAGACCAGCGGCATGCTGAAAACCCCGAGCAAAGAAAGGCGAAAGGCCCGACCGAGCGCAAGATAGAGAAGCACAACGCTCCAACTGATGAAAACCAGCACCTCCCCGCCATTGGTGATCGGGCAGCGCCCGTGGAGTTCACCGCGCTCCCTCAGGAAGAGGCTTTGAAAAATCAATCCGGCAATGGCGAGTCCGATATTCAACCGCACCGACCCCTGCTTTCCGGCACGCAGGGAAACCACCGCGAGGACAAAGCCGGCGAGGAAAATCAGCGAGGAAATGATGAGATAGATGTCGTCCATGAGAGAACCCTTCAGAGGTTACGGATCGCGGGCGGGCAAGGTAGCGTTACGAAGGCGCATTGCAAGGGCCGTCAAGCCTGCAAAATTCAGGGTTTGTCGGTTGTTTTTCAGCCGCTCAGATCTTAATCTCGCGGCATGAATCGGTTTCACATTGCCCTCACTTTACTTTTCTCTCTCGTCCTGAGCAGCTCCATCGCCACCGCCGCGCCCGCACTGCCTTTCGGCGAAGAATACCCCATGCTTGAGAAAGCCTCGTCCGGCGAATGGTGGAAAGAAGCGACGAACCAGCTCGAAGAGCCTGATGCGGCGGGAAAAGACAAAAAAGGCCGCACCCCGAAACGACTCATCAACCTCAATGTCCCCCGCGAGGATGTCATCGCTTTCACCCTCTACACGCAGGACCGGGGCGTTCTCAAATTGAGCGCTCAGCTCTATCCCCTCTTCGAAGACGAGTCCCGCGAAGTGCTTCTTGAGCTGAAAAAAGGCGACACCTGGGAAGCCGCCGCGACGGAAGAGGTCGTCTTTCCCGGTTGGAGCGCCCATTTCCGCATCGACGGATGGGATGGCACAAAGGACGTCCCCTACCGCGTCAGCCACGGGGAAAACGCTGTCTATGAAGGTCTCATCCGCAAAGACCCTCTCGATAAAGACGAAATCGTCGTCGCGAGCCTCTCCTGCGACTCGAGCCGGACGAAAGGCGACCGCCCCAGCATCCGGAAAAATCTTCTCCTTCACGATCCTGACATTCTCTTTTTCGCCGGCGACCAGACTTATCACCACACCGAGCACACCGCCGGCTGGATCGAGTGGGGCCTCCGCTATCGTGAACTCACGAGAGACCGCCCCACCGTGACGATTCCTGACGATCACGACATCGGACAGGCCAACCTCTGGGGAGAAAGCGGAAAGCTTGCCGCGACGCCACAGGGTCCTCAAGGCGGCTACTTTTACGC
>CAZOUP010000212.1:0-5206 GCA_964583035.1 uncultured Akkermansia sp.
TTGGATCTTGGATCTTGGATCTTGGATCTTGGATCTTGGATCTTGGATCTTGGAAAGACTAAATTAGGGGTTCGGGTCGTTGTGCGAATTTTCGACAGATTGTATAAAACGGTTCAGCTTGCGGCCCAGTATCTGGTTTCTCTCAAAGAGGGATTCGAAGAGTTGCTGATCGGTAAGTGATTCGGATTGAAAAAGAGATTCAAGGTGGTCTTCCGTTTCGAGGCAGGAGGCAAAGGCATAACTCAAGAAGCGAAGATAATCGGCTTTGTATTTCCGCCGACCATAGCCTTCCACGATATTACTGCGAATCGACTTCGAACTCCGGCGAATCTGCGAACCCTGTTCATACAACTCAAACTTCGGCAGCTTCATCGTCATCGTATGAATATCAGCCGCCAAGCTCTTCGCTTCCTTCCAAACCTGCAGCGTCCGATAACTCATCCCACCAATATCCAATATCCAATATCCAAGATCGCCGAAGGCGGCGGGCTCACGCAAACTGCCCCAAAAACCGCACATCATTCTCGATCAGCAACCGCAGGTCAGGGATGCCATACATAATCATCGCGAGGCGGTCGATGCCCATGCCGAAGGCGAAGCCGCTGATTTCAGAGGGATCGTAGGCGGCGTCTCCGCGCTTCGTCGTGACTTCAGTGAAAACCGCTGGATCAACGATCCCGCAGCCGGCGATCTCGATCCACTTGGCTGCTTTGCCGGTCGCGTGAAGTTTCAAATCCACCTCAAAGCTCGGCTCGGTGAAGGGAAAGAAATGCGGGCGGAAACGCACTTCCGTCTTTGAACCGAACAGCTCGCGGAAGAAATACTCCAGCGTCCCCTTCAAGTCAGCGAGGGTCACGTTTTTGTCCACGTAGAGGCCCTCGAGCTGATTGAAGGCACTCAGGTGCGTCGCATCGATCTCGTCGCGACGAAAGGCACTGCCGGGCGCGATGATCCGGACCGGCGGGACTTCTTTCTCCATTGTCCGGATCTGCACGGATGAAGTGTGGGTCCGGAGAAGCTTCCCGTTTTCAAAATAGAAGGTGTCGCTTTCATTCCGCGCGGGATGGTCTTCGGGCGTGTTCAACGCGTCGAAACAATGCCACTCCGTCTCGATCTCCGGACCTTCCGCAAGCGCGAAGCCCATGCGGCGAAGGATCGAGACCGCCTCATCGAGCACGAGCGAAAGTGGGTGAAGGCCACCCGACGGGAGCGGTCGGGCGGGCAGGGTCGCATCGATCGAGCCAAAAGCGGCGGCATCACGGGCCGCCGTGAGGGAGGCGCCCTTTTCCTCGAGCCCCTCGGTGATCGCGGTCCGAACCTCGTTCAGTTTCTGCCCGACATCCTTTTTGAGTTCGTTGGGGACATCGCGCATTCCGGCACCGGCGGCGGTGAGACGACTCTTTTTCCCGAGAAACCCGACCCGGGCCTCCTCAAGTCCGGATTCATCGGCAATAGCACCAATCGCCGCGAGGGCGTCGATTTTGATGGCTTCGAGTTCTTCAAGCATAGCGGGTAAACAGGTTTGAAACCCTCATTAGGGTTTGAGACCCTTAACAGGGTTAGGTCCCCTCTTCTTAGTCTTAATCTTCTTCTTACTCCCCATGACCAGTCCGGAAAAGGAAAAGGAGGTATAAAAAACGGGCGCCCACTTTCGTAGAACGCCCGTCCGTTAAAATTTCGGTTCTGACCGGGTGATCAGGAAGCCTGCTTCGCTTTCTCTTCGAGCGCGGTTTTCGCTTTTTCGACAAGCGATGTAAACGCCGCTTCGTCGTTGATAGCGAGGTCGGAGAGGACTTTACGATCCAACTCGATTCCGGCGGCGGTGAGGCCCTCCATGAAACGTGAATAGGTCAGTCCATTGTTCCGGGCACCGGCACCAATACGGGCGATCCAGAGCTGGCGGAAGTTACGCTTGCGGTTTTTGCGGTCACGATAAGCCCACTGCTGAGCTTTAAAGACCGCATCTTTCGCGGTGCGGTAAAGCTTCGAGCGGGAACCGCGGAAGCCTTTCGCTTTTTTCAGGATACGATTTCTGCGCTTCCGACTGGCGGGCGCGTTAGTTGCACGTGGCATTTTATTATTTTCCTCTGAACGGGTTGTTGTTTTGTTGCAACTGGTTGACTCACCCTTTCATCAGGTGGCGGTAGGCTTGAACGCCGCGCCACCAGTCAACTCAGTTGTGGATCGAATTGGTCGATCCTTGCGGTTTCCCACGGCTTATTTGCCGCAGAAGGGAAGATCCATTTTCACGTTCTTCTCATCGCTCTTAGCCACCAGGGTCGATTGACCCAAGCGACGAAGGCGCTTCGAGTTTTTACGACGGTTCAGGTGTCTTTTACCCTGTTTCCGACGCAAAACGCGACCGCTTCCAGTCACCTTAAATCTTTTGGAGACTCCTTTTCGTGTTTTTGCTTTTCCAGCCTTACGTGCCATAGCGGGGCGATTCTAAGCGGATTCTCCGGATATGCAATCGGGGATTTCCTATTGAAATCATTTACCTTATCGCTGCTCGGTTTCGGAAGCAGCCTCAAGCCGATCAATAATCAAATTAGGCCCTCTTGAATCGTATCCCTCTATTCGGATTTTTTGGTGTCCTGCTGCATTCAAGACAATTAAACACGGGAGCCTATTCACCTCATACTCATTGAAGATCTGGTGAAATCGTCGTTTTACGTCCTTCCGAAGATTATCTTCGTCGCTTAGATCAATGTGCACGCCTTCAAAGTTGTCGCCAACAAGCGAGCGAAAGCGCCGATCACCAAAAACCGTCCTCATGAAGGAAGCGGTTTCTCTCTCCGAAACTTCAGCATCAATCATGCTATCTTCGTCGTTCGGATCGAACGAATTACTCCCCGTAAAAACCAAAAGAACTGGCTTTCCCGACCTTTTCGAGGCAGCGATCGCTTCTTCATCATCATCAAAAAATGGTTTCTGGAAACCAAAACTGTATCTCTGTGCTTTGGGAAGAAGAGCCCGAGACTTCGGTCGAAAAAGCTTCTCAATCTCGAAATCTTCAACCTCTGCCAAAGTCAATTGATGATCGGTTGATAGAGTTTCCAACTCCATGGTAAATTCCCTCTTATCACTCGCTCGACGAAAAAGGATCTCGTGGCCGTATTTGGCGAGAATTCTCCCTTCGACGAGCTTTCCGCTGGAGCTTTCGAGAACAATATTCTCAGGCCCCCCATCCGATAGATCGAACTTAACTACAGGGGGGGAAGCAGTCGAACTGCCATGCTTCTGAGTATCACAGATTAATTCCGAGCGAAGCTGTGGCTTGCATGCGGCGGCCAGACAGGTCAAAAGTAGCGCGCCCGCTCTGCAACAAATGACAAAATCCAGATTTTTCCTCATCGTAAGATGATAATCCTGGCATAACGCGGCTTCCTAACCAAGGCAATCAGGCAAATTTGCCACTTTTCCAGTAAAACAGACGTTTTCCGGCTAAAAATTTCGGTTCCCTCACGGTGAGCTTCCCTCTACATTCGCGGCAAATCAATATGAGCGAAGACACTTCCGGGACTGAAAACGAAACTGAACAGCTTGAAGTCATCGACACCGAGGAGGAGATGGTGGAAAAACTCGCCGAGGCGCGAGACCTCATCGGGAAAGAGCTGAGAAAGGTCATCATCGGCCAGGATGCCGTTGTCGATCAACTGCTGATCGCCCTGCTCTCCGGCGGGCACTGCCTCATCACGGGGGCACCGGGGTTGGCGAAAACGCTTCTCGTGAGCACCCTCGCGAAGGTCTTCGATCTTTCCTTTAACCGCATCCAGTTCACTCCCGACCTCATGCCGTCGGACATCACAGGGACGGAAATCCTCGAGGACAAGGCCGATGGCGGAAGAGAGCTCGTCTTTAGTAAGGGACCGATTTTTGCGAATCTCATCCTCGCCGATGAGATCAACCGGACGCCTCCGAAGACGCAGGCCGCCCTCCTTGAAGCGATGCAGGAAAAGCAGGTCTCCGTCGCGGGGATGAGTCTCCAACTCGACAAACCGTTCTTTGTCCTTGCGACCCAAAACCCCATCGAGATGGAAGGCACCTATCCCCTTCCTGAGGCGCAACTCGACCGTTTCATGTTTAACATCGTGATCGACTACCTTACCGAGGACGAAGAGGTCGCGGTCGTTTCGCAGACGACCGGAGCCGGAGCGGAGGAAGTGAATCCGGTTTTCTCCGGCAAAGATCTTCTCAAATGCCATGCCGTGGTGCGACGTGTCCCCATCGCCGAAGAGGTGATCCGCTACGCCGTCCGCATTGCCGCGAATTCGCGCCCCGGACAGGAGAGCACGAGCGATTACATCAATGAATGGGTCAACTGGGGAGCGGGAACTCGCGCGGGACAGAGCCTCGTTCTCGGGGCAAAAACGAAGGCTCTCCTCGATGGGCGTTCGCATGTCACCTACGACGATGTTCGCGCCATGGCCGGCCCGGTTCTCCGACATCGTATCTTGACGAATTACCGCGCCGAAGCCGAGGGCATCACAATTGATCAAGTCATCGCCAAGCTCATCGAGATGACTCCTGAGAAAGCGTGAGTATGACCGGCAGCACCAGATTCATCGACCCCGCCACTCTGATGCGGGTGAAGTCGCTGGAGTTGCGGGCGCGCATGGTCATGGAAGGCTTTTGGAAGGGTCTCCACAAATCGCCTTTCCACGGTTTCTCGGTCGAGTTCAGCGAATATCGTCCCTACTCGCGGGGCGATGATCCACGCTTCATCGACTGGAAAGTGATGGCCCGCAGCGACCGGGCTTACATCAAAAAATTCGAGGACGAAACCAACCTTCGCGCCCACCTCCTTGTGGATCGCAGCAAGTCGATGGAATATGGCTCGGGCGAAGTCACGAAGGCCGACTACGCCGCCACTTTCGCGGCGACCCTCGCCTATTTTCTCATGGGCCAGCAGGATGCGGTCGGTCTCACGACCTTCGACGAACGCGTCGATCAACACATCCCGGCGCGGAACCGGACCGGCCAACTGCGACGTCTCATGCTGCAACTGGAACGTGCCCCTTCCGGCCACGGCACCGATCTCGGCGCGGCGATGAAAGGGCTCCACGAACTGATCCGGAAGCGCAGTTTCATCGCCCTCCTCTCTGATCTTCTCGCTCCGCTTGAGGAGTTGGAAAAACAAATCGGATACCTCGCCGCCGGGAGACACGATCTCGCCATTTCTCAAATCATGGATCCACGGGAACTC
>CAZOUP010000213.1:0-4854 GCA_964583035.1 uncultured Akkermansia sp.
CCGTGTTGAAGGAGCTTGAGCGACGAATCATCCCGTGAACTTCATATCCCTTTTCCAGCAACTGCTCGGCAAGGTATGAGCCATCCTGTCCGGTGATTCCGGTGATGAGTGCTTTTTTCATGAAAATGTAGGCTCCGGAGGAGCCGGAGTTGAGAAGTCGAGGAGGAAAGGAGTTGAGAATGCTTGTCCCGCTGTTGCCGAAGTCAGTGGGATATCGCGGACGGCGTCAGCCTTCCGAATTGATTCAAATCGGAACCTTTACAGGGTTCCGCTTCCTGCTGAAGCTTCGCGAGGATGGTGGGCGAATTTTACGCTCACTCAAAAACTTCGGGGACGAAAACTGCCAGTCCGGCCACGGTTTTAGACTCCGCTTTGCCGCTGGTGATGGTGCGGCGCTGCTCATACTCGCGACCGTTGCTTTGCGTATATACTAAAATCTCCTTTTTCTCAGGCAGGACAATCCAATATTCGTCGACCTGCGCTTCGGCATAGATCGAAGCTTTAGTGCGGTCCCGTTCTTCGGTATTGATCGACACTTCGATGACTAGCTCAGCGGTACCCGGGTGATGATCGCGGAAATCTGTCTCGCTGCCTTTTACGACCATTAAATCCGGTTCCGGCTCGGAGTCGCTCGTCGTCAAGGGGCTTTCCTTGGTGATAAAAAAGCCTTGTGGGAGCGCTTCATCAATAAGGCGAAGGAAGAAACGGACGAGATACTCATGAAGTGGCGATTTACTCATCTTTTGCAAAGGGATGCCTCGAAGGAGTTCCACATTCTCGTCAATCCATCCCATCTCACTTGATGCGTGATAAAAATCGACGCTCATGGGAGCCACAGTATCTCTGATCTCGGCGACTTCAGACAGAATGGACATGGGAAAGGATAATCGTCATCGATGGGTTTCGCAACTCGGCTGGGAGGGTTTGTTTCGCCAGGAAGCGATTGCAGGGGAGCTGCGAGGAAGAGGAAATATTGCGCCGCGAGGGCAGCGAGAAGGTCGAAAACTGTAGGATCTCCGGTAGGGATTGGAAGCAGCGGATCGCGGAACTTATCCGAATTGATTCAAATCGGAACCTTTACAGGTTCCGCTACATTTTCAGAAAATCCTCGTAGGCTTTGGCGAGCCCCTCTTCCAGTTCCGTGGTCGCCTTCCATCCGAGGGCGTTAATGAGAGAGGAGTCCAATAACTTCTGCGGAGTTCCGTCCGGCTTTGACTCGTCATTCACGACGGAACCTTCGTAACCGACCGTCTCTGCGATCAGGAGTGAAAGGTCCTGAACCGTAATATCAGAACCGGCGCCAATATTGATCAACGAAGGAGGATCAGAAAGCCCGAGGAGGTGGAGGCAGCCTTCAGCGAGGTCGTCGGCAAAAAGAAACTCCCGCTTCGGCCGGCCAGTCCCCCAAACTGCGACCGACTCCGATCCGGCTTCCTTTGCTTCGTGGAATCGACGAATCAGGCCGGGAATGACATGAGAATTCTCGGAGTGATAGTTGTCGCCGAGGCCATACAAATTGCATGGCATGGCCGAATGATAAAGGCACCCATGCTGCCGACGATAGTATTCGCATAGCTTTAAGCCCGCGATTTTCGCGATCGCATATGCCTCGTTCGTTGGCTCGAGAGCACTCGTGAGGAGAGCCTCTTCTTTAATTGGCTGGTCGGCATGCTTCGGGTAAATGCATGAGCTACCTAGAAACAAGACTCGCCCAACCTTGTTTCGATAAGCAGCTTCGATAAGATTCGAAGCAATCATCAGATTATCGAAGAGGAAATCAGCCGGGTAGGTGTCGTTGGCGTAGATCCCGCCGACGCGGGCGGCGGCGATGATAATCAGGTCCGGCTCGTTGTCTGAAACGAAGTCGGCTGTTGCGGCTTGGTTGCGAAGATCAAGCTCGTCGCTCGTCGCTTTGACCTGATCGTGGCATCCCGCTTCTTCGAGGGCACGGGAGAGAGCACTGCCGACCATGCCGCGATGACCGGCGAGGTAGATTTTTTGGTCATTAAAGTTCATACTCAGGCTTTAAAGCACTGGGAACAAAGGCCCTTCGGCCTTTTCAACGGAATAGATTCGGGGGTTCGATAGACTAACGGCGCAACCAGCGAACGACACGAGGAACGATTGCATTACCGCGATTTTGCCACTTTTTGAGCGCTTTCATCCGGTCGAAGAGGAAGCGCTGCTCACCTGCTGAATCAGGCTTTAACTCTGCAAGGATCGCATCAACCCTTTCGTTTCCATGCTGAAGGCGGGGAAGAAGCCTCTCCTCGAAGAAATGATGCACAATGCGCGAGACGTTCAGATCGGCTTCAAAATGTTCTCTCCGATCTCCAGGAAGCGAATGACTCGTGATCGCTCCGAGACCGCGAAGAAGATTCAGCCCCTGACTTGCACTCCCTTTGCTGATGCAAAGTCGGTCAATGATGTCATCCATCGCGAGCGGTTGGGCACTCGCAAAGAGCGTCCCGTAGATTTGACCGACCGATTTAGGGAGACCGAGAAGCTGCACGAAAGAAACAAAGTAATCAATGATCTCAGACTCCACCGCAGGATTAAGATCGGCGCTTTCAAGATCCGTCGGATCTGTTTTTTGCAGGAGAGCCATGTCGCGGTTACCCTGTCGGGTAAGCTACCGCCCCCGGTTGAACTACCTCGAAGGTAGCGAACCGTGGCCGGAGTTGGGAAATGGAAGTCAAACCGATCACGGAAATTCGTTTCGGAGAGTCGAGTGATTTATAAGGCTGATTCGGCTCTGTTCAATAAAAAATGAACTTAATTCAATCGAAAATGAACTTCGGATTCCTGAACCTTTCGGGTAATTTCAGTGGCGGATTTTCCCCCGAACGAAGCTGTCGAAACGATGATTTTATCTCCTGAGCCGGTTTCACCCGAAGAGGTTGCGGAGCACTACGATGCTCTTGATCCTTTTTATCGCGATGCCTGGGGCGCAAACTTGCACCATGGCTACTGGAAAACCGGCGGCGAATCTTCTTCTGAAGCGATCGGGAAACTTCGGGAAACCGTCGCCGAGATCGCCGGAATCCAACCCGGAGATCGCGTTTGTGACATCGGCTGCGGTTATGGATCGATGGCACTTTTCCTCGCCGTGAGCCGGAAAGCTCACGTCACTGGCGTGACGATTTCGGCGCTTCAATATGAAACAGCGCGTCAAGAAGCGGAGCCGTCCGGAGAAGGGATTCCGACTCCCGAATTTTATCTCGGTGACTGGCTTGAGAACGACTTTCCCCCATTCTCTTTCGACGCCGTGATCTCGATTGAGTGTTTTTCGCATGTCGCGGACAAGGCAGGATTCTTTCGTGAGGCCGCGCGGACCCTAAAACCGGGCGGTCGTCTCGCGATGACGGCCTGGACGGCGCGACGAGATCCTCCGAAATGGGCGATCCGCTGGCTCCTCGAACCGATTTGCAGGGAAGGGCGGTTCGCCGGACTTGCGAATGCGGAGGAGTTGGCAGCGTTCGCGGAAAAAGGCGGGTTCGTGATCGGGAGCCTTCAGGAAATCGGCCCGCAGGTGAAGAAGACGTGGCGGGTGATTCTCGGGCGGCTCGTGAAGAAGGTCCTGACCCGGAGCGAGTATCGCCGCTTTTTGTGGAAAAACCTGCGCAGCGACCGGATTTTTGCCTTCACGGTGCTCCGTGTTTTCGTGGCCTTCGAGCTGGGAATCTTGAATTACGCGATTTTAGAGGCGCGTAAATCGGACGGAGGAGGCTCGTGATGTAGCGGACGGCATCAGCCTTCCGATGAGCGCGGATTTCGGAAGCGTTCCCGCTTCCGCTACGTTTTTGCATCCTCCGCCGTAGCGGACGGCGTCAGCCTTCCGGTTTAATTTAAGTCGGAACCTTCACAGGTTCCGCTACTCAAGCAAACCGGCGACGGCTTCTTCGAGGGCGTCGCCACGAAGGTTAGAACCGGCAATCTTGCCGTCTTTTCCGATGAGGAAAGTCGCAGGGATCCCAGTGATGCCGAACTCTTTGGCGAGGTCGTTTTCCCACCCTTTGCCGTCGAAATACTGAGGCCAAGTCATTTTGTTTTCGGCGACGAAACTCTCCAGTTCAGCCTTTTCAGAATCGAGGGAAATCCCCACGACCTCAAAACCAGCCTCTTTATACTTCTCGTAAGTGCTAATGACGTGAGGCATCTCAGCGACACAGGGGCCGCACCAGGTTGCCCAGAAATCAACGAGGATGACCTTGTCTTTCATCGCCGCAAGATCGATTTCCTCGCCCGTGGTCGAGGTGAATTTGATGTCCATGGTGTCACCGACGCCGGGCATCGCGAGCTGGCCGAGCATGCCGTCGAAGAACTGCATGATCTGGGGTGCCTGGGGATGCGCCGCGAGATCGGCCTTCGCTTTCTCCAAAATGCCGCGGGCACCGTCTTTGTTGCCTGACTCAGAGTAGAGACGGAAGAGAGGCTCGATGACCCCGGGAATGAGCTCCTGGAGGTCCGCATCCGCGCCTTTCGACATCACGTCGTAGCGCTTTTCGAGAAGCGGGGCCGCTTTCGCCGCCTGATCGAGCTGCATGTAGGACCCGATCAACATCGACTGGGCGGTGGCGGCATCTTCGGCTTCGGGATTGCTTTCGAGATAGGCGACGAGAGCGTCAGCCTTTTGTGCCTCGAAGGAATCAAAAATCGATTTGGCCGTTTCGGCAAAGGCGCTAGTCGAGAGAAGAGCAGTGGAAAGGATGAAGGCGGGGAGAGAGAAGCGTTTTTTCATGGGAATAGCGAGGTTGAGGGGACGAATGGGAACCTGCATTGATGCGCAGGAAAAAGGCGTCATCGTTGTGACGAGGGAGAAACGAAATCCTTAGAAAGGAATGTTGGATGTTC
>CAZOUP010000213.1:4954-5049 GCA_964583035.1 uncultured Akkermansia sp.
CGCGCGGCGGCCGGGATGTTGGATGTTCCGCGCGGCGGCCGGGATGTTGGATGTTCCGCGCGGCGGCCGGGATGTTGGATGTTGGATGTTGGATG
>CAZOUP010000214.1:0-5005 GCA_964583035.1 uncultured Akkermansia sp.
AAACAATCGCGGCCGCTTTTACGAACGGCGGAATGGGGCAACCGATCGCATCGGCGGTGGCGCGGATCAGTTCGGCCTCGCTGCTGGAGACGGCGTGGTCCTGGAGGACGCTTTGGCCGGCGGCTTCGAGGAGGAGGCGTTTCACGGGCGGGGTCGCTTCGTTGAATTTCGTGAGCGCGGCGTCGATTTCCTTCAACCCGCATTTGGCAGCGTCGCGGAAAGTGATCACGGTTCGGGCCTTGCTTTGGAGGTGTTTCGCGGCGCGTTCGAAGGCGGACTGAATCGCGACCTGGTCGTTGGCGTGACTCATCGCCGCGAGGGTGGAAATGAGAATCGCGGCCTCGTTTTCAAGCTGCCGCAGATTCCGGTATTTCATCCGCGGTGGTCGGGACTGACGGAAGTAAGTGTCGAGGTGACGCTGAATGACCTTGAGGAGCGCAAATTCGAAGAGATTGACCTGACGATCACTCGCAATGAGTTGGTCAGTGATCGCCCGGAACTGCTGGTAGCCGTTCTCGGACAGGTGCCGAAGCGTCGGGATCGCGAGATCAATGAGGCTGAATTTGATCGTGGAATGCAGGGAGCCGACTTCACGGAAGAGACTCGATGCGAGTGCGAACGTTTCCGCGTCGCAGGATTGACGGAGCTGACTCAGCTCGGCATTTCGCAAGGTCTCGTCCTGCGCGAGGAGGAGGGCATAGACCATCGCCTGAGCGCCGTGATGGGAGTGGCAGGTCTCGATCCAATGAGGAGGGAGACTGCGATGAACGTCCTGTCCCAGTTCGACTTGCTCCGGGTGGAGCGTGCGCATGCTTTCGATCACCTCGGGTTCGCTGAGGGAGACGGTGTCCGCGTTGCTGTTCAGCATCGAGACGGCTTGATTCGATTTGCGTGAGCTGTCGCGGTCCGTTTTCCGGGTAATGGCAGGGAGATTCTCTTCGCTGAATTCGCCTTTCCAACTCGGGAGGAGTCTGCCGATTCGAGTTGCGAGCGGCGGGTGGGTCGCCAGCATTTGCGAACGCAGGCCGCTGCTGAAAAAGAGGTGACTGCAGTCGCGGGCCATCGGGTGAGTGACTTCGGAACCGGCCTTGAGTCCTCCGATTTTGATGAGGGCCCCGGCGAGGCCTTCCGGATTCCGGGTGAACTGAACGGCGGAAGCATCGGCGAGGTATTCCCGCTGCCGGGAAACGGAGGCCTTGATGAGATTGCCGAAAAAGCTCCCGATGTAGCCGATCGCGAGGAGTCCGACGCCGGCGGCCAACATGACGAGAGCGGCCCCGGCACCTTCTTTCCGGTTCGACTGGAATCCGCCGCGAACGCCGAATCGCAGGATCAGTTCTCCCATGAGGGCGAGAAAAAGGATCCCGTAAAGCAGCGCCATAAGCCGAATATTCAGCCGCATGTCGCCATTGAGGATGTGGGAAAATTCGTGAGCGACGACTCCCTGAAGTTCATCGCGGGTGAGAAGGGTCATGCATCCGCGAGTGACCCCGACGACGGCATCGCTCGTGGTTTTCCCCGCCGCAAAGGCATTGATCGAGTCCTCGCGGTCCATCACGAATACGGTCGGAACGGGGACTCCGGAGGCGATCGCCATTTCCTCGACCACATTCATGAGGCGGCGCTCGTGGAAGTCGGTCGTGTTCAGGTCGATCTCGCGGCCGCCGAGCTCGCGGGCGACAACGGCACCACCGCCGGAAAGTTGCGCGGTTTTAAACGCACTCGTGAGAAAGACGATGAGCGAGGTGCCCACGCCGGTGTAGAGGAGGACTTCAGGTCGCCAGAACGGATTTCCGGTCGGTGAGGCTGAGCCTTCGTCGAGAAAGGTCAGAATCCCCGCCGTTAGAAAATAGACCGCGAGGATGATCCCGAGGACGGCGAGGATAAAGTAGAAGACGAGCACGCCGGTTTTGCGGCGTGCCTGTTCCTGATGTTCGAAAAAATCCATTCAAGCACGGCTGACGGAAAGCGGACGGCCTCTAAAATTTCACAGCCACGACATCGCGCTCAGAGTCGTCGGAGACTTCGAAAAGGGTTGCTTGAACAAATTTGAACATCCCGGCGATGAAATTAGAGGGAAAGGTTTCCAGCTTGTTGTTGAAGGCCATGACGGCATCGTTGTATCCCTGGCGGGCGAAAGCGACGCGGGATTCGGTGGAAGTGAGTTCCTCCTGGAGTTGCAGCATGTTCTGGTTGCTGCGGAGCTCAGGGTAGTTCTCGGAGAGGGCAAAGAGTCGACCGAGGGTACCGCCGAGACCGGACTCAGCCGCAGCAAGGGCGGCGACTGAGGCACCGCTGCCGGGATCGGGGGAGGCATTGCTGCGGGCAGATTCAGCGGCGTTCCGGGCCTGAATGACCGCTTCGAGCGTTTCGCGCTCGTGGGTCATGTAGGACTTCGCGGTTTCGACGAGGTTCGGGATGAGGTCGTGACGTCGTTTCAGTTGAACATCGATTTGAGAAAACTGATTGCGATACAGGTTCCGTTTCTTGACGAGACCATTGTAGAGGCCAATCACGAAAAAGACGGGGATGAGGAGAACCGCGAGGACGGCAAGGATGATGAAGAATGTGGTCATGGTGGTGGGGTGAATTAACGGCTGCTTCTGTAAAAAATCGAATACCAAGATGCTCAAACATCGAGAGGAGTGCGATTACAAAACGGGGCGGGCTTTTGATTTATTCGGTAATTTTTTAGAAAAGAGGACGGGTTTTTGCCCTGATTACTTGTTTTTTATTAAAATTAGTGAATATTTTAGATCTGTTAATTAAAATCCGCGCTTCGCTGCGTTTTCATGATCTCATCTTTCCTCCTGACCTCTCTGACCGGAAGCATTCAAACAGCACTCGATCAGCCCCTCTTTCCGGGGAAGGCGTTGATCTGGGTGCTTCTGATGTTGTCGATCATCTGTTGGGTGAAGATTCTTTCCAAGTGGCTTCAGTTGGCGAGGATGAATCGTTCCGACAAGGCTTTTTCGGAGCGTCTTCGGCAGTCGCGAACGACGCTGGAGCTTTTCGAAGAAGGGTGGCAAAACGAAGAGTCCGCCCGATTTTTAATCTATCTCGCCGGAGCCCGTGAGACCGCTTTTCAACTTCTCGGGTCCAGAAATCCGGTTCAAGACATGGAAGACCGCGTGCGCCATGCCGGCATGCTTCCGTCGGGGAAGGCGCGCGTTCTGGATCGTGCTTTCGAATCCGGCCTGCGTCAGGCATCGATGAAGGTAACCTCCAGTGTTGGCGGGCTTCGGTTTATTGGCGCTGCTGCGCTCTTCCTCGGAACAATTGGCAGCGTTTGGACGCTCATGTCAGGGTTCGACAAGCTGGAAGCCGGGGCCAGCCTCGGGCCTGTTCTCGGCAGTGCGCTCGGGTTTGTCCTCATCTCACTCATTGTCGCGACTCCCGCGTTCCTTGCCCGCATTGCGTTTGCGATTCAGACGGAGCGACTTGATTTCGAGATTTCAAAGTTCAAAGAGGATATTGGTCGGCTCTTTGAGCGGAAGTTTATCGATTTTGGGACCACTGAGGCTCCTCTCGAAACTCCGGAGGCGTCTCCGATGTCGCCGGTTGAGCCTGATCTTTACGAAGATGATGAAGTGATCGAGGAAGTCTCGCGCCCCCCCTCGGGAGAGAAGCCGATCCCTTCTCACGGTAGGAAAAAGCAATACCACTCGATTCGCGAGCGGCTCCTGCGCCCCCCCTCAGACGACGACGATGTGGATGAACTGCGGGTCAATCCGATCGCCCGCCAGGCCGCCGGGTTCAAAGCTTACTAATCAGCAACCTTTTATTCTTTTATGCATTTTCCTTTCCAAACTCTCGCCGTCGGAGCAGTTGTCACGGTTATCCATTTCGTGGTTATTGCCGCGATGAAACCGGCCACACTTGAAGTGTCGAAGTATTTTCAGGCCCTCGAGATGGATGCCTTTGTTAAAGAGGTCCTCGTGAAGCATGATGCCGGTGGGCCTGAGCTCGAGAGCGACTCCACGATGATTGTCGGAATCGGGGATATCCTTGGCGAAGCCGACTCTGAGCCCGTTCAAGAAGCCGCCCCGATTGCCGGCCCGGAACAACCCGTGGAGACGGCTGAGACATTCATGGATTTGGAGAAAGAAATGGACTCGGTCAAAGCGGTGGCAAACGTGCGAATTTTTGCCGGTCGCGTTTCTAAGCCGGAGCTGGGAGATTACACCTCGGAGCCAATTGTGGCCGAGCCCGTCGCCGCTGAGCCCGTGAAAACCGTTCCGGCCACTGTGGTCAGGCCGAAACAGGGGGTAAAAAAGACGGGGCCTTTTGAGCTTCGTGAGATCCGCCCAGTCTCCCGGCAGTAGGCTTCGATTTCGTCTTCGAGGATGCAATCGATAAAATTGTTGGGTTGATCTGTTTGCCGGTCCGGAGTCGGGGGGCTATGATCGGGGCAGACTTCTTATGAATCTGCCCAACCAACTGACGGTTGCCCGCCTCTTTCTTTCTTTTGTTTTTGTCGCTCTCCTCTCGATTGAGGGAGAGTGGATGAAGACTGCCGCCCTCGTCGCGTTTGTCATTGCAGCGATCACGGATTTTCTCGACGGGCATATCGCGAGAAAGCACAACTTGATTACCAATTTCGGGAAACTGATGGATCCGCTTGCCGATAAAGTGCTGATGTGCGCCGGATTTGTTCTTCTCACGAGGCTGGAGCTGATCCCGGCATGGATGGTCGTCATGATTCTGAGCCGCGAGTTTCTCGTGACCGGATTGCGTCTCCTCGCCTCGGCAGAGGGCATCGTCCTTGCGGCGGAGAATCTGGGCAAATACAAAACGATCATGCAGATAGTGACCGTGATCTACTTTTTGCTCTATCTGGCTACGACTGATGCGTGGCTCAATTTCATCAAGCCGATCTTCGATTCCTTCTACCTCGGGCCGGATCATCTCGGGATGCTGCTGAACTGGATCAGCCTGATTTTGACGCTTTGGTCCGGTTGCAGCTATGTGTGGAAAAACCGGAAGATGCTGGCGGATTGTTAGG
>CAZOUP010000215.1:0-4935 GCA_964583035.1 uncultured Akkermansia sp.
GAGCGATCACATTGTTGGAAGAGTCGGGGCAACTCGACAACACCCTCATCGTCGTGACGAGTGATCACGGAATGCCGTTTCCCCGCGCCAAGGCGAGCCTCTACGATGCCGGCTCCCGGGTGCCGCTGGCGATCCGCTGGCCTGAGGGAATCACCAACCCCGGCCGGAAGATCCGTGCGTTCGTCAATCTCAGCGATCTCGCCCCCACCTTTCTCGAAGCCGCAGGACTGGAATCACCGAAGATGATGACAGCGAAAAGCCTTCTTGACGTTTTCCACAATGAAACAACGAAGAACCGCGACGCCGCCTATATCGCGATGGAGCGACACGCTGGCGCTCGCCAAGGTGGCAAAGGCTATCCCTGTCGTGCCATCCGAACGGCCGATTACCTCTACATTCACAACTTTGAGCCCACTCGCTGGCCATCCGGTTCTCCCGATCCGTCAGTGTGTTCGCGATCGATTCCGTATGGCGAGATTGATTCCGCACCGACGAAGACGTTCATGATGAAGCATCGCAACGAACACGGCGTGGCTCGCCTCGCGGAGCTTGCCTTCGGGATGCGATCGGCCGAGGAGCTTTACGAGTTGAAGACCGACCCGCATCAGATGGTAAACCTGGCTGGATCGGTTCGAATGGCGGACACGCAGGCCGCATTGCGAAAGCGACTTTTTGATCACCTCGCGGAGACCGAAGATCCCCGCGTCATCGGCGGCTCAGTGGATTGGGATCACTATCCTTTCTATGGCAACGTCACCACTCCGGGTTGGACAGTCGATCCGAAACCCGGTCCAAACAGGCGTCAATGAAACTGAAGAACAAATGTGGAACAGCCGGAGTGTAGCGGAGACAGGCTGCCAGGGGCAGAGCGCAGCGTCCAAAATTGCATTCCGTAATCGATATCCCTGGATTCTCCGCAACGGATTTCAAATCCGTGCCACTGGCGTGCATCAAAAGACCTTCAGTTTCATTCCCACCCAAGCCAAACTCTTCAAAGCCATGAAAAGAACACTCCTTACTTTTACCGCCGCGCTTTTCTGCGGCATCGCTCAGGCGAAATCACCAAACATCATCTTCTTCCTCGTCGATGACTTGGGACAACGGGACATCGGCTGTTACGGCAGTGAGTTTCATGAAACCCCAAGTATCGATCAGTTGGCGAAAGAGGGCATGCTTTTCACCAATGCCTATGCCACCTGCCATGTCTGCTCACCGAGCCGCGCGAGTATCCTGACAGGCAAGTATCCCGCCCGGACCAACCTGACGGAATGGCTCGGAGGACGACCCGAGCGGGACTACGAGCCGCTGCATCACGCGGAAAAGCTGACCGCCTTGCCGGACGAGGAGGTCACCCTCGCCGAAACACTCAAGAGCCATGGCTACGCCACCGCGAACTACGGCAAAGCGCATGTGAGGGTGGATCCGTTGACCTATGGCTTCGATGAGGAGATCACGGGCTGGGTGAGTTCCTATCACTATCCTTTTGGTAAGGCCTACCATGAGAAACTGCCGGCGAAAGAGGGCGATTACTACACCGACAAGCTGACCGATGCGGCGCTGGATTTCATTGAGCGGAATCAGGACAAACCCTTCTTTGTGCATCTCGAACACTTTGCGGTGCACGACCCGATCCAGGGGCGCCCGGATCTGGTGGAAAAGTATCGTAAGAAACTCGCGGCAATGCCGGAGCAGGAGGGACCGGACTTCATTCTCGAACCCAATCCGGACGGGCCGCCGCTCACGGAGGCAGAACTCGCCGCGCTGGCGGAGAACGACGAGCAGCAGGCGCATCAGGACGCGCGCGTCTGGTGGGTGAAGCAGAAACAGGACAATGTGGAGTTTGCGGGCATGCTCGAGGCGACCGATGAAAGCCTCGCGCGCATTCGCGCGAAGCTGAAGGAACTCGGACTGGAAGAGAACACCATCATTGTCTTCACGGGGGACAACGGCGGCATGTCGGCGTCGAATAATTACTGCGGCATCAACGGATCTCGTGAGGCGCTCGATTCCCGTTTTGCTTCGTCCAATCTTCCGCTCCGTGGAGCGAAAGGCTGGAACTACGAAGGGGGCATTCGCGTGCCGCTGATTGTCCACTGGCCCGGTCGCACCGAAGCAAACTCGACGTCTGAGGCAGTCGTGACGGGCACCGACTTTTACCCGACGCTGCTCGAGATGATGAATCTGCCGGCGGTGCCGGATCAGCACGTTGACGGAAAGAGCTTTGTTCCGGCGCTGAATGGGGACGCCTACGAGCGGGGTCCGGTCTACTGGCACTTTCCTCACTACAGCAATCACGGTTACCAAAGCCCCGGCGGAGCGATTCGCTCGGGCGACTTCAAGCTACTGGAATACTACGAAAACGGCACCGTGCAGCTCTTCGACCTCGCCAATGACATCGGGGAGCGCAACGACCTCGCCGAAGAGCGGCCCGAGGTAGTTGCCACGCTGAAGAAGCAGTTCGAAGACTGGCGCAACGAAGTCGATGCCAAGATGCCATATCCCAAGACCGCGACCTCGAAGCCGGCTCCCGGCGCGCGTGTGGTCGCGCCCCCTGCAAAAAGCAAGGGGAGCGGGGCGGTCATCGTCAGCGAAGACCTGCCCAAGCAGGTGGAGCAGTTTGCGCCGGGCTGGAAGGTCAAGGACTGGGGCGGACCAGGGATGAAGCCGGGCCTGCGAAAGGAGCGGAGCGGGCGCAAAAATGTTCTACTGACTCACCCACTTAGCAGGGATACTCCCTGCGTTTTATCGCGTAGCGTTGATATACCCGCAGGGAAAAAGACCGCCCTCAAATTCGCAGTCAACAATCACCCGAAAGGCAACTGGACACTGATCGTCAGGATCGATGGTGACGAAGTTCTGCAAAAATCTATCGAAGACTCCTCCTGGCAGGAGTTTCAATTCGATCTAACGAAACACGCGGGAGAAACGATCAAAATCGAACTGGAAAACCGAGCCAGTGGCTGGGCCTCCGAGGCCGCTTACTGGAGCCGGATTGAACTGGTTGAGTAGGACTTAGAATTGAGAAATGTTGCCTTACCCCGGCCCTATAATCCTGGCGGAAAATCGACACTCCTACTTGACCAACTCCATAGCTGAAAATCGCTTTTTAAACCCCAACGTCCGGTCACCGCGCATCGCCCTGGGTTGGAGGGGCTGCAGCACTCTAAAGCTCACACTCGACGTCCTGTCGCATCCGAAACACCTAATCTTGTGTGATCCGAATTAGAATGACGAACAGATTGCCTGCATACGCGACGAAGTCCGCGATGCAGGAGGTGCTTCTAGGTTGGGCTCCTGAATCAAAATTCAGGTCACTTCTAAAAAGTTCTGCTGCGATCTGAAAGTCAGGTTACCGGAAATATCCGCAAACCTTATGGATCACCTTGACTGTGTATATGAACAGTTTTGATTAAGCTTCCTTTCATATGTTCAAATAAACAGTTATGCCGACTGTTTATCGTCCTCGCCGCCCCAGAGCTTCCCCTCTTTGGCAAATCATCCACCAAGGTTGGGACCAGTTCCAAACCCATTACGAATCCGACCACCGCATAACCCACGGGCCTCTCCGCACTGACACCATTCAGGTCATCGAAAAATACTACCGTTGCGGCGATCTCGCTCAAGGCTTTACCCGTCTGCACTGCCCGGATTGTGGACACGAAAAACTCATTGCCTTCACCTGCAAAACCCGCGGCTTCTGCCCCTCATGCCATCAGCGCCGCGCACTGGAAACCGCCAATTGGATCGCCCGGGACATTACCTTCAATGTTCCCCATCGCATGTATGTCTTCACCGTTCCCAAAGTGGTCCGGGGCATCTTTCGCAAACGCCGCCAACTCCTGACACACCTCTTCCAGCAATCCATCGAAGCCCTCAAGCTCTGGATGCAAACCACCCTCGATCTGCCTCACGGGCAAATCGCCGCTATTTCCGTGGTCCACACCTTTGGTGATTACCTCGGCTTCCATCCCCACATGCACATCCTCGCCGCCAATGGCTTGATCGATGTGCAAAATCGCTTCCACCCCTTGGATGAGAACGAAAGTATTGCTTCACTCAAAGAAATTTTTCGAAACTTATTCATCAAAACTCTCGTGGATGAAAAGCTCCTTTCCCGAAAAAAAGCCGATCAACTCCTTTCCTGGAAAACCAGCGGATTCACACTCGATGCGGGAGACTCACCTACACTCCCCTTCGACCGCAAAGCACGCCGACAATTTGCTGAATATATGCTTCGCGCCCCATTTTCACTGGAAAAAATCCATTGGAACGAGAAAACCAAACAAGTCATCTACCGATCCAAACGCAGTTGGCACACCAAACAAAATTACCAAATCTTCACTGCTGCCGACTTTATCGCCGCCAGCGTCGAGCACATTCCTCCTAAGGGACAGCAAACCATCCGCTATTACGGACGCTACTCAAACAAGCGCCGGGGCTGGGATGCCAAAAATCGGATTCACTCCCCTCAATTAGCAACCATCAATATCTCCGCCCGCAAACACGATCCAGAATCCTCAGACAAAACCTTGTTCATTCTTCCAGAACCGACGCCCAAAAAGAAACACGCTGAGAAACCCGATTGGAAATCCCTCATCAAACGAATTTGGGGTGGTGATCCCACCACCTGCCCGTGTTGCCGGGCCCAAATGAAAAATGTAGGCACCATCATTCGCCGCACAGAGATCGAGTTCTTTCTCAAGCTTTGGGGTATGTGGGAAGGGATTATCTCGCTGCCGCCACCACCCGATCCACCCTTCGACATCGAATCCATGGAACCTGAAACGTTGCCGCCAGGTTGGGAAATTCGGTGGCCGACCCCGCCGGAAGAACATCTGCCGCCGCCAGACGAATGGTGGCAACATTACGATTCTGAGGAATGGCGAAATCCGGAATTGCCCCTCGAAGATGGCAAAATCCTGGTGTTAGACGCCG
>CAZOUP010000216.1:0-4929 GCA_964583035.1 uncultured Akkermansia sp.
GCGATCACGGAATCGAAACTCTCCCGCCACCTCTGCGGAGCAAGTCGGCCCGGCCATTTCGACGGGGTCTGCCTTGTCGTCGCGAAACTTTTTCTCCTGACACAACCAACTGCGGCGATCTTCGGGGAGAAAGATTTCCAGCAGCTCGCGATCATTCGTCGCCTCGTTCGTGACCTCAATTTCCCCATCGAGATCATCGGAGCCGAAACGGTTCGGGAAGCGGACGGCCTCGCGATGAGCTCCCGAAACGCCTATCTCTCGGCAGAAAATCGGGAGCAGGCACCGATGATTCAGCAGACCCTCGCCGCAACCGCCCACGCCATTGCGCTGGGTGAAGTCAAATCACCAGTGGAGGCACTCGAGAGGATGCAGTCTGAAATCGGGAACACGCCGGGAGCAAAGATCGACTACCTCGCCGCCGTGGACGCTTTTACTCTGGAAGCTCTCACCGAATTTGGAGACGCTCCGATCCGACTTCTCGCCGCCGTTTTCTTCGGGAAAACGAGACTGATCGACAACGTCGGCGTCGCTCTTTAGCGTTTTCATCTCGACCATTCGAGCAAATCAACGGGAAACGGGACTTGCCACTTTTTCCTCAAAGACGTAAGCAGACTCAGTGAAAACATTTGATTTTATCGTGGTCGGAAGCGGAATTTCCGGCCTCAGCTTTGCTCTCCGGGCGGCCGAACATGGCACCGTGGCCGTGATCACCAAGGCGGAGGCGGCGGAGACAAACACCGCCTGGGCTCAGGGTGGAATCGCCTGCGTCCAGAGCGAAGAGGACTCCGTCGACCAGCATGTCGCCGACACGCTCGACGCCGGCGCGGGTCTCTGCCCTGAGCCGGTCGTGCGCGAGATCGTCGCGAAAGGCCCCCCGGCGATTCAGGAATTGATCGACTGGGGCGTCGAGTTTGACGAACACCTCGACGAAACCGGAGAGGCCACTGTCGCACTCGGCCGCGAAGGTGGCCACACGCAGCGGCGGGTTCTTCATCACAAGGACACCACGGGGCGCGAGATCGAAACGAAGCTGCTCGCCGCCGCGCAGAGCAATGATCGCATCACCTTGCTCGAACATCATTTCGCGATCGACCTCATCACCACGGCGAAGCTTGCCCTCGCGACGCCACCGCGCTGCATCGGCGTCTACGCGCTCAATGAAGACAATGGGGAAATCCTGACACTGCGCTCTGACCGCGTCCTTCTCTGCACCGGCGGGAGTGGGAAAGTCTATCTCTACACGACCAATCCCGACGTCGCGACAGGCGACGGCGTCGCGATGGCGTGGAGGGCCGGGTGTGAGATCGCGAACATGGAGTTTGTGCAATTTCATCCCACCTGCCTCTACCACCACGAGTTAAAATCGTTTCTCGTGACCGAAGCAATGCGAGGGGAAGGCGCGGAGTTGATCGATAAAAAAGGCCGCCGTTTCATGTCGGAATATGATCCTCGCGGCTCGCTCGCCCCGCGCGACATCGTGGCGCGGGCGATTGACCGGGAGATTAAAAAAACCGGGGAGCCCTGCGTCTTTCTCGACATCACGCATAAGCCGGCTGATTACATCAAGGAGCGCTTTCCGAATATTTACGAGACCTGTCTCACCGTCGATATCGACATCACGAAAGTGCCGATTCCTGTGGTTCCGGCAGCGCACTATCAGTGCGGTGGAGTGAAGACGGATGTGAAGGGGGCCACTTCCATGAAGGGACTCTGGGCAGTCGGCGAAGTCGCCTGCACCGGACTTCATGGAGCGAACCGTCTTGCGAGCAATTCGTTGCTTGAGGGCGTCGTCGTCTCGAAAAACGCCCTTGCCGACACCCTCGTGAAGATCCCGCTTACCCATGAGTTCGAGGCTCTCGCCGTTCCTGAGTGGGAATCCGGCGATGTCACCGATGTCGATGAGCTGGTCGTGATCTATCACAACTGGGACGAAATCCGACGATTAATGTGGGACTACGTTTCCATCGTCCGCACCACCAAACGTCTCCAACGCGCTGCGACGCGACTTCACAATTTACAGCGCGAGGTGCAGGAATTTTACTGGAATTTCCGGGTCACAAGCGAGCTCCTCGAACTGAGAAATCTCGTCGAAGTTGCCGCATTGATTGTCGATTCAGCGGCGCGACGCAAAGAAAGCCGCGGCTTGCATTACACCCTGGATCACCCGGAAAAGGACGACGAGCATTGGCAGAAAAATACGGTGATCACGAAGTAATTTTCGACCTGTCTCCGTCGTCCCCAACCAAAAGTAGGATGGGTTGCCTAACCCGCCTCCACTTACCCTGCGGCTCCATCGTCCCTGCCAACGCCCGGAAGGCTCACTCCATCCGCTACATTTTCCAGGAAACGAGAGAGCTACCCCACCAGCGCAACGCTCCGTAGTTCCTGGATCGCATCCGCGAGCTTGCGGCCACGGTCTTCCCAGCGGAATGACTCCTCGCATATTTCGAGAGAACGGCGGCGCATGTAATTGAGTCGCTCAAAATCATCAATCGTTGCGCTGACCCCGGCGATCAGAGACGGAATATCAGGCGTAAGGAGGATCTCTTCAGGACTGCTCAGCGGCAGCCCCTCGACGGCATGATGCAAACCCGCGAGCGGGAGACCGTGGAAAATGTATTCGAGCGTTTTCAGCTTAAAACCGCCGCCAAACTCCTCGACGATCAAACCCATGCGGGCGTTGAGGAGGTAGGGCTCCATCTCGGGAACCCGACCCACGAAATCGACTTCGGGAAACTTTGCGATCATGGCGAGACGAAAGGCTTCCCCGGTCTTCCCGACGATCTGCAATTCAATTCCGGCTTCGGCAAAAGGGCGCGCCGCGGTTTCCAAAAAGCGCTCCAGATTGATCCGCTTTGCAATCCACTCAAATGAGCCTGACATGACGACACGCCTCGGAACTTCGGGGAGGATTTCTCTCCGATGATGAGCGACTCCTTCGTAACCCGGAGTCAGTGAAATGTAACGCTGGGAGGGGAAATTTTCGCGATAAGCGTCCACCTCCGTCTCAGTGATCGCGGTAACGAGGTCAGCCTTTGCGCAGAGTTCCTCCTCCTGCCGGGCGTATTTTTCCGCATCGAGGTGCAATGCCAACTTCTTCGGAAGGGATTCGTTGGAATTCCGTGCAATCTCCCGTCGAATTTTTGCCTCGTGGTTATGGGACACGTAGACGATGACCGGATCGTTCGTGATCCCACCGCGGGCACGCTGTTCGTTGATCGGACCCAGCGCCCAGCCGATCGCAGCATGATCAATAATGATCGCATCCCAAGCCTCATGCTTCAGGGCGGCAACGAGACTGCGTTCCGGCCCGCCATTTTTGAGGCGATAAGAGTCGCTCGGAAAACGAGTGAAGAGACTTCCAAGGCGGGATCCCAACTCAGGTGAGCCGAGACGCCATTCCACCTCATCTTCATCGACGTGTGCGCTGGACTCACTGCCATCGCCCACTGGCGTCTCATCGTTGTCATGGGCCAGAACCGTGAGTTTCACTCCGGTCGCGGCGAAAGATCGAATCAAACCGTTCGAGTAAATGAGCTCTCCGCTGTTGGAGGGGCGCGGATATTTTCGGGTCAGCCAAAGGCACTTCATAACAGGATTCGGTTTAGATAAGAGCAAGATCGCCCTCAATCGGAAGGCAGCGTTTCGAGGCGGGATCGATCCCGTCAGGAAGGTGAAAATAGAGATTCCAGTTGCGACGGAGCCCCCTTTCCGGAGGTTTTTCGGAATTCCCCAACACTGAAAGGGCGAGCGCATCGGTGTCGCGGGCAACGCCACTTCCGATCGGATCTTCCATGATCATGCGGATGAGTTGCCCAAGACCTCCTTCATTCGGTCGAAAATCGACGTAGTCTTCGAGAAGACAGAAACAAAGTCCGAGCTTCCTTTTGTAAATTCCGACCGCATAGGCCACCAACTCACCTCGCGCATCACAGCAGCCAAAGAATGATCTTTGTCCTGATCCGATCCGGCAAAGCCACTCCAGAGATTCGCGCGTGATCCGGCGTCGGAGCTTTGCATCATTGAGCTCCGGAACGATCTCGACTTCCTCAGGGGAAGTCGCGAGATAAAACGATGGCGAAATCTCTGTCCGCTGGGGAAGTGACAAAGAGAGCCCTGCCCGCTTCAGAAACGATTGCGTGGCGCCGCCTCCAAATCCGGTCAGCGGGAAATAATACTGGAACCGCTCCCCGGCATGTTCGTATCCCAGTTTACCGAGGAGCCGTCTCATTTCGGGCGAAGGAGATCCGTCGATGATGTGATAGTGTCGGCCGAGAGAGCGCTGACGACTGACCAGTCCCATGACCGCACTGCGATGCGCCTCAGAGACGAAGAACGTCGTCGCCATGAGCGTGGGAATAATTTCCCCATTCATCTCATAATCGAAAGGGATAAACCCGCTGAAACCGACGATCTCTCCTTCGCCGGAGATCAAAAGATATCCCTTCGGAGAGTCCTCGCGGCAAAAGGGATTTTCATCCCACCACCAGGTAAACCGCTTCAGCCAAACCTCGGCCTTATCGTCTCCCGGCTGCGGTCGTCGCAGCCCCCCGCCCCGAACGAATGACGCAAGAAAGTCGGCCAACGCAGTATTTGCGAGGGCATCTCCTGAAACTTCCTGAACGGTATACCCCATGAGTAGTTTTAGCCTTGAAGGCGGGCGAGAAGCTCTTTCCGATCAATTTTCCCGTTCATCGATTTCGGCATCTCTCCGAGCATGATGACAAATTCGGGGACCTTGGCCGGTTCGAGCGTTTCACTGAGTTGACGCAAAATCGCATCCTTTTCCATCACGTGAGAGGTCGTCACAAAAAGATGCAGTGTGTCATCAGCGTCCCGTTTGAGGAGACTTGCCTCAACGATACCGTCGAGGGTGCAGGCTTCGTTTTCAATTTCGACCGGGCTGATGCGATTGCCGCGATGCTTTAG
>CAZOUP010000217.1:0-4903 GCA_964583035.1 uncultured Akkermansia sp.
ATGAAAGAGAATGGGATTCGAATCAACGATTTGCATCGCTATTGTCTCCCTCATCTGAAGGATTGGCAGAAGCAAAGAAATGTTCATTTACATCCTCAAGGGTCTGATGCGCTAGCGACGGAAGTAGCTCGATACATTTCAGAGGAATTGGAGGCGGGAAAAGAGGAGGGTTGACCTGTTCGGAAACACGACGCGGTATTACTAATTATATCATTCAATGAATCGATTTTATTATCATCAATTTATTCCAGTGTTAGTGACGTTCACGCTTGCTCACGCAGAAGACTATCAATCCATTCAACCCTTCTTCGAGTCACATTGCATTCAATGTCATGGTGAGGAAAAGCAAAAAGGAAAGGTTAGACTAGATGATATCTCAGGAATCGATGCCGGACTCTGGAAAGATGTCTTCGAAGTTTTAGCGAGCGAGGAGATGCCTCCTGACGACGAACCTCAGCCATCTGAAATAGAGAGGCAGAAGGTCCTCGATTTCGTTCTCGCCTACGCGCAGAGTGATGTTGGCGCCGGGACAACGGGCTTTCGCCGCCTCAATAAACGTGAATATGGAAATACGGTTCGTGATTTGTTAGGGCTGGGGAACGGGGTTTACGATCCTGGTGATTCGATTTACGAAGATGAGGTGGGCAAAAGTTTTGACACGGAAGCGGAGGCACTAGTCATCTCCAACGAGCTTCTTCTTGAATATCTTGAGGCGGCGAAAACAAGTTTACGCCTCGCACTGTTTTCCCCCGAAACGCAACAGCCTGAAAGCCGGGTCATCGATGTGGCAACGCAGCGCATGAAAGGAGGTTCAGGTCGCTATGTTACTTTCAATGCAGAACATGCGATTCTCAGAGTCGGTGGAAACGCCAAAATCTTTGATGGAGGAGCCGATAAAGTGATGAAATCGCCGGGGCGGTATAAAATTACGGTGACGGCTTCGAGCGTCGACCGCGACTATTACCCTGTTCGATTTCAGCCTGAGGAAGGCCCCCTCGAACTGGGAATCGGAGTCATCGCTGAAAAAGAAGAGAGCGTTACGAGCGGCGGGAGTTTACTGCAAACTTTTGAGTTGGAAGAAGGGGGGGAGCAAACCTTTGCGTTTGAGACTTGGATCGACAAAGATCACTATCCGTACTTGGCGTTTCTCAATGCCTCCGGCAAGCCGATTACTCAGATTCGTTCCAATATCAGGCAGCGAAAATTACCGGCCTCGGCCATGAGTGAATACCGGGGGCCCGGGATTCGGATCACGCAGTATCGTATCGAAGGTCCGTTTAATGATGATTGGCCACCGAAAGCTTATCAAGTTACCTATGATCTGGCCACGATTCCCGATTTGGAGAATCCATCGGAGCGGGCAGATACGGTGATGCGCTTTGCAAAGCGGGCGTTTCGGCGATCCGTTAGTCAGGATGAGATCGCAGCCTATCTGGAATACTGGGATGAGCAGTATGAGACGACGAACGACTGGCACGAGTCTACGATCCGTACCTTTGCCGCGATGATGGCATCGCTCGACTTTTTATATCTGACGTCCGATACGATCCCTTCTCAAGAGGGTTCAGTCGGTGAACCAACAGGGTCAGGTGAAGGGGCTCGTCTTGATACCTACTCGCTTGCGAATCGCTTATCGTATCTCTTCTGGAGCACGATGCCGGATAGGGAGCTTTTTGAACTGGCAGAGTCACGTGATATCCTGAAGCCGGAAGTGTTGGCAGAGCAGGTAGAGCGACTTTTAAGCGATCCAAGATCTCTTCGCTTCAGTCATAGTTTTGCCGATCAGTGGCTCTCGCTCGATATCCTTGGCACGATGCCGCCTGATGGAAAGGGAGAGTTCCGCGAATACTATCGGGATAACCTTGAGGCTTCGATGCGGGAAGAGACGCGGCAATTTTTCCATCATATTCTTCAGGAGAATCTGAGTGTGCGCGATTTTCTTGATTCAGACTACGCCTTCCTTAATGAAGGCCTTGCCAAGTTGTATGACGTCCCGCACGAGGGGAGTGAGCAAGTCGTCAAAGTATCGCTTCCTGAGGGTTCGATTCGAGGCGGTCTCTTAGGGCAGGGAGGGATCCTCGCGCTCACTTCCAACGGGGTGGAGACTTCACCGATCGTGCGGGGACATTGGATTCTCGATGAATTGCTAGGAACTCCGCCGCCACCAGCGCCGAAAGAGGTTCCGGCCCTTGTTCCTGATCTGAACGGCGTTGATACCGTTCGGGAGCTGCTGGAGAGGCATCGAAGTGACGCTTCCTGCGTCGAATGTCACCGCCAGATGGATCCGTTGGGGATGGCGTTGGAGGCCTTTGATCCGATTGGTCGATTTCGCACCGACTACTCGGAGACACAGGAGGTGACAACCCACGGAACGTATCTGGGTCGAGATTTTAAGGATGTCAGGGATTTGAAAGAGATCCTTCTGACCCAACTGAGACCGTTCTCGAGAAATCTCACGATCAAGCTCGCTGAGTATGGAAAAGGTCGGAAATTAGGGCTCTCTGATTTCGCGGAGATTGAGAAAATTGTCGAGGAGTCTGCAACGAACGACTACCGTCTGAGAGATTTGCTTATCAGGGTTGCAACAAGTGAGTTAATGACTAAACGGTAAAGGCTAAATTACATTTTGGATGAAGCTTTTCTCTCTGTTTTCTGCAATCACGCTCCTTATCTGCCCCTGGTCTTCTCTGGCTGATGTCCGACCGCCCCAGCCTAACATTCTTCTCCTTCTCACCGATGATCTCGGTTGGCAGGATGTCGGATGCTACGACATCGATGAGCCTTCTCCGATGGAGACGCCTCACATTGATGCGCTCGCGAAGAAGGGAGTAATGTTCTGGCAGGGTTATTCTCCCGCGCCGACCTGTGCGCCGTCCCGATGCGCGATCATGAGTGGAGTTCATCCGGCTCGTGCACAGAAGACCCACGTTGTCGGCGGTGCACCACCTGCTCCGATTAACCAGCATTTCCGCATGATGGACCCCTGGTATAGTGGTCGCATGCCGGAGGATGAGCTGACGCTTGCCAAGGTCCTGCGAGAGAATGGCTACGCGACCGGACACTCCGGAAAGTGGCACATGGCGATTGATCACAACGCGTTTCCGCAACCGGGAGATCAGGGCTTCGACTGGACCCGTTCGGATCGGGGCTCGCGAACGTCGATGAAAGATCGTCTCACCGGCTTCGCCACAGAAGGGGAGGACGACCCTTATCGGCTCGATGAGAACGGTTTCCCTTTCCACCAGACGAATGAGGATGCGCTCACCTTCCTTCGCGAGTATCAGAACCAGCCGTTCTTCCTCTACTACGCGACCTGGCTCGTGCACTCACCGATGCACACTCGATCGGAAGAAAGGTTGAAGAAGTATGCCGAAAAATTAGGAGTCGATCCAGCCAATGTTGCGACCCGGGAGACGGAGGGTCAGATTAATCCTTTTTACTGTGCGATGGTAGAGGAGCTCGACTACTACGTGGGGCAGGTCTTTGACTATCTTGAAAATACCGAGGACCCGCGCTGGCCGGGACATAAGTTGAGCGAGAACACCTACATCATCTTCACTTCCGACAATGGTGGGATGGAAGGTGGACCCAAGGAGCGCTACACCGACAATTTCCCGCTCGACCGGGGAAAGATTTCTGCGATGGAGGGCGGCACTCGTGTCCCTCTCATTATCACGGGGCCGGGAATCACAGCAGGTCAGGAAAGCGATGTGATCGCGAACGGCCTCGATTTTTACCCGACTATTTTATCGCTCGCAGGAATCGAAAAGCCGGAAGGCAAGCAGCTCGACGGCAGCGACCTTTCACCGCTTCTCCTCAAGGATCCGACCGACCCGGGTCTCGTGAAAAATTCTGATGGGACCGTTCGCGACACGATGATGTGGCATTTCCCTCATGGGGTAGCCTTGGAAAGCACAATTCGGCGGGGTGATTTTAAGCTCGTTCGCAACTATGATTACGTCGGCAATCCGGAGGCGCTTCCCCTCGAACTTTATCAACTCTACGACACTTCGAGTGGAGAGACGAAGCGGGTGGATATCGAAGAGTCAAAGAATCTCGTCGAAGCCATGCCCGAACTCGCCGCGGAACTGAATGATCTCCTCTCAGCGCAACTTGAGGAAATGGAAGCGAGTTTCCCTTATTACAATCCGGATGCTTCCACCCCCTTGCCCAAAAGCGATCAGGTCCCGACGGTGGTCTCGCACTCGCAGGACGATGGTATTGTCACGGTCATCCTTTCTGAGGGCGGGGCAAAAGTCGTTCGCGCCGATCTCATTTTTACGCCGAATGCCACGGCGCGATATGAAGAGTGGTTTCGCCTCCCCGCGGCTCTGGAAGGAGAGGGAAGAGCAGTCGTGACTTTGCCTGCCGAGTCCACTCACTATTACGTAAACCTGATTGACGAAAATGGGTTCCTTCGCAGCTATCCAGAAGTAGAGAGAAAGGAGGGTTCCTTTGCCGGTTCTGCGATTTCAGTCGCGACGGGCCCGCCCTCGACTGCGATGGAGAAAAAAGAAATCGCGAAGCCAAAGGTGGATCGCGACCGCGCCTTTCTTCGACTCGATGCTGACGGCAACGGCCTCATGACCCGCGAGGAATACAAGGCAGGCATGACACCGTCGTCGGATCTTGAGGCGCGGTTTGAGCGATTCGATCAGGATAGTAATGACAACCTCACTCGGGAGGAGTTTGTTTCTCCGGGTAGAAAGTAGCCGACCTTGCCTTACTTAACTTCCAGTTCTCCAAAGAAGCTCGGGAGGGTGTTTCCATACCAGAAGGTTGGAGACCATTGATAGGACTTCCTTTCATCGAGGCGGGGTCGATGGCGGGCCATTTGAAAACCCCAGACCGGGTGGGCATCGAGGTCGGCGCCCAGTTCTGCAAGGGGGATAGACATTTCAAG
>CAZOUP010000218.1:0-1537 GCA_964583035.1 uncultured Akkermansia sp.
GCCGTCCCCGTTGATGAGAACGTTTGCGGGCTTAATGTCGCGATGGACAATTCCTTTCGAGTGCGCGTAATCAAGCGCGTCAAGCACATGAGACACAATAGCCACGGCCGTGTCAGCCTCGACTTTGCCTCCGCTCAGTTGGATGTATTTGGACATGTCCATCCCGTCGATGAACTCCATCACGAAATAGAGATGTCCGGCTGATGTTTGACCGAAGTCGTGAACGGAAATGATCGCCGGGTGATCGAGACCCGCCATGGATCGTGCTTCCAATTTGAAACGTTCGACAAAGTTGCTCCCGTCGTCTTGAGCGGCCAGAGTCTCCGGAAGCAATTTGATCGCGACGGGGCGATCAAGAGCGGCCTGGCGGCCCCGGTAGACGGCGCCCATCCCTCCGTGCCCAATCAGACTCTCGATTTCATATTGTGGGAGCAGAGCGTGGAGTTCTTCGGTCGCGGGAGGAGTCCAACCCGCAGACCCGCTCCCGCTTTTCGAATTGGAATCGGGCATAGTGATTCTCTACCGAAAGAATAAGAGCAGTTCAAGAACAGAAGCCGCTCAGGAGTTTTTCATTTTATTAAGATAAGACGTATTCTACTCGTACTATAATTCGAAAATCATCACTAAATGCGATCACTATTCATCATATTATTCAGTGTCTCGTTAGCAGTAGCAGCCCAATCGCAAGACCCCACCGTCGCGACCTTTTCCATCGTCGCGGTCGATCCCGCGACCGGCGAAATCGGCGTCGCGGTGCAGTCAAAGATCGTCGGGGTCGGCTCGGTCGTCCCCTTTGCGAAAGCAGGCGTCGGAGCCGTCGCAACGCAGGCCTACGCTAATGTCGGCTACGGGCCGCTCGGGCTCATGGCGCTGGAGGCGGGGATGAAACCGGATGCGGTCATCGATTTACTTGTCGATGATGACCCTCTGCGCGAGATGCGCCAGGTCGCAGTGATCGCCGCCAACGGCACGAGCGCGAACTTCACCGGTCGCGAATGCATGGACTGGGCCGGAGGAATCACCGGAGAAAACTTCGCGGTGCAGGGAAACATTCTCACCGGAGAGGAAGTCATCACCGCGATAGCCAAAGCGTTTCAGGAAACGGAGGGCGTCCTCGCGGTTCGCTTGCTCGCCGCGCTTCATGCCGGGCAGGAAGCCGGAGGCGATGCCCGCGGAAAACAGTCGGCGGCTCTCCTCATCGTCCGCGAAGGATGGGGCTACGGCGGCCTCAACGACCGCTTTCGCGACATCCGCGTCGATGAGCACGAGACTCCCATCGTCGAGCTGGAGCGGGTTTATTGGAAACACCGCGCTCTTTTTCCGCGACCCGGGTAAGCTCCGTGCCCGATCACAACCTGATAGGGACGAGCTCCTGCTCGACCGGGGAGCCGTTGCTGTCGAGAAAAGCCCACGAATGGACACGAATACTCACGAATTTTTTGCCTACCCATGGCCGCCAATCCATTGCCTCTGCGGAAGCCCTGATAAGTGTTCAATTAGTGTCAATCAGTGGTTCAACTCATTTCAGAGCACCAGG
>CAZOUP010000218.1:1637-4859 GCA_964583035.1 uncultured Akkermansia sp.
TGTCCCTCCAGCTCCGCGCTCGAATAGCACTCTGATTATTCTCACTCCCTTGAGTCACGACTGGACCTTGAAAAGGAAAAAGAGTAGGAAAAGGAAAAGGATCTGCCGCCCATGCTCGAATTTTCTGACGCCCCTTATCAATTTTTCGAAGCGAAACCGTCGAAGCCAATCATCTGGCTCGCTCGTGCCGCGAACCGGTATTTTGTCCTGCCGGGGAAGGCCCACCGGATCGCTGAGATTAAGATCGAGGGCGCGCTCGAAGAACTTGCTCAGGTCCGCGCGGAGGGTTGCCGCCTCCTTTTTGTGATCAATCACCCGAGCCACAGCGACCCGCAGGTCATCACCGAGGTGCATCGGCAGCTTGGGATTCCTTCGTGTTTCATGGCGGCCTACGATGTCTACCTACGGAGCAAAGGCGCGGCCTGGACGATGCAACGTCTCGGCAATTTCTCAATCGACCGCGAGGGCAGTGATCGCAAAGCGATGAGCGCCGCGATTGAGACGCTCAAAAACGGAGCACAGGCGCTGAATATTTACCCGGAGGGTAATGTTTACCTCACGAATGACCGCGTCACGCCCTTCCTCGACGGCACCGCGTTCATCGCCGCGAAGGCGCAGGCCGCTTTGAAAGAGACGAAGCTCAAAATCGTCCCGATCAGTTTGAAGTTCACCCACCTCACCGCGCCGAGGCAGTCGGTCACGGATCGGATGCTGCAACTCGGAGCAGACAGCGGCTACATTTTCCCGGAGGGGTCGACGACGGATCCCATGGGGGCCGTTTTCGGACTCGGGCAGCATATTGTGAAAGGCTACCTCAAGGAGCATGGCTATGCTGACGTGCTCGCCCATACCGAGGGATCGCTCTACGAAACGCTCAACGGATTTGCCGATCATCTCGTCGATGAGCTGGAGGCTGCTTTGAGTCTGGAATCCAACGACGCGCAATCACTCGTGGATCGGATTCGGAAGATCCGTTCGAAGATTCATCAGATCCGGACCGATGAAAAGACCGAGACTCCGCCGGAGATTGACGGCCTCGCCGACAAAGCGATCCTCGCCTTTCGGATCAATGGCCATCTCACCCCGTATCTTGGCGAGCACCCGACGATTGATCGCTACGATGAAACCGTCGAGCGGATCGCTGAGGATTTTTACTCCAAAGCGATGCCCCGGACCGGACCGCGTCGTGCTTATGCAAGGTTCGGCGAGCCCATCGATGTCACGAACTGCCTTGAAGCCGCCGGAGGCAAAGCGAGGGACGCCGTCCGCAGCATGACCGTCGCGATGGAAAAAGCGGTGCAGTCAGGAGTCGAGGAGATTAACAGCCGAAACGACGCGCCGGGAGCGGCGGTGGTTGAGGGGTAGACAAAATTGTAGCGTAGACCTCCAGGTCTGCGTCGCGGAGTCTCCGCCAAACCGACCTGGAGGTCGATTCTACGTTAGATGCTCGTTTGTCGTCCTACTTCATCAAATAGGCGAACAGATCGCGGAGTTCATCGTCGCTCATCCCGTTGAGGAGGCCGGGCGGCATGAGCGATACCTTCGACGCTTCGAGAGTTTTGATTTCATCGCGATTCAGGAGCAAGTGCTGACCGGCCATGTCGCGCAGGGTCACCGTATTCGGCGCCTGCTCCTGCATGAAACCGGCGACGACACGCCCGTCATTCATCGTTGCGACATAGTTGATGTAGCCTTCGCGAAGTTCCAGACCGGGATCGACAATTGCGGGGAGCCAGAATTCCAGATTCTGCCGTTCGTAGCCGGTCAAATCGGGGCCGATGATTTGTCCCTCGCCGAAGAGGGCGTGACAACTCGCGCAGCGGGTTTTGAAATGGAGACTCCCCTGCTCGGCATCGCCGGAGGAACCAGTGATCAATTTCCGGAGCCGGGTGATCTCGGCCTCATTTTCTGCCGAAGTGCGCACGGCGAAATCCGGCCAGTGCTTGGCGACTGCCGCATTAAGTTCAGGGTCTTCATGCTGCGCAAGGAGTTGCACGACATCCGGCTCGACGTTTCGAGCTTTGATGTGAGCGATCTCGATTTTCTCCAGAAAAAGCCGTGCCCATTCCAGACGACTCGCGAGAACGCGATGCGCGGTCGAGCGAACTTCGTGCTCGGCGGGCAGGGTCGATCCATGACGGGCGAGAATCGTCGTGGCGATGGACTCGTCGTCGTAGTTTGCCAGGGCAAGGAGCGCGACCCGCTTCAAGGTGCTTTCCTGATCGAGCGCGAGGAGTCGCAGTAAAACAGGCACGACGGCGGGGTCGTTGATTTCACCAAAAAGCTGCGCGAGCTCAACCCGTTCAATCGGATCCGAAGCGCTGCTTGCAACGACGGCGAGTGCATTTTTGAGGGCGTCCGGAGTTCCCTGCTGAAGCTGGAGAACAAGATCGTTCGCCCCGACGGTCGCCGCATAGGTATCCATCTCCGCCTGCAACACTACCGGAAGCTCCGGCGTTGCCGTGCCCTGAAAGGCGAGCTGGAGTCCGGTCATGAGCCGCTTCCTGGCGTCATCATCCGGCGCGGTCTTGAGAAGGTTCGCCGCGCTCAGAAAGTTCGCCTCGCCGCCCGCCATTGCATAGCGACGCATGAGGCGCTCGGCGATGAATTCGCGGAAGAGCGCTGACTTCCAGGATTCCGGATCGGCCGCGAGGGCTTCGATCTGCTCGCGACCGGACTCGGCGTGCGCTTCGATTGCCCACCAAAGGAGGAGCGGGATGTGTGGGTCGTTGAGGTCTTCGTCGTGGGTGAGAAGTATCGGAAGAATCTGATCTGCGAGCGGTATCGGTGCCCGTTTCAAGAGCGCGGCGAGCAACGCCCTCTCTGACAAATCTCCGGGATCAAAAGGCTCCGGAAGCATTTTAATAGAGGCCTCACCCGTTTCGATAGGGAAGTTTGATTTTGTGATTCGGACGAACTCTTTGTCGATGGCAGGGCTTTCGATCAGTCTTCGAACCAATTCACTTGGTGTAGGCGTAAGGCTGCGGCGCGTTACAACTTCACCACGCCACTGTGCTTCTAGAAGGGCTCGTTTGCGATTCACCCAATTTGATTTCTTTGAGAAATCAGACAAATCACCAAACTCCACCTTCGGCGTCGTCCCCTTCGGCTTGATCCGGTAAATTCTCCCACTTCCCTTATGCCAGTCATCGACCGGCCTGACATGACTCAAACGGCTGTCATACCAATCCGCGATGTAGACGCAGCCATCGGGGCCGACGC
>CAZOUP010000219.1:0-4850 GCA_964583035.1 uncultured Akkermansia sp.
AATTATCGCGAGCTGCTGGAAATCTTTCTCCCCGAAGATCGCCGTGCTTGGTTGTGTCAGGAGAAAAAGTTTCGCGACGACAAGGCAGACCCCGTCAAAATGGCCGGGCCGACTTGCTCCGCAGAGTTGGCGGGAGAGTTTCGATTCCGTGATCGCAATTGAGGCATCGACCTCGTAGACCTCATCAGGAGTCGGCGCAAAAACGGCAGTGACAGCATGAGCCTGACACTTTGCCAAGTCATCCTCAAGCTGGCGGGGATAGGCGTCGAAATCCTCATTCGGCCCGAACTGGGTCGGGTTTACAAAAATCGTCGTGAGAACGTCCCCGCTTTCCCCGGCGAGAGTGGCGGCGCGATCAAAGAGGCTTGTGTGACCGCGATGCAAAGCGCCCATCGTCGGAACGAGAACCCGATCCCGGTGCCGACGTTCTGCGATCCAATCGCTCAGCTCTTTTCGTGTTTTGAGAACCTCCATCTCTTCACTCTCCTTTGAGGCAAAGAAGGTGGGTATCGGTGCGCAAGTAAAGTCGATTGTTCGCAATCGCAGGGGTCGCGTTCATGCCGCTGTCGAGTCGTGAGCGACCGAGGACCTCAAATTTTGGCCCGAGTTTTACCGCGATAAATTCGCCATCGCGGCTGCCGCAGACGATCTTACCGTCGACGATGACGGGGGAGCTGAAAAAGTTTCCGCCGACACGCTCGCGGTAGACTTCCGCTCCGGTTTCGGCGTCGCGGCAAGTGAGAACGCCGCCATCACCCCAAAGATAAAGCAGGCCCTCATGAATGATTGGCGTCGGGACGTAGCCGAGACCATCGGAGATTCCGAGTTCGTAGACCGCCTCCGGACTGCCGCCTGCGGTGGGACGAAGTGCCGTGGCCTGTTTTCCATTTCCGCCGGATCCAAAGGTCGCGAAGAGAAGCCCTTCGCCGGACGCAATCGAGCCGACGCTCCGCATCGTGTAGTCCCCTTCGTAAGCCCAGACGACCTCGCCGGTGGCGGGATCGAGAGCCTTCCATCCATCATTGGTTTGGAGGACGACGATCAATTCCTGACCGTCTCTCTTAATCGTCGTCGGTGTGTTGTAGGCCGTGAGATGTTTCTCTTCCTCACCGAGAGTTTTTCGCTCGACCTCCCAGAGCGTTTCGCCGGTTTTGAGATCGAGCCCGATGACCTGGCTCACTTTTGCCTCTACCGAATCTGTGTGAAGCACGAGCGTGTTGCCGCTCACGACCGGCGAAGCGCCGAATCCGTGGTCGGAGGAAAAGGATGGCCACTCGCGGCGCCAGAGGAGTTTCCCCTCGTGATCGAGCGCGACCGCTTCGGTCTTGTGGCCGGAACCCCAAACCGCGAAGACACCCTCGGCCGTCGCGACTGGAGTCGAGGAGGCGAAATTATTGTGCTTATGCAGGTTGTGTTCTTCGAGGGGCGCGGACCAGGTCCAGAGTTGCTTGCCGGTCTTGCCGTCGTAGGATTCGATGCGCCGGTCCGTGCCTCCTTCGCTGCTGATCGTGAGAAAAAGCTGATCGCCCCAGAGGACCGGTGAGGAATGGCCGACGCCGCCGAGCTTGATCGCCCAGTCGTAGGAAGCCTTCGTGAACTCACCTGGGAGATGCGTCATGCGCCCGATTCCGGTCCCGGCTTCTCCACGAAATCTTGACCATTCCTGCGCCGATGTTTCAGCGGGGTGAAGTGAAAGGAGAATTGCCGAAAGGCTCAGGTAAAAACGAATCATGTCCTTGGGGGTTGCGATTGATTGCAAACGAAACCATGTCCTCTTGTTTGACACCCGCAACATGAATTGCGAGGCGCAGTCAGGGATCCAGCGCGATTCCAAAAACGACCGAAACAGGTTGGGGCTTGCGAAGTTACCTCCCCATCGTCTATCTATCGTTACCGGTTCACCCATGCACATTGAGACATTCCAGGTATTCTGCGATCTTGTTGAGACGACCAGCTTCTCGGAAGCGGCCGAGCGAAACTCGATCAGTCAGAGCGCCGTCAGCCAGCAAATCAAAACGCTGGAGGACCGTTTCGGCGTCACCCTCGTGGAACGCGGGCGGCGGAATTTTTCGGTGACACCGGAAGGCGAGGCCTTTCTCCGGACGGCGCGAAACATCATCGACGCCTACCGCTCGATTGAGGATGAACTCAGCGAAATGCGGGACGTCGTTGCGGGTCGTCTCATCATTGCGACGGTTTACAGCATCGGATTTCACGAGCTTCCGCCTTATCTCGAAAACTTCCGTGAGAAGTTTCCCGAGGTCGATTTGCAAGTTCACTACCGCCGTTCGGGGCAGGTTTACGCCGATGTTTCCGATAACCTCGCGGACCTCGGACTCGTTGCGTATCCGCAGGAAAGAAAGGGCGTCGAGATCGAACCTGCGTGGAAGGATCGGCTCGTCATCATTTGCCCGCCGGGCCATGCCCTCGCGAAGAAAACTTCCCTCGATCTCAAGGCGATCAATGGAGAGCGCTTCATTTCATTCGAGCCGGATCTCCCGACGCGAAAAGCGATCGACGGCATGTTCGCCCACGCCGGGATCCAGGTGAAGGAAGTCGTCGAGTTCGATAATATCGAAACCGTGAAGCGTGGTGTCCTTATTGAAAATGCGATCTCGATTGTTCCGAGTGAGAGCGTCCGCAGTGAGGTCGAAAACAAGACGCTCGTGCAGATCCCGATCGATGGAAAATTCATCTGGCGTCCGCTTGGGATCGTCCGTCGCCGAACCAAAGCAATCACCCCGGCGATGCGGGAAATGATCCAGATTTTGAAAGAAAAAAAGGCCGGGGGATGAAGCCCGGCCCTTTCGAGATTTGACTGAGTTCAGAGCGGGATCACTCGCCGAAGGGACTCTTCGAGAATTCGATGAAGGCTTCTTTCATCGCTTCGACGGACGCATCAGGTCCCGTCAGCTTGAGGAAGACCGCCCCTTTGTCGCTCGGGAGAATCGCCGCGAGCATTGTGTAATTTGGCTTTGCCGTCTTGTTGCCGGAAAAAGGGCCACCGGCGGATTCCATGTAAGTGCCCTTCGCAGTGAGGAGTGTCATTTTGCGGTCGCCGACATCCACTTCCTCGGTGCTCGACTCCGGGGTGCCTTCGAACTGACCGATCCAGCGGTCGATATTCGCCTGAGTCCCACCGCCCTGGCCTTCGCCGAAGTAGTAAAGAATGACATCGACGTCATCGAGATTTTCATCGGCATGATCGTAGGTAAGCTGACCGGCCCGCATCGGACTCGTGACCTGCTGATTGATCCAGGGATCGCTGAATTTAAAGGTGAACTCGCTTACGATGAGCGTGTCTTTGTCTTCCGCACGCAGGTCAGAGGCGAAGAAGGTGGCGATCAACAAAAGGGGGAGATAGTTTTTCATACTGAACCCAGTTTCGTTGGATTCCGACGAATCGCAAGGGGGCGTCATTTCGCTATCGCATTTTTCGCTGCACCGCCGGCATCAAACCTGACACCCAACAGGGTCAGGTCACGGACTTAACCCTGTTCACTCGCCACGCTCGACCGATCCCAAGCAACGCCACCCCAAGCGCGATGATTCCCAGGGTCACGGAAAAGGCATCGCCATACCGGGCGTAAACCGTCATCGGCGGATTGAGATCGATTTCGACCCGTCCGGGGAGGCTGCCGCGGATGTAAGTCGAGCCGGTCACTTCATCCTGCAAAATTCTCGGGTTGTCATCGCCATGGCCGCGACGGTCAAAAATGCTCCCGCGTGTGTCGATGAATCCACTCACTCCGGTGTTCGCGGCGCGGATCATGGGACGGCGGAACTCGATGCAGCGAAAGATCGCGTTGTAAAAATGCTGGGTCGGCTGGGCGCTCTCGTAAAACCAGCCGTCGTTGGTGACATTCACAAAAACCTGCGGGGCCTCGCTAATAAATTTCCGGGCATGACGTGGGACGGTGTCTTCAAAACAAATCAGCGGGATGATTTCAATGCGGTGACCGTCTTTTTCAATTTCAAGCGGCTCGTAAGAACTCCCCGGAGTGAAATCCGTCTCGATGATCCCACCGGCGATCCATTCTAAAACCGGGAAGCTCTCCCGGAATGGAATGTATTCACCGAGCGGGACGAGGTGAATTTTTTTATGCATCTGATAGGACTCGGTGTCGCCCTTCATCAGGGTGATCGTGTTGTAGATCTCATCGCCCTGAAGCGTGCTGTCTTCGAGTCCGGTGAGGAGATAGAAGTCGTCGCCCTGGAGGACGTGCTCGTTGAAATATTTCTGCACCCATGGAAAACTGAAATGACCGGGGATCGCGGTCTCGGGCCAGAGCACGAGGTCGTGCGGCGCGACTTCGACGAAGGTTCGCGTGAGGTCGCGGTAGTCAAAAATGATTTTCTGCCGCAGGGCAATGTCCTCCGACCACTTGTCCTCGAGGTCGATGTTCAACTGCATGATCCGCGCGTTGAGGTCGATCGATTCCTCCGGGGCGACCGAGACCTTGGGGATGCCGTAGAGGAAGAGTCCCATTACCATCGCCACGCCAAGGGCAAAATCGAGGTGGGGGCGGAGGCGTTTCCGTTCTTTCACTTCGAGACCGAGTCGGACGAGCGTCGCAAAGCCGATGATGCCCGCAAACATCATGACAAAACCATAACCGGTGATTCCGATGACGTCAGCGAACTGCACGAGGAGGAGCTGATCTTTCAAGGCGACGCCGAGACCGTTCCAACCAAAACCGGTGAAAAGAATTCCGCGCAGCCACTCGAGACCGCACCAGGCCGCGCCGTTGAGGAAAGCGACTTTGATGACATCGAGCGATTGGCCAAAGAGATCTTTTTTGTCTTTGTCAGGTTCGCGGATGATCCACCGCCCGGCCGTGGCCGCAAAG
>CAZOUP010000220.1:0-4796 GCA_964583035.1 uncultured Akkermansia sp.
GAGGATGAGCCCGGTTGCTCCGTTTTGAATGAGGAGCCCAACCCGCTCCGCGTAGTCAACGGAGCGGTCACGTGAGAGGGAAATTTCCACGGTGGGTGGCAAAGTTGGTTCGAGCTTCTCTACGAAGCGACGTACCGCGCGGGCGACTTCTAGCGGTGGCTGTGTTTCCGAGCTGTAGACTTCCAGAGAAACAGCGCGCCTTCCGTTGAAGTAGTTTTCGCGCTCCTGTTCTTCAAAGCCGTCGACGATGGTGGCAATGTCAGAGAGTTTAACTCGGGCACCCTGCGGGGTGCTGAGAATCGGAAGATCAGCGAAGCCGCTTCCCGTGTCACGACGCTCCGTGGTGCGAAGAAGAATATCTCCGCCCGGTGTCCGAAGCGTTCCTGCGGGGACATCGAGCGCCGCGGAATCGATCGCACGGGCGATTTCCCCCAGTGTAAGATTGAGGGCGCGCAGCCGCTCCTGCGGAACTTCGACGAGAATTTCGGGTCGTCGCACGCCTCGCAAATCGACGAGAGCGATGCCCGGTTCCGCGAGAAGTCCATCTTCAAGCTGACGGGCAAACCGAACGAGGCTTTGCTGATCGAGATCTCCGTAGACGGCGAGGCGGATCACTTCGCGACGTCGGCCTGCACCTAGAGAGACTTTGGGTGGCTCGGCGTCGTCGGGAAAGAGGCTGATCTGCTGGACCGCGGCGGTCACTTCCTGCAGGGCGCGGTTCCGATCAAAGTTTGGCATGACTTCGACTTCGACGGAGCCGCCACCCTCTTGGGAAATAGAGACGATCCGTCGCACCATTTCCATGCCTCGGAGTTCTGATTCAATCGGGATGACAATGGAGCGCTCGACTTCCTCTGGACTCGCCCCCCGGTAGTCCATCTCGATCTCAACGGTATTAAGTTCGTAGACCGGGTATAGTTCCTGCCGAATGTTTTTTGCGACGAGCAATCCGGTGATCACGATCGTGACCATGAGAAGATTCGAGGCAACGTGGTTCCGGGCAAACCAAGCTATGATACCCCTTTCCCCCTCGGGTATGATTTCGGCCGGCTTCATGGCTTATCCGACGCTTTGGTTCCGCTTTTGAAGGGCTGCGGGTTCACTATCATGCCGGGGACGGCGGCTTTGAGTTCACTCACGATGAGTTTTTCATCGGGCTTGATGGTGTTCTTCACGAGGACGGTTTTTGGAAGAGTCCAGAGAATCTCCGGCTCTTCAATTCGAATTTTCCCGTCTTCTCCGACGAGCCAGAGTTGATTGCCTTCACGCAGAGCGGTTCGCGGAATCGTGAGAACGCCGGGGAGTCTTCCTGCCTCAAGGTCGACCCTGACATAGCTGCCGAGAAGTAGGGGTGTGCCTGTTTGTGAGGAAAGCGGGTTTTTGATCTCAACGAGGATGCGGGCCATGCGGCCGGTCTTTTCCAAATCACTGAGGAGGCGGATCACCGAACCGTCCCAGGGTCCGACCGCATCACTCCCGGTATCGAGGTAGACCTCGGCATGAGCGCCTTCTTTCCCGTTGGCGGGCAGCCGGATTCGTTTCAGCTCGGCGACCGGTAAAGTCGCCCGGACCCAGAATTCGTCAGTTCCCACGAGTCGGCAAATCGTGCCTCCATCGCGGACGAGTTGACCGACTTCGACTAACTCCTCAATCACCATGCTGTTGAACGGGGCGACGAGCCGGGTCCGTTCGAGATCGAGCTCGGCTTTCGTGATGTCGTTTTTTGCCTTGGTCACAAGGGCTTCCGCGAGCCGAAGTTGAGGCTCCCGGAGGGCGAGAGAAGGATTTATGTCCGCTTCATCGAGGTCGTCTTTGAGCTGCTCCCACTCTCTTTTCGCGATGATCTGCCGACCTTTCTCGACTTCGAATCCGGAGAGTGCTTCCTCCATTTCCGCCTTCATCTCGGTGAGAGCGATTTCGTAGTCGGCGGGATCAATCTGGACCACTTCTTCTCCGGCAGAGAGGCTCCCGCCGGGAACCAGTGATTCATGCTGGCTCATGACACGACCACTCACCTGAGGCTGGATCACGACCTCACGGGCAGGGATAACTTCTCCCCAGGCGGAGACTAGAATTCTCTCATCGGTAGGGATGAGATTAATGACCTGGACGATCTTCGTGGTCGGCTGCTTATCCTTCGGCACGGTTTCTGGAGCGCTTTGAAAGAGTATGAGTGCGAACACGCCGGCTCCGCCGAGGACGGTGAGGGAGAGAATCAATTGAAGAGCAAATCGCGTTTTTTTCATTCAGGAAAAGACAGAATTAGCGAACCGGATCGGGGATGGGACCACCGAGAGCAAGATGAAGGAAAACGCGGGCGCTGAAGCGTTCGCGGCGGGTCGTGAGAACGTCACGTTCGAGGTCCTGGGTTCTGGAAAGGGCATCTAGAACGGGGAGGTAGTCAGTGAGACCGAGACTATACTGCGATCGGGATTCTGAGAGTAGCATTGTCGCAGTTTTGAGCTGGGCTTCCTGTCGGCGCAGCTTTTCGGTAATTTTGATTTCGCCGAGAATCGCTGTCTCCACTTCGCGGACAGCATTGAGATAGTCGGCGGTAAAAAGATCGAGTTCCTCCTCGATCCGGGCGCGGCGTTTCGCGACTTCGGCACGGCGATTTCCTCCGTCGAGGATCGGTCCGACTGCCCCGGCGATGGCATTGCCAATGAGCGTGTCGAGATTTGGGCTGCCGACGAGGGCGCCACTTCCCCCAAGAGTAAAGCGGGGTAAGCAGTCAGCGATGGCTTCGGCAACTTCATGGTCGAGAGCGCGAATCGCGGCACGGCGGGCACGGAGATCGGGGCGATTGTCGAGGAGGTCAGAGCGATAACCAGCGTCGGGAGGCGACGGCATGTCCGGTTTGCCCTGATTTCGTTTCGCTTTCTTCAGAGATGGGACGCTGCCGGTCAAGGTGTCGAGCGTGAGCTCCAGCTCGCCGATTTGAAATTCGATTCCCGGGAGTCGTGATTCCGTCGATTGGAGTTGCTCCTGCTGCTGCCGAACGTCGACGATTGAACTTTGACCCTGACCGAAGCGCAAGCGCGCGAGTTCAAGAAAGGTTCGGTTCAGCTCGATCTGGTTCTCGACGAGACGAAGCTGGCCGTATTGCTCGAGGAGAGAAAACCAGGTTTCCGAAACCGCTCCTGTGAGAAGAAGACGGGCTGCGAGCCAGTCCTCACGGGCGACTTCGATTTCTTCGCGTCGCGCCGATTGCCCGGAGCGGATGCGTCCCCAGACATCGATTTCCCAGCTTAAGTCGAGGCCAAGAGCGCTTTCCTGCGCTCCATTCCGATTCCGATTTCGGCTCGTTTCAAATTCCGATTCGATATCGAGTTGAGGAAACAGAGTCGAACCTGCCTGGACAAGCCGGGCGTTGGCCTGATCGATGCGATGCGCGAGCGAGCGGACGTCCGGATTTTTCCTGAGAGAGTCTTCGATGAGGGAATCAAGCGGTTCGCTTTCGAAGGATTCCCACCAAGGCTTCACTGAATCAGATCCTTCGGTGGCGGCTGAGGTGGATTCCGCAGTCACCAGCGAGGGGACAGGGTTCAGATTCACATCGTGAACGACACAGCCCGAACCCGCGATCGCAAGATAGCTTGCCGCTGCCGTTGCGGCCCAAAGCCGGAAAAGTCTGGAGAATGATAAGGTCAATGTCGTGTTTCGGTGAGGAGAAAGGACAGGTCCACTCTCCGCACGGGATGTTCTTCCCTTCCGGGAACTCTTTCAACCCCCAACCACACCACACGGACATTTCAGTAAAGTGACTGGCAGATTACGAAGATGAAATGTTTCGATTGTCGTCCCGGACCTGATCATCGGAACTTTTGCGTAGCGGAAGATGTAAAATCTTCCGAGAGACGTGTTCGATAAACCAACGGCGATCTCTCCCGTCGCCCCGGGCTTGATCATCGGAACTTTCCCAAGTCCCGCTGCTTTGCTACCGACAGATGCCCTTCTTCGTTTCGCCGCGAAAGAAATCGAGAAATAACTGCGCGGGCGCTTCCCATTCACGATCCGCCGCTGCCGCGAGGGCTTCTTTTAATAGCAGTCCATCGACGAGGATGAGCTTGTAAGCCTCCTTCAGATTAGACCGGGTCGCCGCTGAAAAACCGGCCCGGCGCAACCCGATCACATTCAGTCCCATGACTTCATTGCATTCGCCGGCAATAACGTAAGGCGGGATGTCCTGGCTCATGCGGCCAAGGCCTTTGACCATGCAGCGATCCCCGATCCGGAGAAACTGATGAAACCCCGCCCCCCCGCCGAGGAACGAATCACTCCCGAGGTGAACATGACCGGCGAGAGCGACATTGTTCGCGAGGACATTGCGATCCCCAACGATGCAATCATGACCGGCGTGAGTCGCCGCCATGAAAAAATTGCTTTCCCCGATGATCGTGTTCCCATTTTCGACCGAACTCCGGCTGACCGTGACATGCTCGCGGAACACCGTTTTCGCCCCCACCATAACCCCGCTGGGAGTATCGACATCGAACCCCAGATCCTGCGGCGCACCGCCAATGATCGAGGCATGACCGACCTCGCATTGCTCGCCAAGGGTCACCCCGGTCAGAACCTGAGCGTGTCCGCGAATTGTCGAACCGCCCCCGATTTTGACTCCTGCCTCGATCACGGCAAAAGGCCCTACGGAAACATCGGTTCCAAGTTCAGCGGCAGGATCGATGAGGGCGGAGGGGTGGATCTTCAAAGTCGGTTTGGGTTGTTGACTACGCTTAGCTGAGAGTAGGAAAGTAGGAAAGTAGGAAAGTAGGAAAGTAGGAAAGTAGGAAAGTAGG
>CAZOUP010000221.1:0-4737 GCA_964583035.1 uncultured Akkermansia sp.
CCCCATCGGCATTGTCATCCCGAGCTTCTCCTCGATCCGATTCACGAGCTCAATCGCCATGAGCGAATCGAGGCCGAGATTGGTCAGCGGCGTATCCTTATCGAGGCGCGCGGCATCGGTTCCGAGAACCGCACCCACCTGTGCCGCGATGAGGTCTTCGACCATGCCCATGCGCTTATCGGCCGGCGCTTCCAAAATGCGGGCTGCCATCGAGTCCCCGCCGCCCGAGTTCGAACGTGGGACCACAGGGAGAAACATATTTGATCCACCGACCGAAGGACTGAACCGGCCGAGAGCCTGCCAGTCGCATCGTGCGGCCCCGAGTTGATAAATATCCGAAGGAACCCCGAGGCTGAAGAGATACAGCGTTTCCTCGATGTTCGTCGCGCCCAGACCGACGAGTTCGAGATATTGCTGTGTCTTCTCATTTCGAGCGACAAAGCCGGCCCCTTCGATCGCACCCCAGTTGAAGGTCAGCGAAGGCAAACCAAGCGAACGACGATGGTGAGAAAGCTGATCGAGGAAAACGTTTCCGGCGTTGTAATTCGACTGCTTCACCGCGCCAATGACAGCGGAGAAGGAGGAGAAATTAATGAAGTGCTCGAGCGGGATGTCGAGAGTCGCCTCATGCAGATTCCAGGCTCCGAGCATTTTCGGGAGAAGAACCTGATCGAAACGCTCCGTGTCGAGTTCTTTGAGGAACTCATCATCGAGCACCATCGCTCCGTGGATTACCCCGATGAGCGGCGCGTCCGTTTTCTGGACGTCAGCGACGATCCGATCAATGTCGGAGCGGCTTGTGACATCACCCCGGGCGTCCATGACTGAGATCCCGGCGGCAATGAGCTTGTCGATTTTTTCCTGAGCATCTTCCTTCGGACCGGATCGGCTCATGAGCGCAAAATGGCGCGCTCCGTTTTGAGTCATCCACTCCGCGAGTTCGAGGCCGAAACCACCGGCACCACCCGTGATGAGATAGGTTCCATCTCCACGGAAGCGATGTCCCTCTTCGGTCGGCTGACCGATTTCGATCACCGGGACATCGAAGTCGAGGACGTTCTTTCCGATGTGCTTTCCGGCCGCCATGAAACGGAATGCCTCCACCACGTCGGTGACGGGAAAGACTTCATTCGGGAGCGGCACGTATGACTGATCGTAAAAAAGAGTTTCGAGATCAGAGAACATTCTCGCGACATAAGCAGGCTTGCTCTGCAGATGCTGGGCAAGGTCGATCACAAAGAAGCTGATGTTATTACGGAGCGGTTCAAGACCGATTTTCGAGTTCCCGTAAACATCGACCTTACCGATCTCCATGTATCGTCCAAAGGTCTTCAGGACGCTGAAGTTTTTCGCAATGAAATCTCCGGCGAGCGAGTTGAGGACCGCATCGACCCCTTCCCCTTTCGTGATCCGCATGATCTCATCAGCGAACTCAAGCGTCCGTGAATCGAGGACATGATCCACCCCCATATCGACGAGGAGCTGGCGCTTCTCAGGAGTTCCCGCCGTCGAGAAAGTGACGAGGCCAAGGTGCTTCGCGATCTGAATCGCCGCCTGTCCGACTCCACCGGTTCCGGCATGAATGAGGATGCTCTCCCCCTTCTCCATACGCGCGAGCTCATTGATCGCGTAGTGAGTTGTCAGGAAAACGGTCGGCAGCGTTGCCGCCTCGACGTGAGTCATCGTGTCAGGCTTCCGGAAAACCATGTCGCGGTGAACCGTCACATAGCTGCGGAAGCAATAAGGAGCCATCCCGACAACATTGTCGCCGACTTTGATGTCCTTCACTTTCGCTCCGACTTTGACAACAGTTCCTGAGAAATCATCCCCGAACCACTTAAGATCGACCGGGTTACCAGGGTAGATCCCGAGTGCCTTCATGACATCGCGGAAGTTGATTCCTCCGGCTTTGATCTGAATTTCGATCTCTTCGCCCTCAGGGTCCCGACGAGTCGTTTCGTTCAGCGAGAGGTTCGTCAAAATCCCCGGCTTGTCGATCTGGAGGCGATAAGGAAGCACCGTCCCGTCCTCCTGAACCGCGTTGCGTGTGCGCGAAGGAAACTCCTCCGACTTGATGCGATGCACGCGACGCACATAGCGACCGTTTCCACGGAAAGCGATTTCATGCTCGCGATCTGAATCGAGAATCTCAGCGGTGAGATCTTCGAGTTCGAAAGCATTCTTGTTCGGATCGAGATCGATCTGTCCCCAGATGTAATCAGCGGCCTCGTTATTCGCGACACGGAGCAGTCCTGTGACCGGAGCCGATGCCAATCCGGGGAGAGATTCCCCGCGGATCACCGGCATCGTTCCACGAGTGAGAAAAGTCACCAACGGCTTCGTCGGCCACTCCCGTGAAGTCACCAGATTAAACAACTCGTGGGCGAAGCGCACTCCGGTGTCCTGAGCGGCATTCAAGACCTCAAGTGAGAGCTTGTCAGCACGCGGATGATCGAGAGCGAGCGTCGAGATAATCGACTTCACCGTCAACTCCTCTTCGCTGATCGCATCGAGCGCCAACCCAATCGCGGAAATGCTTCCTTCGACGAGACGAGGTTCGACTTCATCAGTCGCGAGGGAAGTGAGCAACTGCGCGCCAAGACCGGATTTGTCTTTGGTGATGAGGATGACCGATTTCGCCACGGTTTCCTCTTCGACGATCCCGGCGTCGATAATTTCGTCTTCACTTTCCTCCTCGACCGGCTCAACCGGATCGGGAGCACGACCAATCAAACAGGCCTGCTGATTCTGTTTCGGATCTTCCGAGCTAATGAAGCTGTCGACCCCACGGTATCCGAGGTCATTGAGAAATGTGATCCACTCTTCGCGGGAGAGAAGCGCCGAATCTTTGCGAAGATCCGTGTCCTTGAAACGCCACCAACCGGGGAGGAGTCCAAAGACGTTGTCGAGAGCGGCACGCCTCCACGTCACCTCGAGAAACATGAGCACTCCGTCCGGAGCGAGGGCACGTTGTAAATTGCGGAAAGTCGTTTTGAGATCCTCGGTCGCGTGAATCACGTTAGACGCGAGAACGATGTCGAAGTGATGCAGGTCAAAGCCCTGAAGCTCAGGATCCTTTTCGCAGTCGAACATCTTGTACTCGACGAAAGGATAATCCTCGCCGAAACGATCTTCAGCGGCCTGGAGGAAAAGCGGACCATTGTCGGTGAAGACATATTCCGTGCGATCCGACGGGAAAAGGGAAAGGAGACTGCTCGTGAGCGATCCCGTTCCGGCACCAACTTCGAGAACGCGGATCGCGCGACGCTCGGGCAGGTTCGCTACTGCGGCGACGAGAGCATCACGAATTTGCTCGTTGATCACGGGAAAGTCAGCCCCTTCGCGATAGAAACGCTCCATGATGCGGGAGGAACCGCCGGGGAAAAGAACTTCAAGCGGATCTGTCTCACCGCTGAGAACTCCGGCCAGGTTCGGTCCCGAAAGACGCTGCAACTCCGCCTCAGAGGCAAACTCCGGCATGTCCAGCGCCAGCTTATCGAGATAGCGTAAAGCATCTTCGTCACCGGGGACTTCGATTACTTCCCACTCGCTCTCGCTGAGCTGCTTCAGGAATCCACCCTCCTCGAGAGAAGTGAACTGCCCGCGGATGAGCTTGGCATGCTGATCCGCAATCGCGAGATCAGCCATGAGCCCGTTGACCGTTACCTTATCACCTTCTTTCGGATTCCATCCGAGCTGAAAGTATGCATTGATGATGAACTGACGCGAAATCTCGTCGAGGGCCGGAAGGAAGGTCGCGTAGTGATTGGCGAGACCGCGCTCCTTGTAATACTTCGGCAGATTCACATTCGCGGCGGCAACGAGATCCTTCGGGTCCGGAATCTTCGCATTACCATCTTCGCGGGTACCCTTGAGGCGAGCCAGCTCCCAGCGAGCCTGATAAAGACATTTCTCGAGATCGTCAGTATTGCTCTGCTCGACCCGGTCCGCGCGGAAACCATAGATCTCAGCAACAAGATCACCGGCATCATTGTAAACGTCGATGTCAGCAATGATGTATTCACGATCGTTGTCAGAGTTCACCTTAGCGTGTCCCCAGAGGCGCCGTGGTGGGCGCTCGACATGGAGACGGATGCTGCGAATCGCGGCAGGCAGGTAAAAATAGTCACGCGCATTGGCTTCGTCAGGGATAACCTGACCGCCCTTCACCGTGTGGAAGCAGGCATCGAGAACTGCAGGATGAAAGTGGTGGTCCGGGATCGTGCTGTAAAGCCCTTCCGGCGCGACGATTTCAGCGAGACATTCCCCATCTTTTCTCCAGACATTCTGCAGGTGCTGAAAGAGCGGGCGGAACTGATACCCGGCTTCTTCATAATCCTCGTAATATTCCTCGTGATCGAAATGACGAGGGAGATCTTTCTTCACCTGATCGAAATCGAGCTGCTGCTTGGTCGGCGCGGGCTGCTTGCGAAGGATGCCTTGAGAGTTCAGATCCCACTCCCCCTTTTCTCCAGTCGCAGAGAAGACCTGAAAAACGCGAGTGACTGGATCAAAGACGACCTCAACCGTCGGCACTTTCTCCTCGGAAACGAAGAGCGCTTTCTTCATTTCAAGGTCTTCAACGACGTAGTTTTCGTCCGGGAAAAGCTTGCGGGCAATCGCGATTCCGATCTCTCCGTAACCGGCCGCCGGGAAAACAACACTGTCCCAGAAACGGTGATCGTCGAGCCAGGTGAAGTAACGAGGATCAAGCTCGAAACGCCAGGTCGGGCGCGG
>CAZOUP010000222.1:0-4666 GCA_964583035.1 uncultured Akkermansia sp.
CCCTTCGGGCTCGCGCGACTCCTCCGAACGATCTTTTTACGGTACCAGGTCAATCCAATGGTTCCGGGCGCAATATTGGCCTGGTCGGCACTAACCGGTTCCTGCGAAATCCTGCGCTTTGGCGGGAAGGGAATGTTAAGAGGGCCGCTTTACTGCCAATGTCGATCCGCAGTTTCAGATCTCCGGTCGAAACGCGGGATGTCCCGGGCGGTTGGTCAGGAAACGTTTCCTGCAACCCCTTCAGCCTTGCCAAATCATGTCATCTGAAGCCAAAAGCGAGGAAGTTAGGCTGTTGCCATCTGGATCGAGTGGAAAATCGTAGCGCTTAAATAGGTGCCGATGGCGAGATCGACTCCATCCGCGTTCAATTGATTCCACTTCCATGGATCAGTTGGTGAGAGCTGCCGACCGACGATTTCCTGCTCCTGCATCAGTTCACCGTCGAGGAAGGTGGTAATACGGTCTTCGCGGATTTTCGTTTCCCATTCGTATCGTCGACCTGTCTCAATCCGCATACGGAAGGCATTAGGATTGTAGCGCAGGTCGATTCCGTCGATCATCTGCACGCCTCCCAGGTCTCGGCTCCACGCGGACAATTCGTTACTGCAAACTCCCATCGGAAGCCGGAGAAAAACGGCGATGGAGTATTCGCCGGCCAACCGGGTGAAGGAGATCTTCAAGTCAGAGCCGATCATCGGGCGGCCGGGGATGATAGAGTAAATCGTGATCTCTTCGTTGGTCTCGTAAGTGCCGCGGGAAACGTCGACGTGTCCTCTGAGGATTCTGCCGGCACGAGGATCTAATTCTTCCGGAGCGGTTTCATTCAGAACCTCGGCGACGTGTCGTTCGACTTCAGGCAAACGTCGGCTCCACAGGAAACCCGTCCCCGCGACTCCGGTGACGACGGCAGTTGCCAGTGACGCGGAGATCACTTTTCTGCGCGTGCCTGTCTTTTTTTTCGACAGCATTCTGCGTAGATCGGCGGCGCTTTCCGGTCGATCCTCGGGATTGGGACGAAGGCAGGCCATGACAGCATTGCCGATTCGATCCGGGATCTTCGAATTGATCTTGTGGGGTGGGTCGAAGCTTCCCGCCGGTCGGGTTCCAATGAGAAGCTCGTAGAGGAGGACCCCGACTGCATAGAGATCGGATCGGGCGTCGGGATGTTCTCCCGCGACCTGTTCGGGAGCCGCGTAGCCCGGGGTGCCCGAGTAAGTTCCAGTCGCGGTGAAGCGCTCACCATCACCGGTGGGTAGCGCGATGCCGAAGTCGGAGACTTTCACCGCGTTCTCCGCAGTGACGAGGATGTTTTCCGGTTTGATATCCCGGTGAACGATGCCCGCTTCGTGAGCTGCCTCGAGGGCGCTTAGTATCGAGTGGACGATGGCCCGCGTCTCTCCGAGCGGCAACGGTTCCCCCCCTGTCATTCTGGCGTCGCGAAGATTGCCACCGGGTATCCATTCCATGACAATGGCGGCGTCGTCGTGGTCAAGCCGGACGAAGTCGAATACCTGGACAAGATTGGGATGGTTGAGCCGTGCCATCGTTTTCGCTTCCCGCTCGAGCCGATCAAGAAAGCTGCGCGCCACGACTTGCCTGCCCGCGATCATCTTCACCGCGACGAGGCGGTCGAGGCTGATTTGGCGAGCGAGAAAGACGGAGCCCATTCCGCCGCGACCGAGGCGCCGCAGAACCTCGTAGCCCTCCAATTCCGGTAAAGCATTTTCGTCCGTTTCCAATCCTCCCGGCACGAACCCTTCCGCCATCAGTTGGCGAAGGTCGAGACCCGCCAGCACCGGGCGCGAAGTCTTTGCTTCCGGTGGATTCTCTTCATCGTTTGTCATATCAGACGATAAAGGTAAGCAAGCTCCTCCTCAATGTCGGCGCCCTCATCTTCAATGTCCTGAATTTCTTCGCGGAGTGCGGCGCCGAATTTCGCGCGCAGTCTGTGCAAAGCGACTTTCACCGTGTCAGGTCTCAAATTTGAAGCGATCCCGATCCGCTGAAAGTCTTCGGCGGAAGCTTCCGCCGTGAGGTGAGGTCGCAACGCGAGGAACTGCTCTAACTTTCCCTTGTCCTTCCAAACCGCTTCGAGCCTTTTCATCGCATTTTGCAGCACTGTCACCGCCCACTCCCGGTCGTAGACTGCTTCAGGACTCGTGGCCTCACGGGGTTCGGCATGATACCACGACTCCGCTTCCGTAGCGTCGAACGATACGACATTTCCCCCGCCCCGTTTCTCAGCCACTGACTTTTCGTATTCGTCGCGGGCGTAGCGGCGGAAGGCGGTCAATAAAAACGTCCGCAATTTCCCCTTCTCTGCCCGCGCCCTGGAGAAAAATCCGTCCCCGGCAGACTTAGCGAGAAAACCCTGCACGAGATCTTCTGCATCCGCTGCCGAGTTTCCACTGTGCCTCGCAAAAGCATAGAGGGGATACCAATAGCGACCGCAAAGTTCCCCGAGCGCATCGAGCCCGACCCGGTTGTCCGGGGTCGCCCGCAGAACCACGCTCCATCGAGTCTGGGGGAATTCAGCGCTTCCGGAATCGCGGTCCATCGTGGACCAACCATAGGCTCTGCCCCAGCCTTGCGAAAGAATTTTTCCGAAGTGTGTAACCAGATCCGGCTTTTGCCCAAGAAAGGCAGTGAACCACTGGTGGCGATGAACGCCGTCCAGTAAACGAATCAAAATTATGAAAAGACCACAAATACACATGTTTAGTAACTTCTCTTCCGGAGCCCGGCGGAAATCAACAGATGGAGCCGGCGTCGAGCCGGTCTTGCGCCAGTCGAAGCCCCTCTATGCACCGCTTATCGCTGGCGCACTGATCGCCTTCACGACGCTTGCCGCTCCCGGTTCGGTGCACGCCCAGACCGTGTTAAAGAAGCAACCCGAGTCCCGCAGCGTTGAGAAACCCGGAGATTTACAAATTGAGAAGAGTAGCAGGGATCAAACTGTCTATCGTGGAGCCGGCGATCTCAAACTGAAGGGTCCCGACGAACCGGACTTTCCGCCGCCCAGCGCCTCGTTGTCCCGGGGAACGTTGCATGTCCAGGGAACGCAGTTCGATGACCTGATCGAAATCGAAATTTCCGGCGCGTCAGTGGACGTCACAATCTCTAACAATGCGAATCCACAGGCGCCGGTCGAGATCTTCGTTGACACGTTTCCCAGCAGTGACATCGACAACCTTCGTCTCTTCGGTCTCGCCGGCGATGATGTCATCATCAATGAAACGTCGATTCCGGACTTCATCTGGGGAGGGCTCGGTGACGACGACATTCTGGCCGGAGACGGTGACTCTCAAATTTTCGGGCAGGATGGCGGGGATATTCTCAATGGAAATGGAGGAAATGATGACCTGTGGGGCGGAGCCGATACAGATTACTTGTTTGGAGGACCCGGCAGCGACATCGTCAATGGTGATGACGGATGGGACTGGGTCAGCGGAGGTGACAGCTACGGCGTGAGCGACGACGACGTCGATCTGCTGGTTGGCGGAGCCGATGGCGATGTCTTTACCGTACCGCCGGCAGGATTAGCCGAAGATATCCTGATCGACTACGATCCGAACGAGGAAGACGCCCTCAACGATTAAGAGCAAACCGTGGTTTGCGTTTCGAGCGTGCACCCTTCATGCCCACCACACTGATGCCGGCACCGATCAAGAAGTGCTGAACCAGAAGCGGATTCCTCGTGATCGAGGAGTCCGCTTTTTTTATTGGGGCCTGCGATTCGGTTCAGCCGACCAAGTAAGCATCTTTCCACAGCTTAGCCTCTCCCCGCAGTTTCCTTTTCTCAAATCTTTCAAAGTTGCGGAGAGTCTGGCGCACATTCACGTAGCGGAATTTGCAAAAAATTCGACGATTGAATTTCGCGGTGGTGAATTCCCTGAATGCAAATCCAGTTCGAAGACGCGGCTCCGATTCGTGAAGTGGTGCCGATTGCTGCCAGGAAATTTTGACGAAGTTCGCCTTTAAAACAATGGGAAGTTGGAGGGGCCGTTTCGGCAAACAAACCCAGAGTTCAGCCCGGTTGGGAGATTCTGCGATGTTCTGAAATGTACAGCAATTCATCGCCGCGACGGTTTCCTTTTGAAAGGGAACGGCGCGACGATGAAAAATATCTTTTCGAATTTCTATCGATTCTCGAGAGCGGCCATTTCAGGCAGAAACCCGAAGAACAGCAGCGTCGCATCAATCGCGCTTTCCACTTCGGTAGCGAATTCGGCTTCGGTTAGAACGCTGAATTCAAGTTCCATGAGGAGTATGTCGAGTTCAGTGGCGAGTGTGATCAAGCTTGCGCTGTCCGCCGAGTCGCTCAAAAGGGACCATTCGATCCAGCGTGATTCGACGCTCCGCGCATCCAGCGGCTGGACGATCGCCACCTCGTTACCGGTGGCCTGAAGAGACACGCCGTATTCTTCAAAAATGGCCACTTCGTTGCCGGTTGCTTTCAGTCCATGAGAAGGGACTACGAAAGACATGGTGTCATAGGCGAAGGTGATCAGTTGGTGCAGATCGGCGGCAACTTGCCGAATCGCAGGCATTTCGTTGGAGTTGGCATTGATGTTGAGCACCAGCCGCACCCGGCCGAAGCTGTCAGCGGCATCAGAACCGACGAGGTAGTCAGGCCCATCTCCGCCGTCGAATTTCTGGATCAAGC
>CAZOUP010000223.1:0-4343 GCA_964583035.1 uncultured Akkermansia sp.
CTTAATTTTAAACAATTCGAATCTGAAGGACCAAAACTTAAAACACAATTTCCTTTCCAAGAAAAGAAGTTTGTGTATAGCTGAGTGTTCATGGCAGATCAATCAGGACTTTGGCTAAACGTTCAGAAACTTGATAGGTTTCGGAGCCAGTTTCCAATCATCACTTCGCCAATGAAGTGGGGGATATCTGGCGCGTATGGTTGCCATGAATCGGATAATCTCAAGAGTAAGGGGCTTTTCGTTTGTGAAACGACTTCCGGCGATCTAGTCGTTTTTCCACTACTGAAACCAACCCCGCCCAGTGGCAGCGGGGCCTTCCAGCGCGTTAAGAACGCCGTAAAAGTGACGTTCGATCAGTATGATGCCGAATCATTTGAAGCGATCCAAACTGCCGCTTCGAGCGCGAAATTCTCGGTCGCGGACCATGAAGGAAAACCCGCACTCAAGATTGAATTTCCGAGTGGCGATCTACGAAGTATTTCAATCCCCCTGTCATCCAGCACCGAGCATCCCTTTATGGGTGACTGGGGGAGCCGCTGGCAGTCGGAAATCACTTCATTTCTCGAAGGGAGTGACACTCCCGAACCATGCTCTTTGCACCATGAATCGTGGGAAATAGCGGAAGACTCGTTCGGAGCTACGCTTCTCAAAGGAGAAACCCCGACCATTCTCGGCGTGAATGGAAAAACGGCCCACCTGATTTCGAATCCAGGTACAATACGATGGTCAACTATCGGATTTCAACGGGAATCTGAAGAAGAGTGGGAGACTACCTCAGTTGTTCTTGAAGATCGAGATTCCTTTCATGTACATCGTTTCAAAGCTCATGACTCAGGAGATTTCCGCGAGGTGCGGGATAAGGTTGCCAATTTGTTTCTGAACACCACGCAGTTCGATTTCTCGAGTGTTCAGGCAATTGAGGATTTAGGGATGTTTGAGGCTATCAATGAGAAAGGTCGCTCTCGGAAAATTCTTCTTTGGCGTTTTCGCAACGGCATCTCCCAATTGAGAAGAGACGGCGAAGAGACATTTTTTGATTCAGGTTTTGCCGTAGCGGACCATTTCATCCTCACGAACCGCTCCCATCAGTCTTTGCTGATCAAAGGGAACGGGAACGCCTGTGAGCCTCTCAGTGAGGCGGTAAAGCCTTATGAAATAGATCAGGATAAATCCTGCACCAACAATGATTTTTGTGGCGTCTTTTTTCAGGATGACACTGAAATGCAAATCGCGAGGGTTGAAGTAACGTCTACTGACTTCGAAATTAATGGAAGAAGACAATTCGATTTCACTTCGACATTTACCTTCACACCTCAAGATGTGGAATCGCCAAAGCCAAAACTGGCCATTACCGTGGGCGAAGACTCTTTGCTTTCGATCAAGCTTCTGGGCCCGAGGGAAAACATTCTCGCCCTTTGTCGATTTCTCGAAAGAAGGCGCGTTCTTTTTCATTCTTCTACAGAAAAAGCCTCTGCTCTTTATGGGCAGCTCATTGAAACGCGAAAACTGTCCTTTCTCAACACTGTTTTCGGAGATATTGCCCTGATCCATCGGGCTCTCAACGAAGGAAGATCCATGGATGAACTGATCCGGGAAGTTCAGGCAGTTGGTGAGGACAAGTTTGTTGAGAACCCGGAGTTGAAACAGGAAACTGTCGAGAAGTTAACCATTCTTGCCGTCGCGATCCCGAGGCTTCGTCAGAAGCTTGAAATCCTGCGCCTTTCCTACCCCTACTCATGGGCAGAAATAGACAGCCAGTGGATGGTCGATGTCTTCGGGAAAAGAGCATCCGGAATCTCTACACGTGAGCACGAGTCCTCTGTTCAGCGTTTTCGAATCGCCATCACGAGAGCCCAGGGGGAAATGCAACGATCGCTGACCAGTATAGAGTCCGCCCTGCGCCCGATTACCTCCCTGCTTGCAAAAGAAGAGGTTCAGAAATCGTGGTTAACCAAGGTGCAACAATACACCCCTCTGATCGCGACCGGGGCTGGGGCATTGGCTGCCGCAGCGGCCGGGCCGCTAGGTCCGATGGGCTACATGGTCATGGCAGGTCTTGGAGGAAACGGTATTGCCGTTCTCTCCCACTCCATTTTGGGGCAAAAGGAGTCAGAGCGAACTTTTCGACACGCTGCCGAGGAAGTCTTTCCCTGGTGGAACATTTTCCTCCAATCATTCGGGGTTTCTGCTTCGGAAGTCTCGCGGTTTGTGGAGAAAGAGTCCCAACGAGCAATGAAGCGTGACCGGATGCTCTTCGATTCTTTGAACGAAAGCGAAAAGCGATTAGTGGGAAAGAAGATGCCCACTTTACTTTCCGAACAACTGGCAAGGGAATCCGCCAATCAGTTTTTCTGCGTGTCGGGAAGTGATGGCCTATTGGTTCAGGATCTTGGCGAAGATGTGCAATTTCTCTTGAGCGAGCAGTCACTAGATTATAGGAACTTACTCCCGAAGTCGAAAACAGAAAACTCCAACTGAAAGAACTCATGGGCGACATAATTAGCATTGAAACAGGAGGGGATGACTCGGGATTTTTTCCCGAACAACTTGAGATCGGTTTCGATTTCAACAATGATGGCATCAACGAAATCGACTTATCCCTGTACGATCAGTCCGGAACTGACCTTCCGGACCGGATAAACCTCGACGTGGACTGGAACAGTGATGGATCGGAGAACGCAGGCATCCAACTAGATGCCAGCGAGTCGCAAAGCTCAACAGCGCTCTGGATGGATTATAACGACGATGGGAAGATCGACATCGAGGCATCCAGCGCGGCCGCCACAGGAGACTTCACCCCTAACGTCCCAAACTCGATTGAAATGGCGAATGAAATCTGGGGGGACACCTTAGAGCCGCTCAACGATCTCATGCCTGCGATCACCTTCAATGACGCACCCATCTTCGATACACTCGATACAGCAATACCCGGGTTCAACGAGATTTGGGCGACCTACGGAAACCCTCACGAAGACATGGCTCTATGGGATGGTCAGGACGACCCATTCTCTTGTGCCGTTGCCACCACAAACATGATGTTCCGCTCGCTTGGGTTCGATCCTGGCGAAGCGATTCTTTCAGACATAATGCAAGACTATGGAGTTTATAATCCGTATACAGGAACGACCCCCAACCTCCTCACTCCAATGCTGAATGACATTTGCACCGAGGCCGGGCTAGATATCAGCGCATCCGACTTTCACTGGAACACCGCAGAAGACCTCGCCGAAATACTGGAATCAGGAGCGCGTCCCCTTCTGGCGATCGACGCAACGGAACTCTACGCGGAGGAGTCGATCCCTCTTCACGAACTTGGGCTGCTTCCTGACTCCGGTCATGCTGTCCAACTTATCGGGCTTACCGTCGGGCCTGACGGTCCCATCGTTACCCTGAATGACCCCGATGTCGGACCAGGTATCGAAGTCCCCTTTGATCGTCTCTTTTCAGCGGGAGACGACTTTGGATTCCACGGTGTCGCACTTTCTTAATTTACAAACTCTATGAGAAGCGCAAAAGCAGATTCCAACCAGGAAGAAACGAATTCGTTTCTCACCCTGCGCAAACTGGCAGAGACTTTCCCGATCGACACGACAGGGCTCTGGTCCTATCCGGCCCTGATCAGGACGAAGGAAAATATAGTGTATCGCCTTATTTTGGTCCTAGGCTCCTCTTATCTTTCCAAAGAAAAGAAGACCGCCCTGTTTAGGCCCAAGAGCATGATGATCACGGACCAAGCCGGCCGACAGATCTTCCAGTTTCAAAACTTCCGAATCGGAGAAGACCCCTTTGATGGATTTGACTGGAGAAAGCCAGTGGGAGTTTTTCCTCATCAAGGCCTTTCCAAAGAAATGAGCTATCAGGATTTGGAAAAGGAAGAGAAACAACTCCTTTCCCTCTACCCCGAAGTTAGTGCCGAATTTGGATCGTCCGGTTCACTCAGTCAGGAGTTCAAGCGGATGTATTTGAAACTTGGACATCCCTCTTCTCTCCCTTTCCTGAATAAACTCGCTCCCGAGTTTGTTCAAGAGTTGGTCGTATCGAGCAATTGAGGCAAACTTCATTTTTATGCAGGCCCACTTTTTCAGGATCAGAGGTTCACTGCAATGAAGATTCGACCAAGCTCTTGAACCGGACATCTTCGTTAAAGACCCGAAAAGATGCCCTGAATAGGCTCGAAATTCGATCCGAACTCCCAAACCATTCGCTTTAGCGGACGACGGTTTCGTAGCGGTCAGTCTTCCTGAACTAGTCGTCCCGAAGAATTCCGACACCGGCTAGGAGGATAAATGCGGAAGTGTCCCCTGAGTCGTTAAAATAGAGGTGGCGGTTGGTATGCCACGCGA
>CAZOUP010000224.1:0-4268 GCA_964583035.1 uncultured Akkermansia sp.
GTCCCGCCGACGTGGACCGTCCCCGCTTTGCGACAGGCTTCTGCCGTCCAGGGCACCGGCGCGTCGAGCGCGTAGTCGATCTTAAAAATCCCCGGCCCATGGCGGAACCGCCCCAGTCGGGCACGATACTTTTCGGGAAGTCGCTCCCCCGCGATCCGGCTCATCGCTGAAGGTGGAGTGTCAAAGAGATAGGCCTTCGCCTTCGGGAGTTCCTTGATCGACTCGACCTTCCACCCCGTCTCCAGTTTCCCGCCGAGGGATTCAAAATAGCTCAGGAGCGCGTTAACAATGCTAACCGAGCCACCTTTCGCGACGGGCCAGCCGTGGGCGTGACCGGCCATCATGAGAAGCACCCCGATCGCGTTCGTCGCGAGGAGACGATCCAGCGGCAGGACCGAATGCGCGGCGTTTCCGGCGAGCAGTCCCCTCGCCTTCTCATCGGAAAACCAAAGCCTCGCGGCATCGAGCGCGGCGGGAAGCGCCCGCAAGCCAAACTGAGCGCCGACAATGGGGTGCTTCGGAATACCCGGCGGAGAGAAGATGTCACGGATTAATTCATCGAAGTGCCGCGACGGATAACCAAAAGCGAGGCGATAGGCCTTCGCGGTCGTTTCATCAAACTGAGCCGCTGTTTCCTCGACCGAGCGATGCATCACCGCGGCGCTCCCGTCATCGAAAGGATGCGCGAGCGGAATCTCCGGATGAATCCACTCCAGCCCGTGCTCCGCGAGCGGTAGCGTCTGAAAATACGGCGAGGCGAGACCCATCGGGTGAATCGCCGAACAGACATCGTGATGAAATCCCGGCAGCGTCAACTCTGCGGTGCGGGCGCCTCCGCCCGGTCGCTCGTGCGCCTCGACGATGAGCACGGACTGCCCCGCCTGCGCAAGCCGAACTCCGGCGGCAAGCCCGTTCGGACCGGAGCCGATCACGACGGCATCGTATTCAAAAGATTCACTCATGTTCACTTCGGCGTTGTTTCGTAATCCACGCAAGCCACTCAGGATCTCTCCAGTTCATCCCGATAACACTGCCATGCGTGCCTCCGGGGATAATTTTGATCTCCGCGTCGCCACCCAGCTCGCGGATTTTTTTGATGAGAGCGAGATGGTCTTTCATCGGGACCGCTTCGTCTGAATCTCCATGCCAGGCCCGAATCGGCATCTTCGTGAGCTTTTCCGCGACCCAGCCAGCACCATGCGCCGTGATCGGTGAAAGCGCCGCGAATCGCTCCGGGGAAGTCCCCGCCAGATTCCAGGCTCCCATCGCACCGAGACTGTCCCCCGTGAGAATGACCCGGTCCTCGTCGATCCGATATTTCTCAAGACACTCATCGAGGAGCGCATTTAGGCCCGCCGGCGGCCACGCTCCATCCGGGAGTTGTGGACAAATCACAACGAAGGGAAAGTCGGGCTTTTCCCCGAGGAACGAAGGCGGCCCATACCGTCGCAACTGATCCAAATCGTCGCCCCGCAGACTCCGCCCGTGCAACCAGAGGATCGCCGGCCATTGCGCCACCTCATTCGCGTCGTAGTCGGCTGGGAGAAAGAGAAAATAACGCCAACTCTCCCCGCCCACTTCAACCCGAGCCTCAGCCGTGACCTTGGCCGGCCTTTCCTCCGCCCGGGTCTCCAGCGCCGCGAACTCGACGAAAATCGCCAGGACCGTACAGAAAAAACGCCCCGCCCTTCCCCTGCCGAAGCAAAAGAAAGAGAGGCGTCTCATTGAATTATTGAAAAAGACTTAGAGCTGCCCGCAGTCAGCCACTTTGATTTCCTTCGCGGTTTTTCCGCTGCGACTGCCGAGTGCTTCGAGCTTTTCGACGACATCGAGGCCCTCGACGACTTGGCCGAAAACGACGTGCGCTCCGTCGAGCCAATCCGTCTCAGCCGTGCAGATGAAAAACTGCGACCCGTTTGTGTTCTTACCCGCATTGGCCATGCTGAGAATGCCGGGACCGGTGTGCTTCAGCTCAAAATTTTCGTCTTCGAATTTCTTGCCATAGATCGACTGACCACCGGTGCCGTCACCACGGGTGATATCGCCGCCCTGACACATGAAGTCAGGGATGACACGGTGGAACGGGCTGCCCTTGTAGCTCACGCCTTTCTCCCCCGTGCACAAGGCGCGGAAATTTTCAGCCGTCTTCGGGACCACATCAGGGCGGAGTTCCATGACAATGCGTCCAACCGCTTCGCCGCCTGCTTCCATGTCAAAAAAGACTCGTGGTAGTTCTTCGTTATTTTCACTCATATTGTATAAAATTTCGGGGTAAATATCTGACTGCCAAATTACGGCAGAAGCGTCACGCTCTTGATTACGACGGTTTCCACCGGCACGTCGCTCATCGGGGCATCGCCACCTTTCGTCGTGAGGACCTTGGACGCCGTCGCGCTCGCTGCAATCTGATCAACGATATCGAGGCCCTCGACGACCTTTCCGAAAACCGCATAGCCCCAGCCGTCGAACGAGGGATGATCGAGATTGTCGTTGTCCCCGTGATTGATGAAAAACTGAGCCGTCGCGCTGTGAGGATCGCCGGTCCGCGCCATCGCGATCGAGCCGCGTGCGTTCTTGAGACCGTTTTTCGCCTCGTTCTGGATCGGTGACTTCGTCTCCTTCTGCTGGATTTTGCCATCTTCCATGAGGCCGAATCCTCCGCCCTGGACCATGAAGCCTTCGATGACGCGATGGAAGACGGTGTTGTTGTAGAAACCTTCCGTCGCATACGTGAGAAAGTTCTCGACCGAAGCCGGTGCCTTCTCGCGATCGAGTTCGAGGACGATGTTACCGGCGCTCGTCTCGATGCGAACCTTTGGCGTCATCGAAACCGGAGCGGGCTCTTCCGGAGTTTGCTCAGGCACAGCTTCCTCCACGACCGGAGCTTCGGGAGTCTCAGCCACCTCAGTGGTCTCGCTGCAGGCGGAAAAAACGAAAGCGGATGCGATGAGAAGGAACGAGAGGCGTTTCATGAAGTGGGAATGATTTTGGGGTTACGATTTTCGGGACGGGAAGGTCCACGAGAGGCCATTTGAAGTCAACCCCTGCCCTGTAACGGAAAGAACGCGGATTCGCCATACGAATTTGGCGAATGCGGACACATGCGTCATGGCTTCGATCTTGCCCTGTCGGGGCCATCATGTATCATTTCGCGCACACGAATCATAACCCCTCGAATTCCCCTATCATGTCATCACTGAAATTGCACAACGCCATGTGGCCCGGTCTCGTTGGAAAAGGCGACGACGAAGGTCAGGAGCCCCCCATCTCGCTCGACCGCATGCTCGAGCTCACTGCCGCCGCTGAAGTCGATGGACAGAAGTATGATGGCATCGATTACTTTCTCTTTTTTCCACACACCGATCCCTACGCCTCTGATTCGGATCTGAAAGAAATCGCCGACAAGATTGCCGGTCACGGTTTTGACGTCGGTTCCCTCGTCGCCCCGATCTGGCCCGGCACGGTGGGTGATTCTGCGATGGGCGACGATGAGTCAAAAGCCAAATTCCTTGAGTCGATCAAAGTCGGTTGCCGCATCGCCGGGATTTTCGACGACCACGGCGTTCGCAAGAGTGGCGTGATCCGGATCGACTCTGCTGAGTTCGGCGTCGACAAATGGCGCGAAGACTCCGGGGCAAACACGACGCGTATCGCCGAAACTTTCCGCGAAGCCGCCAAGATCGCCGCCGATCATGGCCAGCGCCTCGCCGCTGAAGGTGAAATCTGCTGGGCCGGAATGCACAGTTGGAAAGACATGCTCGACCTCCTCGAAGAAGTCGGGATGCCGGAGACGCTTGGCTTCCAGGCCGACCTCGCCCACACTTACCTTTACCTCCTCGGCTACAACGCTCCTGAGCACGCCCTCCTCAAGGAAGGCTATGGCGACGACGAGTTCTACGCCGCCTACGAGGAAATGACCGACAAGCTCCGTCCCTGGACAATCGACTTCCACGTTGCGCAAAACGACGGCACCGTCCACGGGGCCGGCAGCCACGACAAAACCGGCAAGCACTGCCAGGCCGACGACCCGAACGGCAAGCTCGACATCGTGAAATGCTCGCAGTATTGGCTCAAGGATTACGCCGCTCGCGGCATCAAGCACATTTGCTGGGACGGCTGCATGTTCCCGAATGCCGTTCTCGAAACGCCAGAGACCTGGAACACGATTCTGAAAACCATGATCGACGTCCGCGACGCGGTTTGATCGACCTTTTGGAAAAAGCCGTCCTGCAAAAGCGGGGCGGCTTTTTTTTGTGTCCACTCAACAG
>CAZOUP010000225.1:0-4266 GCA_964583035.1 uncultured Akkermansia sp.
GCCTCCTTTTTTAGTTGGCCAGGGTGTTGGCGGCGCCATGCCGGCCATTATTGGTGTAGGAATGTTGTTAGTTATTCCCGAAATCGTTAAAAAAGTTAAAAATGCACTCGGAGCCAAGAGTGGGGTGTTTGAAGAGTTGGGTGGAGTGGCTTGGGATAGAGTTAAACAAGGAGCACAAGCCAGTAAGAAGATTGCCAGAGTTGGAATTGGCGCTCCGATTGGAGCTGGAATTGGAGCCGCCTTAACACAAACTCAAAAAGCTAAAGATCTAGAGATCAGTCCGTGGTTGGGCGCAGCTGCTGGTGCCGTGGCTGGGGGATATGGTCCAAAGAGAACAGCGGGTGCTGCATATAGGGGCTTTAGCAGCCTTGGAGAAAACCTTGAAAATGCCATGAAGTTGGGTCTAGATCCTTCTGGAGCTGAAAATTGGATAGTACGTAGATTGGGCAAACCTGCGTGGGCTACACAAGTCGCAGAAACTTTACAAAAAGGCAGAGCAGACCATTTAACTGGAAGTCCTACGAGCGCCGCTAGAACCGCCCAGGCAGAAGGGACAATTACAACAACTGCTGAGGAAACCAAAAAGAAGGCTGAAGCAAAAAGAGAAGAAGGTATTCAAGGTGGGCCTGACTCGATTGTTATTCCTACAAGTAGATAGGGTCGCCTCGTTTCAATTGTTTTAACCTTTTTTTAGCCAATTTTTTTTATAAACTTAACTTATTTTTTTTAATTTAATTTAATTAAAACCTATTCTCAAAGATAATCAAAAATAATTTAAACACTCACATTATTGAGACAACAGAACGACCAAACTAGGTTTGAATAACCTCATCAAAATAAGTTACCGAGTCAGCTTTTTCCAACAGATGATAGCTGCTACTGGCTCCCAAAGCAATCCCTTTTTCTAAAATAGCTCCCACCACTCCTTCAAATAGACCACTCTCTAAAGCGTTTGAGTCAACATCTCCATCAATAAGTCTAAACATAAAACGTTTTGACGCACCATCACCCCTGGCCACGTTAGACCGACTACCATAAGTCTCAGTCGTCAAAGCTGCTTTCAGTTGCGTCAAATCTTGTTTGATCCTAGTGTCTATTTTTAAAGTGGTAATATTTCTTGGCACCGGCCGACTCGACTGATCGTGAGAAATATACTCAGCCACAACTTGTTCTAACAAAAAAGATTCAAGTGTTTCCCTTAATAAAATTCTAGCCGACTTAAAGTCTCCAGCTTCAAAAAACTTAACTACCCTTTTAAGATCTTGGTCTTTAATTGGAAAAGCCTCAGAAGCTATCAATTTCATAACCGTATCATCAGGAAACATTTCAATCCAGTATTTTATAATTTTATCCATTTTTTTAAGAGCTTCTCTAACTTTTTCTCTCTGATTAGACGCTTCTTTCCCACCACCCGAAAAACTAGCTAGTTCTATACCAACCTTTTTGCCCCAATCTTGCATTAGTTCAAACATATCTACAGCACGGCCTAGATTGTCGGCTAAACGCTCATCTTCTCCTCGCTGGGTCCATTCAGTCCACAAAAGCTTAGCTTCTTCACTATCTAAATCAAAACTGGGATCTGAATAAACATCAATTAATGACTCTTTTAAAGTTTGTCCCGGCCTACCATCTACCTCTACCTGAGCTGGATAAGATAATATTATTCTCCTGATAACTCTCGCCATGTTTAATTTTGGGCCAGCGTAATTAGTTTCCCAATATCGTTGAGAGTATAAGAAATTCCATAAATACCACACATATTCTTTTTGAAAACCTTTTAAGTGCACATCAGCTTGAGCCATTTGTAATGTTGCCCAAGACAAATCATTGGCAATAGATTCAACCCTGCCGCCATATTTAATCATGTCTTCAATAACCGCCAGCAAAGGTTTAACCCGTTGTTTTTCAGCTGCCGTTAAAGCAGACTCTAGCTTCACAACCCAACCATTGTCGTCAACTAAATAATGAGAGTTCGCTGTTATCTCAGCTCCTCTCCATTGATAGCTAACTTGTTTGGCTTTAACTTTAATATCTAAACTATCTGAAACTACAGAGCCATACATAAATTCTTGCGGATTATTTTTAAAACTATCTGCTCTAACTGGTCCGGAAGCAGTGAATAGCTTTAGTGCTGTTCTAGTTCTTAATTCAACATCTTCCTGAGTTAATTCATGGGGTGAAATTTGACCCTCTTTTTGACCAACATTTTTAATTAAAAACATAGCTTCTTCAATGGTTAAAAATTCCAGTTGAGGTTGCTCTGTTAATAACTTGGCTTTAGAAAATTCAACGGCTTGAGATCTAGTAAGATTTTGACCACCTCTAATTTGATAGCCGTAAAAATCAAAGGCTTCTGTTCTATAAGCTTCGGTTTCATTGTATCTTGTTACATAATAATTCTCATGACCCTTTTCTTGATCTCGCTTTCTAATTAAATGAATCTGATAGAGTTTTTCATAGCCAATTTGAGCTGCTCGCCAACGCTCGGCAAACGGCACATCAAAACCATCTTCGACAACCTGAGCGGATCGATAAATGTCAACAATCCGAGTGTCTCGATCTTCTCTTGTTTCTCTAGCCAACCATTTTTGATAATCACCAATGGAGGTATAGTTATCCATTACCCCAATTTTAAATCGGCGAGCTCCTTGTACCATCTTGGCAAAAGGAAAAATCTGTTCATCAAAAACCTCTAAATATTGTTTTAAATCGCTGTCGACTGACACTTCTTTTTGCAAAACATCATAAAAACGAAGGAAATTGATGGTTTCATCGCCCACTTTAGCCTCAATAAAATTCCAAGAAATTTCTTCCCGAGTATACTCCTGAGCCCACTCATCAAATCGATCAAACACCCAGTCTCGAAACTCTTTTTCAGAGGGCATTCTCGCACCTAATCCCATATTTTCCGAAACTCTTAACAAAGTGCCTTTTACATCTATTTCTAGCTTTTCTTTCGATTCAAAAACACGACTTCTTTTTTCAATTTTCAGCTGTATGCCCAAAAGCCTTTGTCTCAAACTACCAAGATAACCATCAAACTGACTGTAGTTTCTAACTGCTAAGTGCGCGTAGTTAAAAATATCTTTTAAGTCGCTCCAATTGGCTCCCTGCAAGCTATTTAAGGCTTCGAGAACTTCTAGTAGCTCAGAATTTAAACCGCTGCTCATTGCTAAATACAGGTCTCTTTTTCTTTGATCGTCTCCACCAAAGGCAGGATTATTTCCAACTGCAGAGGCCACTCTTTGAAAATGAAGAGCCAATTGAGAAAATCCGGCTTCAATATCCGCGTCTGTTAGCTGAACTATGTCAGGCGCTGAAACATCAATTGGAGTATAGTCTTCAACTGATTTCTGAGGATCATTTTTAAAAAAAACAATTCTCCTTAATAAACGAAGAATTTTTTGAGCAACGAGATAATCTTCTTTTGAGGCAACATCTTCTCTAATTAAATCAATTTTCTCTCTAATCTGCTCAAATTCTTCAGCATATGTAGACTGAAGGCCAGAATCTCCCTCATAATCATATCTTTTAGCTATTAAAGCCTGCACCTCAGAGTCGACATGAGAAAGCTTGCTCTGCAAAAGAATTGGCAAATCCATTTCACCAGCCTGATTTTCTCTAAAACCAAAGGCCTCCAAACCACTTTTAAACTCCGCTTTTAAAAAAACCATTCTATCTGGGATAGACATCCACTGAGGAATTTCCACCTGTTTTGTTCGATCGCTCCGATGAAACTCAATTAATTCTCTGCTTGTATCTGGGTATTTCAACATTTTTCCGCGTTTAAAAGTCGGCGAATAAGGGTGTTCTGATTGACCATCTTCAGTAGATTTTGCTTGTGAGACTAAGGATTCAATTGTTGCAGGCATAAAAAAATCAATTTTATATTCTTTGTATTATAGCTTAAAATTCGTCAAATCTAAAACAGCTTGTTTATTTTCATACGCTATAATACTTTTATGGCTAAACCAGGTCTTACAGTCCGCCAGCAAAAACCAAATCAGCCACAAGCACGCAATCTCAAAAGCCTTTCGCTCAGGCAATTAGATCAAAGCCAGCTATTTTCTGTCTTAGAGTTTTTAAATTTTCTACAAGATTACGACTACAGCAAACAAAAAACTAGAATTCCCAGCACTCTTACTCAAAATGCGCCGGCAGAAGATTTTATTCCTGCCTTTAGCACTAAATCGGCGCGCGACACTCAACCAAATAACATCCACCAAGTTTATCAAGCAGAATCTTTTCAAACCCATTTTCTTCCCG
>CAZOUP010000226.1:0-4147 GCA_964583035.1 uncultured Akkermansia sp.
CAAGCTGCCTTTCAACTTTCCGGCTCCGGTGTCATTTATTTTGGCTCAATTCGCAGGCCGAAACCTATGCCGTTTTCTGTTTCAAACTGCAGATGGCCAATGCTAGGCTCCCGTCATGCCTGCTCTGGACGATCTTATTTCTGCTGCTGATGGATGGTTGAATCTCGGCGATGTACCTGATTACCCACAGGCACTGAACGGGCTTCAGCTTGAGGGCTCGTGCGATGTTCGCAAAATTGTCGCTGCGGTGGATGCCTGCCTCCCCGTTATTGAGGCGGCCTGCGAAAGCGGCGCTGACCTTCTCGTCGTGCATCACGGCTTGTTTTGGCAGGGTGCTCAGAAGATCGAAGGTGCTCTTTTTCGGAAGTTGCAGCGGGCGATCAATCATGGACTCGCGATCTACAGTGCCCATATCCCGCTTGATGTTCACCCGGAGTTGGGAAATAATATCGGGCTTCTCAGGGCGATGGGCGTCGAATCCGGAGAGACTCCTTTTTTCCCCTGGAAAGGAATTCAGCTTGGGTTATCCGCGCAAGTGGATTGGACCTTTGAAGAATGCGTTTCACGGGCTTCAGTGGCGGTCGGGGGGAAAGTTCACTCCTGTACGGGCGGGCCTTCGAAAGTTCAGAATATCGGCGTCATCACCGGAGGGGCCGGGAGCGAAGTTTTCGATATCGCAGCCACAGGGATCGACACTTTTGTCACGGGGGAAGGGCCTCACTGGAGTTACACGGCGGCGGAAGAACTCGGGTTGAATGTTATTTACGCGGGGCACTACGCCAGTGAGACCTTCGGGGTGAAGGCTCTCGCTCAGCGTTGGTGCGACGAGTTCCCGGGTTTAACCTGGGATTTCATTGATCATCCGACTGGGCTGTAGTTGCCGTTGCCGAGGTTGGTGGCGTTTCGCGCCACGGAATGACCGCGTTCAGCTTCTGCGCGTGAAGGCTGTCCATCTCATAAACGTCTCTTGAAGGGGCCATGACAATGCGCCCGCCGCTGACAGGACGGGGAAAGGTGGTCAGATAAATAATGTAAACATTGATCTCCTCATTAATCGGGAGGCTTTTGCGAACATCGGCAAACATCGCTTCTTTGACCTGTTCTGTTGTCCATCCCTCGTTCTTCAGAACCCACGCCCCCAGTTCCTCCGGCTTCGAAACACGGATGCATCCGTGGCTGTGATCCCTTTCGCTGCGAGCGAAGAAGCTTTTCGACGGGGTGTCGTGCATGTAAACGTTGAAAGAGTTAGGGAAGAGAAACTTCACATGGCCGAGAGCATTGGTGGGACCGGGCTTCTGGCGAAGGAAAAGTCGGCCCTGTTTGACGAGTTCGAGATTGTCAGGAGAGAGACGGTGCGAGCTCTTATTGTAGGGGTTGAAGTCACTGACGATTTCGTAGCGGTTTCGGCTCAGAAATCCCCAGTCCGCCTCCGCCTTAGGCAAAACCTCTTTCACGGCAATGCTCTTAGGGACATTCCAATAGGGCCCGAAAACAATCTCCTTCATCACATCGCGAAAAACGGGCGTCCGCTGGTTTTCTTTTGACGCCTTCCCATGAACGATTCGCATCGTGTCTGCGTGAAAATCATTGTCTTCGAACAGGTAAAGCTCGGCGCAGGGAAGGTTAACGAGGAGGTATCGATCTCCGAAATCATTTGGAAGAAGCCTTGCCCGGTGGAGGTTGATCGTCAGGGATCGATACTTTTCCGCCGCATTAAGATTGAGATAGCGCCACGAACCGGGGCCAAAGATGCCGTCTGCGTCGAGGCCAAAGTCCGTCTGGAAGGTGGTGAGCGCAGCGACGAGTTCCGGAGTCATTTGAGACAGGGCTGAGACTTGCTCTGGCGGAAGGGAGAGGTAACCACGGTCAGCAAGGTGGGCTCCGATCGCCGGAGCATAGGGGTAGGCCTCACCGGGGCGCCCAACTCCGGCTGTCGTGGGATCCGGAATGGAGGGGAGCCCCGAGTATTTGATAATCGCTTCCTTTGCTTCCGGGTAGGCCTCCCGCAGCTTGCGGTAAATCCAGTTCTGCGGACCCAGGGAATCGAGGGCTGTGGAGAGATTAAAGGGCTTGATGGCAGTGGCGAGAATCAAGTCTTTGACGATTTGGTCGATAGAGTTGTCCTCAGACCCCGGAGTGTCTTCACTATGCCAGTCGGTCCATATTTCATCTGGATCGATTGCTCCCAGTCTAACGAGGAGGCCTGAATCCAGGATTGAAATCGTATGGGCAAGATCCCCCGGATCGACAACATCATTGTTGAGGGATGCTTGAAGCATTGCAGGGTCAAGAGAGAGAAGACTGGGGAAGCCATGGTCTGACAACGCTCTAGAAAGCGTGAGATGAAAGGAGTCAGGAAAAGTGATTTCTTCCCACAGCGGACGGTAGCCGCGGTCAGCGTAGGCTTTTGCAATGACCGTCGCGGTTGTTTCGCGGGAACGTCTCTCCGGGGGAAGCACGGAAAGGACGAGGCTCTTGAGTTCACCCTGTCGAAGATCGACGGGCTCAGCGCGCGGCCCCACCGAAGGAAGGCGGCTCAAGGCAGACTCATTAGGGGCCTGAGCGGAGGCTCCTGAACTCAAAGCGAGAATGATTGCAACGAGGGGGGCTGCGGGGGAGGGTCTCGTCAAAGCAGGAGGCGGCGTCATTAATTAATGATACGCTATTCGCGTTTAAAACGCGAGCAGGCAGAGGGGGAGCGGCAGAAGCGAGCAGGGCCACAAGGCCTCCGAGGCGTTCTTGAAATACCTGTGATAATGGTCGGAATTTCTAAAAAAATAGCGACCTGTTAGGATGTCGAAACGGGCGTCCTGAAGCTTTTTTGAAAAACTTTAACAAAAGCGGTTGACCATCTGAAAATTCCGATTAGATTCATCGCCCGCCCGAAAGAGGGTGGCTCCGACAGTTCTACGGGACCTGACGAGACAATGATCTTTTAGAAAAATCGAGCCGAGTATTTCAACTGAATTCTCAGCATCCCATCTCGACTGTTCGCAGAAGAGACCTGCTGATTATGAGAAGTATTTGGTGTTAGGAAAAGACTAAATTGTGTGCTGCACGCAAATCCAATTGCGTGCAAGAAGAGGGGTTCTAACGAGCCTCTCATGCGAGGATCTCTTCGGAGATTCTCAACTTGTCAATTTTCCGTTTTTAAGAACAATAGCAATTCAGCAATGAATGCCATGCGTTACTAAGATCGGGATCAATTTTCTATTCGGAGAGTTTGATTCTGGCTCAGAACGAACGCTGGCGGCGTGGATAAGACATGCAAGTCGAACGGGGAACTTACTTAGCTTGCTTTGAAAGTTTCTAGTGGCGAACGGGTGAGTAACACGTGAGTTACCTGCCCCGAAGCGGGGGATAGCCTTTCGAAAGAGAGATTAATACCCCATGTGATCGTAAGATTAAAGGCGGCTACTTCGGTAGCTGTCGCTTCGGGATGGGCTCGCGGCCTATCAGCTTGTTGGTGAGGTAAAGGCTCACCAAGGCGATGACGGGTAGCTGGTCTGAGAGGACGACCAGTCACACTGGAACTGAGACACGGTCCAGACACCTACGGGTGGCAGCAGTCGAGAATCATTCGCAATGGACGAAAGTCTGACGGTGCGACGCCGCGTGGAGGATGAAGGCCCTAGGGTCGTAAACTCCTGTCATCAGGGAGTAAAAACTTACGTAGTAACTGACGTGGGTCTTGATAGTACCTGAAGAGGAAGGGACGGCAAACTTCGTGCCAGCAGCCGCGGTAATACGAAGGTCTCAAGCGTTGTTCGGATTTACTGGGCGTAAAGAGTCTGTAGGCTGTGTGGTAAGTCAGATGTGAAATCCCGGGGCTCAACCCCGGAACTGCATCCGATACTGCCATACTTGAGTATTGGAGGGGAGTCTGGAATTCTCGGTGTAGCAGTGAAATGCGTAGATATCGAGAGGAACACTAGTGGCGAAGGCGAGACTCTGGACAATTACTGACGCTGAGAGACGAAGGCCAGGGGAGCGAAAAGGATTAGATACCCTTGTAGTCCTGGCAGTAAACGGTGCACGCTTGGTGTAGGAGGACTCGACCCCTTCTGTGCCGGAGCTAACGCGTTAAGTGTGCCGCCTGGGGAGTACGGTCGCAAGATTAAAACTCAAAGAAATTGACGGGGACCCG
>CAZOUP010000227.1:0-4101 GCA_964583035.1 uncultured Akkermansia sp.
AGAAGCGGCCCTAAAGTCTCACCGCTCGACAGGCGGATCGAGAGCTTCGGCATGTCGTCTTTGCTGACGATACAGAGACGATTGATGAATTCCCGACCCGCGAGAAAAGGTTCGAGACGAATCCGGAGAGCCGTCAAGGTGATGCGGCTGTCTGTCATGCCACCAATGATGAGCGAATCTTCGTAGAGGCTGAATCGTCCTTCATGCGTTGCGATACCCAACTCCGCGAGGAGACTTTTCAGATCGGAGAGGGAGGGCATCTCCGCATTGGCATCGATCTTAAGCCCGCGGTTGAGAATCTTGAGATCAGGCCGGATCGCTTTCACGAATTCTGCGAGAATGAGCGCATTCTCCTCAGTATCAACGGTCCCCGCAAAGGCGACGCCATCACGGGTGAAGAGAACTTCGAAAAGGGGCTCCTCATCGCCCGCCGATATTCCCGCCGCGCTCTCAAAAAAGAGCAGCGCCGAAAAGAGGGCAGAGATGAGAATTCGAAAAATCATCAGAGAGTTCTGGACAAGATGGCATATCGCCGCGCGGATTGCAGTATTTTCCGACTGTCGGGCTGCCTGAGTTTCCGCGTCTTGTTTGAGCTTGCGATTTTCAGGGTTACTTCGGGGCTTGCTTCGCGGACTGCTATCGGTTTCATTTCATCACTCCCTCTTTTTCGATGGCCGATATTCAATCTCTCAAACAGGCTCTTTCGGTTTCACCCGACAACCTCCCCATCGTCCTTATGCTGGGGCAGGCCTACCTCGAAGAGTTTCATTTTGAGGAAGCGCGCGCGGCATTCGAAAAAGCTTTGCAGCTCGAGGCGGGGAATCCGGTTGCCCGAACTCAGCTCGCTCAGATTCTTGAGTTGGAAGGAAAATCATCGGAGGCGATCTTGCGGCTTGAGCAGCTCCTCGGTGAATATCCCGGGCATGCCCCTGCGTTGATTCTCAAAGCAAAGTTGCTTTTAGGCGAGTCGGATGGAAAAGGAGCGCGGCAGGCCTACAATCATGCTCTCGGGATCGACGCTTCGCTCGCGGATGAGTCCCTCCTTAAGCGCATCAGGGAGGCCGGTGGTCGCCAGGCCGGCGGCAGTGGAGCGCAGCGCGGGGAAAAAAAGCCGACCGCGATGCAGCAGAACGATTTTCAGGCCGGAGCAATGTATGACTCCGATTTTGAAGAGGATTTTGGAGACGACCCGTTCGACGACGATCAGGATCTCGAACTCGAATTTGAGCAAAACCCCGACACCAATTTTGATCGAGTCGGCGGGATGGAGGCGGTGAAGGAGGATATTCGCATGAAGATTCTCTACCCGATGGAGAATCGCGAACTCTTCGAGGCATACGGCAAAAAGGCGGGCGGCGGCGTGCTCCTCTATGGACCTCCAGGCTGCGGAAAAACTCTCATCAGCCGAGCCACGGCAGGGGAGATTAACGCCAAATTTTTAAGCGTCGGCCTTCATCAAATCCTCGATATGTGGATCGGAAAGTCGGAAGAAAAGCTGCACGAAATCTTTGAACTGGCCCGCCGCAACGCACCTTCCGTCCTCTTTTTTGACGAAGTTGACGCTCTCGCGGCGGATCGGAAAGACATGCGGACTTCTGCCGGAAGGACTCTCATCAATCAGTTCCTCGCCGAGCTGGATCGGGAATCGGCCAAAAACGATGGCGTCCTCGTTCTCGGCGCGACGAACGCCCCCTGGCATCTCGACTCGGCATTCCTCCGTCCCGGCCGGTTTGATCGCCTCATCTTTGTGCCTCCCCCCGATGAACCGGCCCGCGCCGAGATTGTCAAGATCATGGCGGATGGAAAACCGGTCAGCAACCTTGACCCCGCCTCCCTCGCCAAGCGGCTCAAAGAGTTCTCGGGCGCAGACATCAAGGCGACCTTCGATCAGGCCATCGAAGTTTCTCTCGCCGAAGCGATGAAGTCTGGAAAGATCGTTCCCGTCACTCAGAAGCAGCTCATGAAAACGGCGAAACAAGTGAAGCCGAGCACCCGGAAATGGTTCGAGAGTGCGAAAAATTATGCGCTCTACGCGAATCAGAGCGGGTTCTATGATGACATCCTCGACTACCTCGGGATCCAGAAATGAGCGAGTTGGCCCACGGCTTGTTGCTTCAGGAACAGGGGCGCCTTGAAGCGGCTGAAGCCTGCTTCTACTCTGCACTTGGACAGGAGCCGGAAAATGATTTCATTTACAGCCGCCTTGCTCTTTGCCAACTCAGTCAGGAAGGAAAACGGAAGCAGGCGCTGGAATCGATTGGTGAGGCGATCCGGCTGCGGGCGGATGAAGGCTACTACCACTCGGTGAAGTCACTCATCCTCGCTGATTTGCGGCAGGGGAAAGAAGCACTCTCAGCTGCGGAAACGGCGATCGGTTTTGATCCGGAAGACGCTCTCGCCCTCGCTGCGAAAGCGAATGCCTATTGCATCATGGAGCGCTGGGCGGAAACGGAGGAATGGAGTCGCCGGGCTCTCAGTGCCGACTCCGATCACAGCCTTGCCGCAAACCTTCTGACCCACGCCCTGAGAATGCAGGGCCGGGCAGAGGAGAACCAGCATGCCGTCGAGCAACAACTGGCCGCAGATCCTGAGAACAGCTTTGCTCATATCAATGCCGGCTGGAGCGCGTTGCAGCGGGGCGACCACAAGACGGCGGAGACTCACTTTCGGGAGGCGCTCCGTCTCGACCCCGAAGCGGAGATGGCGCGGGAAGGGTTGATCGAGTCCTTCAAGGCGAGATCCCGATTCTATCGTCTCTATCTTTCCTACTGTTTCTTCATGCAGCGCTTCACCGGCGGGCGGCAATGGATGATCATCATTGGATTCTACGTCGCCTATCAGGTCAGTCGAAATCTCCTTGAGCGGGTCAGTCCGATTCTTGGAGGGGTTCTCGCGATTCTCTGGCTCACGCTCGTGATGTGGATTTGGCTCGCTCCGGGGATCGGAAATTTTCTCATCCTCCTCGACAGTTCCGCCCGTCTCGCGCTCAAGACTTCGGAAAAATGGCTCGGCCTTGCCGTGGGCGGGGGAGTTCTCGTTGGGGTCACGCTTATTGCCGGATCTTTCGCGCTCGATTCCACTCCGGTCCTGCTCGGCGGAATCGGGCTGCTCGCCTCGGCCATTCCCGCCTCGCTCGCATTTGATAACGAGTCCGCAAGGGGAAGGTGGATTTTTGGATCAATCACCGCGGCGATTTATCTCCTCACTACCATGATCGTCATGATTGAAAGCTTCCATTCCGGCGGTGAGGAGATGCATCCGATCACCCTCAGCCTGGGGCTTTGCGGACTCATCGGAGCGATTGCCTGCACCTGGCTCGGCAATATCAGAAGCCTGAGACAAGCCGCGAGGACATAAAAAAACGGCGGAGGTAACCGCCGTCTTCCTTGAAAAGATTCGTTGAAGTGATCGTGACTACTTCTGGACGACCTTGGACTTTACGTTGACCGCCGCCTTACCGACCCTGTCGCGGAGATAGTTGAGCTTCGCGCGGCGGACCTTGCCCTTCTTGAGGATTTCAATCATCGCCATTTTCGGAGAGTGGATTTGAAAGACACGCTCGACGCCTTCACCATTGGAAATCTTTCGAACCGTGAACGCCTCGTTGACACCTGAACCCCGACGGCCAATGACGATCCCTTTGAAAATCTGGATACGCTCTTTACCACCTTCAACAACGCGGGAATGCACATTCACGGTGTCGCCCTGAGAGAATTCAGGGACTTCGGCTTTCATTTGCTCGCGCTCGATTTTATCAATCACGTTCATGGTCTTTAGTAGGGTAAAAAGTCGTCCTCCAAAACGCTTCTCGGGAGGGGACGGGACTTTTCATCAGAAAGGGTCCGAAAGCAACGGATTTCCTTCATATTTTTTGTTGCGCAGATTTTATTCCGCGCCTAGAATCCCGCTCCCCTAACCAAGGTAGTTTGTCCTGACAAATTACCATACCGTGGAGCGGTAGCTCAGTTGGTTAGAGCGCCGGCCTGTCACGCCGGAGGTCGCGGGTTCAAGTCCCGTCCGCTCCGCCACTTCACATTAGGGGTCTCCAGGGTCTCCACCAAAGATTGGGGACAGTTTAGTTTTTAACCGCATTCTGCGAGG
>CAZOUP010000228.1:0-4074 GCA_964583035.1 uncultured Akkermansia sp.
AGTGGGATTATCTCAGTCGCTTTGCTTGGTGAGATCTCTCCGCTTCGCTCCGAGTCGAACTGTAGTTCAAATCCAACTCCCAAATCCACCAACGGGGACCCCGCTTCGCTGGGGTCCCCGTTGGTGGATGGCGGACAGAGTGGGATTCGAACCCACGGTAGAGTTACCCCTACACACGCTTTCCAAGCGTGCTCCTTAAACCGCTCAGACATCTGTCCTTTACGCGCGAAAGTGCGAGCGCTTACAGTGCGTGAAAATGAACGCTGCGCAAGAAGAAATCCAGAGCCGACTTTTGGTGGCCTTCAACGCCTTTGTCGCCCTTTTTCTTTCCCTTTCACCCACTCCCGCTTCCGGAACGGAATGGGATGGGGCTTCCCGCCAGGCCATCGTCGTGATCACCCCTCACTGGGAATCTCCCGAAGGGATTTTGGCGACCTTTGAATCTCAGAAAGGTCAATGGCGGCCCGCTGGTCCGACGATTCCGATCACCGTGGGTCACAAAGGACTCGGTTGGGGCGTCGGGCTCCACCGCGAAAGATCAGACGAACCGCAAAAGCGGGAAGGGGACAAACGCGCTCCTGCGGGCGTCTTCCGACTCGAATTTGGGTTCGGGGCGGCGGCGTTCCGTGAGAAGACGTTCCCGTTTCGTCAGGTCTCGGAAAACGACCGTTGGGTCGATGATCCTGCCTCGCGATTCTACAACCAATGGACTGTCCTGAACGATTCCCGTTTCCCAAAAGACTGGAACTCCGCTGAAACGATGAAACGCACGGATGGCATCTACGATTATGTCATCGTCGTGAGCCACAACCGTCAGCCGACGATCCCGGGACGGGGGAGCGCCGTCTTTATCCATTCCTGGTTTGGCCCCGGGAAATCGACGATCGGCTGCACCGCGATGGCAAAACCCGAGGTCAAGCTTCTCCTCGGTTGGCTCGACCTCGAAGCGAAGCCGCTCCTGATTCAGATTCCGGAGGACGAACTCGGTGCTCTCGTGATTCCGTCATCGCTCAAAGAAACGATCCGAAAATCAATGCTCGAGGAAAGCTGATCGTCACACCAGTTGCTGCTTGAAATGCGCGCACCTAAACGCAAGGTTTCGGAGTTCATGGGGATTTCATTAAAAATAGCGCTTCCGCTCGTGGCAGCCTTGTTTGCTCTCAGCTCCTGCCAGATGCCGGGCGCGATCTCCCGCGACCCTCTGCCTCTCGAACAGACGAATCTTTCCGCTGTGATCAGAATTCCTGTCGGCCTTGAGGCCCCGACCTGGGACGAAGTGAAAACGAGAACCTCGACGATCCCTGGTTGGGATCGAGAGATTGACGCGACCTATTTCAGTATTCAGACCAGCGAAAAGGTCATCGCGATCACTTTCGATGACGGCCCTCACGGGGTGAACACGCCACGCCTTCTCGACATGTTGAAAGCGAGGAATGTTAAGGCGACTTTTTACGTCGTGGGTAACATGGTGAAATATAACCCCCAGCTCCTTCGTCGCATGATCGCCGAAGGGCATGAGATCGGAAATCATACCGTGACCCACGGCACGCTTTCCAAAATGTCTGATGCCGGGCTTCGCAAAGAATTGCGGGACGCCCATGACATGATCGTGAAAGAAACCGGCGTCGCGCCCCGCTCGATGCGTCCTCCCGGCGGGGCGATCTTGAACGATCAGAAAAAACTCATGCTCAAGGAGTTTGGCTACCCGACGATCCTCTGGTCGGTTGACCCCGAGGACTGGAAGAAACCCGGAGCCTCCGTCGTCACGAGTCGTCTCGTCAATGGAGCAAAACCGGGGGGAATCCTCCTCGTCCATGATCTCCACGCCTCCACCGTCGATGCGATGCCCTCGACCCTCGACCAACTCCTGGCGCAGGGATACCGCTTCGTCACCATCACCGACCTCATCATGATGGATGAGAGTTACGAGGGCGAGTAACGATATAGCGACAGCATTTCCGCGCCGGGCTTCATGTCTCCAAAGCACGCTCATTTCAGCACCTGAAAAAAAGGTTTGTCTTGCTGAACATTCCCGCTAGGATTTTCCCAACCACTCAGTGACATGAAAAGCCTCTCCGTTTTCCTCCTTGCCACCTTCTTTCTCGGTTCTGTCGCTCAGGCAGGCTGGGGATGGGATAAGCAAAAGTTCCACAGCGCCAAATCTCCCATGGTCGAGCAGGTCGTGACGAGCCCGAGCTACTGTTATGACACCGGCTTCGAATTCAGTGTCTTTATGTCAGGCTACTGGCCCGAAAGCCCCAGCATCCTTTCAAATGAACTTGGCGGCGGCGTCGCGCTGGGATACTTCTTCGGTCGTAATCTCGGGATCGAGGGTAGCTATGCTCTTCATGGCGGCGGTGATGCCGAGCATGTCGGCAAGATGAACATGGTTTATCGTTTTCCTCTTGGCGGTGAGTGCTGCAGCACGGTTGCCCCTTACCTCTTCGGCGGGCCTGGTGTCGTGAACGCTAACACTTCTGAGTTCCTTTGGAACCTCGGCGGCGGTATTGACGTGCGCTTCGAGTCATGGGGTTGCCTCGGAGTCTTTGCTGACTTTTCATACAACTGGGTTGATCAGACCCAGCCGGACTTTACCCAGATCCGTGCCGGTATGCGCTTTCCGTTTTAATTGGGATCGAATTTTTTCAAAGCGAAACCGGCGAGGACTTCCATCCCGCCGGTTTTTTTGTGCCCATGCCGAGCTAAGTAGGACGGGTTGCCAAACCCGTCAATCGATGGCCGCTGCAAAGACGGGTTAGGCAACCCATCCTACTTTTCCTACCCTGAATCCGTCGATTTTTGGATTCACGATTCGTGGAATTTTGTCACGCTCATGCTCATGCGTAGAATTTTCCTCTTCTGGCTGATAGCGATGACCCCCTGGGTCATGGCCGACGAGACGGCGTCGGTCGCGGGCACGGATCAGGTCGCCGATCTCATCGAGAATTACGAAGGCCGTGGTGCCCTCGCGGACGGCTCCGAACCGACACCGGCGGAGGAAGCGCTCAAGCAATTCCGCATCCGCGAGGGATTCGAGATCGAGCTTGTCGCGAGCGAGCCGGTCATTGGCCAGCCGCTCCATCTCAGTTGGGATTCGAAGGGGAGAATGTGGGTCACGCAGTATCTCCAGTATCAGTTTCCGGCGGGCCTTAAGATCATCGAATACGACAACCATCTTCGCGCTCAATTCGACAAAGTTCCCGAGCCGCCGCCTCATGGCACAAAAGGAGCCGACAAAATCACCGTCTTTGAAGACACGACGGGAGACGGCATTTATGACTCCCACCGCGATGTCATCACCGGTCTGAACATTGCGACATCGGTCGAAACCGGGGCGGGGGGAATCTGGGTGACGAACGCGCCCTACCTCCTTTTTTATCCCGACGCTGATGGAGACGCCAACCCTGACCGTGACCCGGAGGTGATCCTCTCAGGATTCGGAATCGAAGACACCCACGCCGTCGCGAACAGTCTCAAGTGGGGGCCGGACGGCTGGCTCTACGGTGTCACCGGGAGCACGACGACTGCAGCGGTGACCAATCCAGCGACGGGAGACTTGGTCGAGTGGCAGGGCCAGGCCGTCTGGCGCTACCATCCGCAGATGACACAGTTCGAGATCTATGCCGAGGGCGGTGGAAACACCTTCTCACTCGAGATCGATTCCGCCGGGCGCGTTTTTTCCGGGACGAACAACGGCAACACCCGCGGCATGTATTACCCGCAGGGTGCCTACGGAAAGAAATCGTGGGGCAAACATGGACCGCTCACGAATCCTTACGCTTTCGGTTACATCAATCACATGGCTCACGAAGGCGATGACCGACGCTTCGCGCAGGCCTTTTGCATTTATGAGGGCGGTCTCTTTCCGGACTCGTGGGATGGTAAAATCATCGCCGCAAATTCACTCCACAATATTGTCTGGGTGAGCGAGCTGCTGCCGGACGGGTCAAGCTTCCGAACCGTCGATAAAGAACCGCTCCTCGAAACCGATGACCGCTGGTTTCGCCCCGTCTTCTGCGGCGTCGGCCCCGATGGCTGCGTCTACATCGCGGATTGGTATGACAGCCGTTTGAG
>CAZOUP010000229.1:0-4048 GCA_964583035.1 uncultured Akkermansia sp.
CTTTATTTACTCGAATGGGAATCGCCACGAGCAGCCGATTGAGATGGCATGACTTTTGAGTCCGGAGGCCGCGACGCCCGGAGACCACTACAAAAGAAAACTAACAAAACCAATAAACTACTATGAAAGTTAATATCTCCTCCGCGGCACTTCGTCGCAAATATCAACAGGGTCTCACTCTGATCGAGCTCCTCGTCGTCTTGTTTATCCTCGCCGCAGTGGCTGGGGTTGCCATCGGCATCGTGCCTAACGTTCAGAAAAGAACTCACGGCGCGACCAGTGCCGCCTCAATTCGTGCCGGAGAAAGCGCGCTCACGGCTGAACTCTTCACGGGTGGACTGCTTAATGGTGGGTTTGACGGGCTCGTAAATGCGGGTGGAACGGCCATCCCAGACTACGTTGGAGAAACGGCAGCAGAAGGATTTCAGCTGGTCACACTTGACGCAGCGCAGGCAGACGCTTTGCAAGATCTCGGGATCGACGAGGTTCACCCGGCCGCCGCTGACAGCTTTGCTGACCTCCTCACTGCTGGTGGTGAAAATGCAACATTTGACGGCCATGATTACGTTAATGTCACGGCCGTCGCAGCCGCTGCCGTCCTTGCTGGCCTCGGCGCGGACTCCATCATTGAGGTGGCCGACCAGTTCAACATAGACGCTCCTGATGCGATCTTTGCCTTCGGTCTCGGACGCGAGTCCGACCTTGTTGGCTTGAATCGATCCTTCAAAGTAGCTCCAGTTAACACTCCCGGTGAAGGATCGGCCGCGACTACCTACAGTCGCTACGCAATTCTCGTGGGCTATGATGCCGCCGAGGCAGAGGCATTCTACATCGGAATGACCTGCATCGACGATGGGGAAGAGTTCAAAACCATCGACGGCAACCTTGCCGAGTTCTACGAAGCGACTAACTAAGAACTTTCCGATCATCGCATCGAATTTCATGGATATTTGAACTCAACTGTTCAAATCCCCATTTGATTTCCCCAGGCCGGGTCCGTTCACGGGCCTGGCCTTTTCGGGTAACAGTCAGTGACCGCAACTCATCGAACACCACCTACTACCTCCTCGTTTTTCCGCTTCCGCTGATCACCACTTCCGTGGTTCTCCCCTTGTTTCATGATCCCATCGCAAAGACCACCTCGCTACAGGGATCGACTCAGTCTCCGGCGTTATCTTTTCCCCTTAACGACCTTTCGTCTCATGGATCTGCCCCGCCATTCCGCTCCGCTTTCTTTGAGTCAAAACGGTTCGGCGATTTCTTCGCCTCGCTCCCCCTCTCAAGCCGGAGTGACACTACTGGAGCTGCTCATCGTCCTCGTTATTTTAATCGCCATGGCCGGCGTTGCGATCACCACGAGCAATTCCTCCATCCCCACCGAATTGAAAATTCGCGGAGCCGATGGCGAAAGCCGCGAAGCGGGCGAAATCATCACGCTCGAGACGATGCGAGCAGTTCGCGATGCACTCGTCGGGACCTCAACCGCCGACCCCGGCTATCGGGGCGATCTCGCAAATCTCCCGAGCCGACTTAGCGGCCTCTTCGAGAATATCGATGGCGAACTCCCCTTTGATCCCGCGACGAAACGGGGCTGGAATGGACCCTATCTCCATTACGAAGGAGCCCGCTACGGAGACTTCCTCGAAACCGGTGACCGGTTCCCTACGACTCCTCCTGCGCGACTGACCGAGCCCGCCATTCTCGACAGCTGGCGGAAACCGCTCCTTCTCCAACAGCACGACACCCGGTCCGCCCGTCTTGTCTCCGCTGGTCCGGACCGCGTCCTCGACACCGACGCAACCAATCCTGTCGATGCCGACCGTGGCGATGACCTCGTCTTTTTCCTCCTGTCCGCCGACCCGAATCTCTAATGAAAGCCTCTCAGAAGATTCCGCACCGCGCCCATCGCTCAGGCTTGACGCTTATTGAACTGCTCGTCGTCCTCAGCATCATCGCGGTGCTTTCGACCGTGGCAATGCGCAGCGTCGTCGGCAGATTGGAACAGCAGAACTACGATGCCAACGTAAACCAGCTGGAGGAGATTGAAAAAGCGGTCCTTGGCGACGGCGACGACGCCGGATTTCTCGGCGACATCGGGCGGTTGCCGCAGGCCGTGGGTATCAATCCCCTGACACAACTCGAAGAACTGTGGGCACAGGGAGGACTCCCTGATTACGAGATCAACACGCCGACTGGCGACGCGGAGATCCGTCTTGGTACGGGTTGGCGCGGCCCTTATCTTCATCTCGGTCTGACAAGGGACAACGTCTCCGACGGGTTCGGCAATCCCTTCGGACTTTATGAAGCGAACGGAGACTTAGCCAACAATCCCGGCGAGACCATCGCCATCATTCAAAGCCTTGGACTCAGTATGACGATCGCAGGAACAGGCTACGAGGAAGATGTCGAAACAGTCTTTGAGGCGGACGCAGCCGCAGTCACCGCCGGTGTCGTCGATACAGTCGACGACCGCTGGAGGCAGGATGTGACGGTCAATGTCGTCTCTGATAGCGGTCAAATTCAAGAAGCGGACGGGCGATATGTCATCGTTCGAGTTTATGGGGCCGATGGCGGTGGCGAGGCTCATACCATACGACAGGAACCTTACGATTTTGACAGTCCATCCCAATCACCTCCATTGCCCACGGAGACTCCCGATAAAGCACTAACCTTACAGAATCTGCCGATCGGAGCTTTGGTATTTCGAGCCTACCAACTAGGCGAAGAGACTGATGCATCGCCACCGGCAGCGCAGGACGAGGTTGTTGATGACGGAACTCTTCCGGCTCCGAGCATGCCAGCAAAACGCAGGTCCCCCGCCACCCACGTCGTCATCGACCGTTTTACGAGCACAATTACCCTGACCCTCTACTAATCAGCCCCTGCATCACTGAAAACTGCCCCATGCCCTCCCTCTCCCAACGACCCGACAAGACCTTTCTCATCGAAGCGGGTGAGCAGTATCTTCGCGTCGATCTGCGGCACGAAGCGGAAGGATTCGCTGTCTACAAAGTTCTCCGTCGAGGCCCGGTCGCGACAGGAGCGGAAAAGATCGGCGTAGATCGAAGCGGGAATGACCCCTTTTTTTCGCCGGGGGGACGGGAGCCGGTCGATGCCGACAGCCTCGCTTCACTTCTTTCACAACGTCCGCGTCCGGCCCGCGAGATCACAGTGTTGAGCGACCGCCTCACTGCGGTGGTCACCGATTTACCTGCGATGGGAGGCGAGGACTGGCAAAGCGGAGCCGAAATGGAGGCCCAGACCGTGAGCGGTCTCGCCACCTCGGAATCGGTTTCCGCAGCGACACGACTCCCCGCTGACGTCGGTGTCATGCGAGCCTGGGTCGTGCAAGCGGCGATGCGTGATCTCGCCGCACTGCGAAGTGCCTTGGGAAGCGCCGCCCGCAGGAGCCGACTTGTCGCGGTGGGGCACCCTGCCGGAATCCGTCTCGAATCGCCTGCCGCGCAGCTTGAAAACTGGCCGGAGTTCGCTCTTTTTCACGCCCCCGGCGGAGAACGCATCGACTTGCGAGGCTGGAACGGCCCCGAGGCGCTTGCCGACGCGCTCGGAGATGCCGAGGTCGCTTCCGCCTTCGTTTCGAGCGATCCGCCAACCTGTCTCCTTTTTGGGAGTCCCGGAGAATTAGCGATCGAGGAAGAGGCGGCGCGGCTCAACCTCACCGAAGAGAAAGGCACCGCGATGTGGGCGAATGGCCTTGCCCGCGCGTGCGATCCTTTGAGCGGAACTCTCCTCGGGATGCCTCTTATCAAGGTGCCGAAACCGCCCCCGAGTAGCGCCGCTCTGATTTTCTCGGCGGCGGGCTGCGCCGTCGTCGTGTTCTTGATTCTCGGAGCTCATTATTTGCTGAACGAAATGAGCCGCATCGACCTCGAATCGGATCTCGCACGATTTAAAATACCAGCGGAAAAACTCGCGGCGGATAGCAAACGCATTACAGAACTGCGCGGTGAATTGAAGAAAATCGCCACGGATGCCGGGTCTGGCAAAATCACCTCAGAGGTGGATGTCTTCGCACACCGCAAACGGA
>CAZOUP010000230.1:0-3895 GCA_964583035.1 uncultured Akkermansia sp.
TATAAGTGATTTATTTTTAACGAGTTAAGGTTCTGTTTTTTGTCGTGCAGTGTGAACGGGGACACCAGGAGTGGACTTTGGAGTGTATGACGATGCGGACAGCATCAGCGAAGATGAGTTCCCGAACAGCACGACGGGTAATGTGCTGGATAATGATCTGGATCCTGACGGAGATACACTGACGGTGAGTGAAGTGGATGGCGTTAGTGGCGATGTTGGATCTCAGGTGACCGGAACGTACGGAGTGGTCACGATAGCAGAGGACGGAAGCTATATTTACCAACTCGATAACGGCAACCCGATTGTCCAGGCCCTTGGCGGCGGGGAGACTGTTCTGGAAACTTTTGATTACACCGCGGACGACGGCAATGGAGGCACGGCAACTGCAACTTTGACGATAACGGTCAATGGGGTGAATGACGCTACCGTGACGGCTCCGGATGAGGGGCTGACGGACGAAGACACGGCAATCACAATTGATGTGCTTGCGAATGACGAAGATGTCGACCAGAGCGATACATTGACCATTACTTCGGTAACGCAGCCGTCCGATACGGATGATGGGGTGGTTACCAACAATGTCGGCGATTTGACGTTCACTCCGGGAGCCAATTTTGACTCACTGAGTGTCGGTGAAAGTGCAACGACCACGTTCACTTACACCACCATTTCGGCGGGTAGTGGAGAGACGGCGACCGAGACAGTCACTGTGACCGTGAATGGACTCAATGATGCGCCGACTGCGGTCAACGACGCGGAAACAACCGACCAGAACAGCACGGTCAATATTGACCTGCTGGGTGCTGACGATTCCGTGGCGGCTGACAGCGATCCTGACGGCGACGCCCTCACGGTCACACAGATCAACGGGATTACTGCTGGGGGGGTCATTACTTTGGCAAGTGGCGCTCTCCTCCAGGTCAACGGGAACGGAACGGTGGATTATGATCCCAATGGTCAATTCGATTCTCTGGATCAGGGAGACGTCGCCACCGACAGTTTCACCTATGTGATCAGTGATGGAAACGGAGGAACAAGCACCGCCACTGCAACTGTTACCGTTAATGGCGTGGAAGATGCGACCGAAACGGAACCAGATCTTGGGATCACGGACGAGGCGACTCCGATTACACTTTCTGTCCTCGACAACGATACAGACCCGGACGCGGGAGAGAGCTTGTCTATTGGTTCGGTATCCACTCCTAGCAAGGGAAGTGCTTCTACGAACGGGACAACGGTTACGTTCGATCCCGATTCCGACTTCGAAGATCTCGGAGTAGGTGAGTCTGAGGTGATTTCGTTCGAATACACCCTGACGACCGGCGAGGTGGAAACAGTGACTGTCACCGTGAACGGGATCAACGACGGGCCAGTAGCCGTCAATGATAACGAGGAGACGGACCAGAACTCGCTCGTAAATATCGACCTTCTGGGAGCCGATGATTCTGTGGCCGCCGACAGCGATGCGGATGGGGATGCTCTCACGATTGCGGAGATCAATGGAGTAACGGCCGGGGGAACAATCACGCTTGCAAGCGGTGCCGAGGTCACGGTCAATGGGAACGGGACCGTCGACTACGACCCGAACGATCAATTCAACTCATTGGCCCAGGGAACCTCGGTCACGGACAGCTTTACTTACGTGATCAGTGATGGGAGCGGCGGGACCAGCACGGCGACGGCAACCGTGACCATTAATGGTCTCGACGACGCAATGGATACAAATCCTGATATGGGATCGACATTTGAAGGAAGTCCGGTGACTATCGATGTCCTCGCCAACGATAGCGACATCGACAGCGGCGATGCGCTCAGCATTGACTCTGTCAACCAACCCTCCGATATCAACGACGGAACAGTTGTAAACAACGGAACAGACCTGACCTTCACTCCCGGAACGAACTTTGAGAGTCTCGGGGTTGGAGAAAGTGCAACGACAACATTTTCGTACGTTGTGGAAGCCGCCGGCAGTGGCGAGACTCGCACGGAAACCGTGACGGTGACTGTCAATGGCCTCAATGACGATCCTGCCGCTGTTGATGATATCGGAAGTACCGATGAGGACACTTCCATCGTGATCGATGTGTTGGATAATGATACCGACGTAGACACAAATGATGATCTCTCCGTATCGGCGGTCTCTCAGCCGCCTGCAGGGCAGGGAAGTGTGTCCATCACGAACGGCGGTGACGATGTTACCTTTAATCCCGGTAGTGACTTCAACGATCTCGCTCAGGGAGAGACCGAAGTGGTGGTGTTCGATTACGACCTTAGCGACGGTAGCGGTGGTAATGACAACGCGACAGTCCGAGTGACTGTGACAGGAATCAATGACGCTCCTGACCTGGTCGACGATGAAACGACTACGGATGAGGAGACGGCAGTGACGATCGATGTGCTGGCGAACGATTCTGACGTGGATAACGGGGACACATTGACGTTGACCGATGTCAATCAGCCCCCGGTTGGAAAAGGAACTGCCGCAATCACTGGGGGTGGAACCCTTGTCACCTTTGACCCTGGAAACGACTTTAATTCACTTGCTGATGGAGAGTCGGAACTAGTGTCCTTTGAGTATGAGGTGACCGATTCATACGGTGCAACAAGCACGGCGAATATCACCGTGACCGTAGAAGGCCTTAATGATGGGCCGGACGCTCTCGATGATAACGATGATACGACGGAAAATGCAAATGTCGTGATCGATGTGCTCGGTAACGATACGGACGCCGATACGACTGACACCCTGACAGTAACGGGTGTCACACAGCCGGTCGGCGGGCTGGGAACGACTTCAGTTTCCGGGGGCGGCACTACCGTGACGTTCGAGCCTGGAACTGACTTTGACTATCTTCGCGGAACTGAGAGTGAGGTCGTAAGTTTTACCTACGATATCAGCGATGGAAACGGCGGCACCGATACTGCTACCGTTCTGGTTACGGTCAACGGAATGAATGACATTCCTGTTGCTGTCGATGATGGTGAGGAAACGGGAGAAAACTCGGTGGTTACGATCTCGGTGCTCGATAACGATACTGACTCGGATTTGGGCGACACCCTCACCGTGGTGAGTGTTGATACGCCGGTAAGGGGCAGCACAGCAATCACCAGTGGGGGAACCGAAGTGACGTTCAATCCGGGAACTGATTTTAACTATCTCGGCGAAGGAGAGACGGAAATCGTCAGCGTCGACTATACGATCGAGGACGACGCGGGTGCAACGGACACCGCTACAATTCTTATCACGGTGAATGGAGCCAATGATGCGCCGGGAGCTGTTAATGACGGGGCGGAGACCGACGAGAACGTTTCCGTGGTCATCGATGTGACTGACAACGATTTCGAAGCGGACCTTTCCGATACCTTAACGGTGACGAGTGTGACTACGCCTTCGCCGAATCAGGGTTCTGTTTCGATTACGAATGGAGGTGCCGATGTGACTTTTGACCCTGGGACTGACTTTGATGACCTGGCAGTTGGACAGTCAAGAGTCGTTACCTTCAACTATGTCGTAGCTGACGATGAAGGTGCATCCGATTCGGCGATGGTTGCCGTGACTATAAATGGCACGAATGATGGTCCGACTGCTGTCGCTGATTCCGCAGACACAGATCAGGATACCAACGTAAATATTCAGATTCTGAACAACGACAGTGACCCGGATACTGGAGATACTTTGACTGTGCTCAGTATTAACCAGCCAGATCCAGGAAAAGGAACCGCCTCGATTAGGAATTCAGGAACTCGCGTCAGATTTCAGCCCGGGGATGATTTTGACTCACTCGCGGATGGTGAGACAGAGTTGGTTACTTTCAGCTATGTGGTTGAAGACACACAGGGTGGGACGGACACGGCAGACATCACGGTGACAGTCATTGGAAGCAATGACGGTCCG
>CAZOUP010000231.1:0-3833 GCA_964583035.1 uncultured Akkermansia sp.
GCGAAACTCGTCATCGCGGTCGACAGCTCGGAAAAAATGGTCGAGTTCGGCACCGGAGTCGCGAAAGAAAACGGCTACACGAATCTCGAATACCGGCATGGCGAGATCGAGAATCCTCCGATCGATGACAACTCGGTTGATCTCGCTTTTTTCAGTCAGGCCCTTCACCACGCCGAGAGGCCGGAGGAAGCCATCGCCGCCGCGCATCGCATTTTAAAGCCCGGCGGACGGATCGTGATCCTCGATCTCCTCAAGCATCAGTTCGAAGAAGCCCGTGAACTCTACGCCGATACCTGGCTCGGATTCTCAGAGTTGGAAATCTCGCGCTTTCTGACAGCGGAGGGTTTCACGGAAATAGACATCTCCGTGGTTGATCGGGAGGCCGATCCACCGCACTTTCAGACCTTAATGGCGATTGCCACGAAGTAACTCCCCTTCTCCATGAAAATTTCCGCTGCCGCCCTCATGCTTCTCTTCCCGGTGGCAGCAGCAGCGCAGTGGAAAGTGAACGACAACTCACCGGCTGCCGATCCGGCCTCTCCCTTGATCTATGAGCGCAAGACGGTCTCGCGCGAGGGCGACAGCAGCTTTTTCGCCGCGAAACGCATCGACCTCGTCTGGTTTAATTCGGAAACCCACACCTTCCGCGTAGTCGACAATGGCGGCGGTGACTCCCCGATTTTCCCGGATCTCGTCACCGCGCTGAGGAAGAACGGCTGCCTCGCCGGGGTGAATGGGGGCTTTTTCCTGAAAGACGACGCGCCGTCCGGTCTCATGGTCGCTTCCGGCAATGAAACGGGGAAATTCGGCTCCGGGAGCCTCCTCAGCGGGGTCCTCCTTTCCAGCGGAAACCGGAACCCCTATGTCTTGCGGCGGGCGGAATACAGCGGCTCGAAATACAAACCGACCGACTTGATCCAGGCGGGGCCGTTTCTCGTCGATCAAGGAACAACAGTGCGCGGGCTTTCGGCGGAGAACGCAAGGCGGCGCACTTTTGTCGTTGACGATGGAGGACAATGGTTCGGCATCGGATTGAGCGACTCCCTCACCCTTGCTGAGCTGGGGGAAGTCCTCGCTTCCCCGGGATTCTCCCCGTCGCGGAAGATTCACCGCTCTCTCAATCTTGATGGCGGCACCTCAAGCGGTTTCTATCTCAATCGCGGAGAACGCTCCGAGCCAATCCATGTCGAGCCCTTTAAGAAGGTGCGAAATTTCGTCGGGATCGTGCCGCGAGGGTAGCCGGACCTGAACAGGGTCAGGTCATCGACCCAACAGGGTATGGTCTCGTTTTGACACAAATCTCCGAAATGGATCTTGTAAGCAATCTCAAGCACCGTCTCACCCCGGGGTTCCTGTTGATTCGGCAGGATTTGAAAAACTTTCCGAAAACCGGAAAACTAGGGGCTTCTCTCCTCGCGACCCTGTGCCTAACCGCGATGGCATGGCTCATCCTTCCGGATTTTGCCGATCTAAACAAGATCCCCGCCCTCTCACAGATGGCGAAAATCGCTGCGGTCGCCTTTTTGTTTCCAGCTTTGTTCGAAGAAATTGTTTTTCGGGGATTTCTCAACGCCCCGCAGACTAAATTCTCGATCACTTTCTCGACAATCCTTTTCGTGCTCTGGCATCCATTCGCCGGTTTTCTCCTCATTCCCGAAGCGATGCCCTACATGATCGATCCGCGATTCCTGTTCTTCGTCGCCATTTTCGGCGTCGCTTTCTGCCTCATGAGGAAATGGACCTGCTCTCTTTGGACTCCGATGCTCTGCCACTGGCTGCTTGTTGTAATCTGGAAAGGCCTTGGCGGAGTCCAATTTATCACCCCTTGAGGGTCGGAAATTTTAAAAACATCCTGTCACAACCCTATCGCTCTCGGATATACTCGAGCAGTGTCGAAAAACGAAACAGAGACCGATCTCGTCCTTCGCGTGCAGGACGGAGATTTAAGCGCCTTTGAAGAGCTCCTCAGCCTTCACAGTTCGCGGCTTCGTGCTTTTGTCGCAATGAAGCTGCCAGTGCCTCATCTCATTGACGAAATAGCGCACGAAACGTTCGTATTCGCCCATCGCCGTATCGACGACTTTGAAGCCGGCACTGATTTTGGTAAGTGGCTTCGTGCCATCGCCTTCAATCTCGTTCGCAAGGAAACCCTTCGGTATCAGCGGATTACGCAGAACAAAGAGAAATTCCTCGAGAATTTTCTCGTTGAGCAAGCTTCGAAAGATCAATGGTCACCGGAATCTACCGCGGTGATTTATCTGGAGGAATGCCTCGAACGCCTTCCGGAGCAGCAAAAGGAGCTGCTCGAGCACAAATACAAACTCGCGGAAACATCCCGCGAGATGTCACGGGCGTTCAATCAGAGCGAAGCCTGGGTCCGCACGACTCTTTGCCGCGTCAGAACCGCGTTGCGCAAGTGTATTGAGCAAAAACTCGAATCCTCCCCCGAACCTGCCTGAATTGTGAACGCTGAATTTCTAGAAGCCTATCTCGCGAACGAGCTCGATGAGCGCGGTCGCGCCCAGGTAGAAGATGCTCTCCGTCGCGATGCTGATCTCCGTGAATGTTTTCTCCATCAGGTGCAGCTTGATTCAGCCCTCCGCTTCCTCGTCCCTCAAGCGGAATCGGAGACTGACGACATCTTCGAATCCGCCGTCATGGCCCGCCTCAAGTCCGAAGGCGCTGATGAAGGTCGAACGTTTGCCAAATCTGTGCTCACTGAAATCGTGGAAGAACGTGAGGAGATCAATCCGCTCCGCTGGCCTGACCTCGTCAAGGCAGGCCTCATTTCCGCCGCTGCCTCAATCGCGCTGATGTTCGGACTTCAGGAGATTATTTTTTCTCAGCACCCTTTTGCTCAGCGTGCCGCGCAATACAGCATGGCCGGTCCCAAGTTCGTGGCCCGGATCGAATTGAGCGATGACCTCGTCTGGTCAGCCGAAACGGCAAAGACCGCTCGCGACGACGGCTGGCTCACCAGTGGCCTCATCGAGATTGAGTCGGGAGAAGCCATGATCGCTTTCAACTCCGGGGCCACGGCGACGATCGAGGGCCCTGCCGCTCTAAGTATTGAATCGTCCAACCGCGTTTTTCTGAACAAGGGAAAACTCACCGCTGATGTCCCGCCACCCGCTTCCGGCTTTACGGTCAACACCCCGCGCCTGAACGCCGTCGATATCGGCACCCGCTTCGGGATTGATGTCGATGCAGAAGGCAATTCTGAACTTCACGTCATGGAAGGCGAAGTGGAAGCGAGCCGCACGAGCGGAAACTCGGTCACGGTTCTCGTGAGAGAGGGGCTTGCCCTGCGAGCCGATAGCCGCACGAGGAGTGAACTTTCCCCCGTGCCCTATGCGGGCGATCAGTTCGTCCTCCAGATCGGATCGATCGGAGAGCCGGCGCCCCTGCTGCGCTACTCATTCGATGAATCGGTGGGTGCTGTGATCGAGGACACCGGAACCACCAAAAATTTCGATGTCCCCATCGTCGCCGAGGGGGAATTGGACAACTCGCCGCGTCGCGCTGCCGGAGCGATCGGAGGGGGACTCGTTTTTCAACCGGGCAGTGAGTTGGTAATCCCGCTTTCGAAGGAATTCCGCCTGGAAAACAGCCACACCGTCAGTTTCTGGATGAAGATTCCGCCGAAACTCGGGAGTCGCCCCGGCCATGAAATTCTTGAATACGGACGGGACGGGACGGGATGGAGAGTTTCCTGCGACCAAACCTCGGGTCGCGGAGCCCGCGGTGCGCTGCGTGTCGAATTCGATGATGGATTCGCCGTCGGCAGCACCGATCTCGCCGACGGGAACTGGCATCACGTCGCCTATCGCTTT
>CAZOUP010000232.1:0-3832 GCA_964583035.1 uncultured Akkermansia sp.
TACCATTGATGTCACCGCCCAAACCTATTCGGGCCCGACCTTTTACTTTGATTCATGGGCAGTATTTGGGCGTCTCCTCGTCGAAACTGGCGATCCGACTCCAACCGTTATGATTATTGATGCGGTTTCCGACTCCGAGCTGACTACTCGAGTGGTCGAGCCATCCGAGGCCGACGTAGTTTGGACTCAGTCAACCAACACTCGTGTTCGCCCTGATTTTCCGGAGCTCCCAATCGGGTTCAAAAAAATTCAGTAGGCAAGGCGTCATTGGGGGGCACCATGAAAGGAAACGATCTGCTTCCCCTCCTCGTTAAGAAGGCGCAGCAAATCGGATCGGGCTGGCATGCCGGGGACGACGAGGAGGACGATACCGTTTGAACCGGTCACCACGGTTGTTGGGAGTGTGCCTTTGCCAAACTTTACGTTGGAAATATCGGTGATCGCTCCGCTTTCAGCCGGGGACAGGCCCCGAAGAATTTCATAGGCGGGTCGATAATCTGCGATGTATTCGTTCAGCTTTTCGTCGGTGTCTTCCGGGTCGATTGGAATTCCGTAGAATTGGATCTCATCATCGCTGAACTCTTTTACTAATGCATTTCCCTGGGTTTGCCAGAATTTGCAGGCGGGGCACCAGGTGGCCATCGTGGTGTAGACGCGCAAGGTGGCGGGCGGACCTGCGGGATGAATCTTCAGTTCTTTTCCGGTAAACCGGCGGGACGTCATTTGGTGCAACGCTGGTGAGCCGCGGCGGGCATTCCGGCGATAGGGTTCTACCGCGAAGGATTGGCCGGCGGGAGCTGTCTCCGGATTTTCGTAGACGGTGACGAGCGAACCAGTCGGGATGTCCGAGGCGGTTTGTGTTGTTCCTCCAGGCCATTCAATCGTAAGGTTGTCAACTACAGGGGCGGTGCCAACTCCCAGAAGCAAAGTCGCGCTGTTCTGGGCCGCAAAGCCTTCCCCGGCGCGTTGCTCCCGCGCGAGCTGCAATGCTCCAGCCTTAACGGTGACGCGTGCGCCGATGCCGTCACGGTTCGACCATTGGCGAGACGGCGTAGCGCCATGATTTCCGCCGACGAGACGGATCGCAATGATCCCTCCTTGATCATTGCCGCTGCGATATCCGATTTGGTTTCGGTACAGTTTTACGAGAGGAGCGTTCGCATTCACGAGGACAAAATCGAGCCACCCGTCGCGATCGTAATCGAGCGATGCAAAGGATCGGGAGTCGCCGACATGGTCGAGTCCGGAGATGCTGCCAAGGTCAGTGAAGCTCTTTCCCTCGCCACTTAGAAAAAGATGATTCCTTTCGTATCCACTGAAGGATCCAGGGATGAGTTCATCCCCGCCACGCAGGGCTATCATCAGATGCTTACCGAGCATCGCAAGATCCGACCTGCTGCTTTTTAGGAAAGAATTGGAACTGTCAGACTGCGAGACCTCGCGCCAATAGCTGCTTCACAAATCGGGTAATCCAAATTCTCTGGGCGAGGTGTAGTATCCGCTCAGGGCATGGATGTCGAGGTATCCGTCGTTGTTGATATCGACAAACTGCCCCCCCCATGACCAGCCTGCTTTTTCGACCTTCAGCGAAGGCTCATCGATTCCCGAGACCTTTTGGAAGCTCCCTCCTTCGTTTCGAAACAGCGAGTTTCCCCGGGCCATGAGAGCGATGCGTGGATCAAGGGAATCAAACTGCTCCGTGATCCTCCGCCCGGCCTTGCTGTACATGTTCGAGACGTAGAGATCTTGATCCCCATCGTTATCATAGTCACCCCACGAGGCCCCCATCCCGAATCCGATGTCGGTGGTTCCGGTTTCTTCCGCGACATCGACGAACCGTCCGTTTTCGTTCTTCAAAAGGGAATTCCCGGCAAAATCGTTTGCGACGTAGAGGTCCTGATCGCCGTCGCCATCGAAATCAGACCAAGTCGATTGGTAGCTGTTACGGAAAAGCTCCAGATCAGTCGCGGCGGATCCGGGATCTCCGAATTTTCCTCCTCCGAGGTTTCGAAGCAGCCGATTGGGAGGTCCGGGAGCATTGAGGATTTCATGCGCTTCACTGCCACGTAAGAGGGATTGGAGACGGGAGTAATCGGGATGGCTGAGGTAGATGCCGATGGCTTCCGCGTCACTTGAGAGCAGGTCTGCCGCATACGTTGAAAAGTAGATGTCGAGCAATCCGTCATTGTCGTAGTCGACCGCTGATACGGAGGAAACGAGTGACGGAAGGAGTCCCCCGGTTGCTGAGCCGGATCGATCCGAAAATCTACCATTCACATTTTCCAGGTAGAGGCTGGAAAGGAGGTTTCGTCCCAGAAAGGCATCCTTATCCCCATCGTTGTCGAAGTCGGCGAAGATGGCTGACGAAGTGTGATTCTCAATCGCGAGGCCCAGTTCTTCCGCTTTCTCATGGAAGGTTCCGTCCCCGTTGTTTTCATAGAAGAGGTTCGGCCCGGAACGCACCATGACATAAAAGTCATCGTATCCGTTCGTATTCAGATCGACGACGGAAACTCCCGGATGATGGTCGAAGGCATCGCGGGCAAAGTGGCGATACGGCGCTTTCTCCGAATCTAGGGACTCAATCACAAGTTGTTCATGAAGCGACGTCCTTGCGCTGGTGAGATCACCTTGACTTGGCAACGCTTCGTCCAACACATCTTCGAAGAACAACTGTTCGGACTCTATCGCCTCAAGCTTCTCGAGATTCCAACGGGAGATCATCCACGCTTTCTCATCCTCTTTATCTGTCCCGCGCTCCCACGTGACGGCAATTGAGCCGTGAATATTGGTCCAATCTCCCTTTACGAGGCGGGCACTGCCGTTGAATCCTACTTCCGTCTCAAAGGTATCCTTTCCGGGCGAAGTGAAAGATCCACGGACGACGTAGAACTTGGCGTGCTTGAAGTAGGAGACGGATTTCAGGAAGGTCTGCCAGAGTTGAAGGTGATCCCGGGAGGTAGTTTCAGAATTTTTCGAAACTTCCCACGCCATCGCAGCCGGTTTTTCGCGTCGATTATGATCGATTTCCGGTTGTTTGCCGATCAGATCATTCCACTCCAGTTGCTCGCTAAATAGTTGTCTGCTTTGGAAGTCCGGCAAGCTGAGATTGCGGACTGCGAAACTGAGCTGCTTCATGGCGGGGGCGAGTGAAAGAATCGCCTCCTCAGAATCGACGACCTCGCGCCACTCCGCACGTTGGAGGGCATGCGAATCAAAGATGCCGTGGATGCGAAGCGCCCCGTAGACCGCCATCGAGAACGATGCCGCCATTCCGATTTTGGTCAGCCATTGAACTGTAGAATTCATCATGCGATGGCGACTCTTTCGAAGCATCCATGCGCAGAAGGCAGCCGCAGAGAGTGGAACCCCGGTGGCCACTGCTAATTTTGCTACGGGGGAGAAAAAGAGCTCGAAGCTGATCACAAGATTCAGTATTGGGACTGTCACTGCGATCGCAAGAATCGCAAAAGCAAGGGCAACCATGTGTCCTGTGATCCTGAGGTGGCGGCGTTCGCTCATGCGGAAATGATCACTGGTCAGTTTTCGGTTTCATTCGAATCGGTGCTGAAAAAGAAGCGGCTTTCAGTCGCTTTGCTGTGGGTGACTCTACAAGAGCTCAGATCGAAAGCGAACGGTTAGAGGCTGATTGAAGTCGGCATGTCACGTATTGATAATTGGCCGCGCCTTGATCTAAACCAAGTCGGTAACTTATTGGTTTTTACAAAGTTTTTAATATCTTATTTTTAGATTATTGCAGAAATAGATATTCATTTCGAATTTTTAAGAGCATGGTGAGGCAGCTTGGTTTGTCGCACGTCTTTTGATCGAG
>CAZOUP010000233.1:0-3722 GCA_964583035.1 uncultured Akkermansia sp.
TTGGCATTATTTATTTTCTTTTTTTATTTTTTAATAATTAACGGAAAGCTTATTTTTAGTTTTTTAAAAGAGAAGATTAAAACAATTATTTATTTACTCTTCCTAGTAGCATCAATTTCTATTTTTATTTTCTTAAATATTGTTCATCTTTTCTACATGGACCTACCATTTCTGATAATGCTAATTATCATTTCTCAAGCAGTTGCATTTTTGATCAAAAAAAACAAAAAGCTTGTATACTTGTTTTTAACAATTTGGGTTTTTATTAACTTTATTAGTATTTTAATAATCAAACCTCAGTGGCTAAGGTATTCTTTTGTAGCCAATGCAAATCAATCTGCAAAAAACTACAAAGCTATTTTGGAAAAAAATAACTATAAAGATTACGATCAGATTTGTATTATAAATCACCAAAGAGGGGTCTTTGGAACTGAAGATGGAATATTGCCCAACCATCTTGGAGGAAAAATCTTTAAAATAATTTCCGTAGAAGAAAATTCCCTTCCAAAGGAGTGTAAAATAGAAAAATCTCTAAATTTAGTCAATGATGCGTGGGATTACTCTTTGCATACAGCACCATCAAATTAAATAACAGGATTGTTTTAACGGTAACATCAAGCAAAAGCTACTTCCACTCGAGGTGAAAACAAAAACCATCTCAACCACTCACTAGTTCGTGTAAGGTCCGGTTGGGGTCGCAGGTAGATGGAGTAGATTGATGTATAGGTATTTATTAAATATGGTATAATAAAAAATATGAATCAGGAAAAAACAGACATATTGCAATTTTCAACTGAAGAACGTGCACTAGCCACAAGACAACTTTTAGAAGATGCAGGAGTTGTAAATGCTTCAAGTGATGACGTCGCATGGGCCGAAAAACAAATTAGTGATAATTTTGATATTTTTTTAGAGGCATTAAAAAAAGCAAAAAGATTACAAGCTGAACAATTGGTTGCATAGTGACATCAGTTGAAGCCTACTTTGGAAATTTCGTAATAGCGAGTTAAATAGTTAAATAATCTATTCTTTGTTCCATAAACATGCAGGAATAGATTAAGTATAAATAGGAGTTGGGTTGATTTCCTCTGGCGTAAACCAGCTACCCATCCCTTCCACAATCCTCTCAAGTGAGATGTATAGTGGTTCCACCCAATTCCGCTTTAGTTCGCCAAGAAATATAAAAAGACCGTTAGGTCTTTTTTTATTTCTTAATGATTCCAGAATGGATTGAGCCAGCTGAATGAAATGAAGCTAGTTCGTGCCGGCAAGCGAGGTTGTAATCAAAGTGATAGCTTTGAAGTTACGAAGCGCCTGCCTAATACCCGGAGGGTGAGCCCGGTCGGGGTCGCCATATTTTTATAAAATAAAACAACCCCTTTTTATTACTTAAAACATATATTTATATGATAAGATCTACTAGTTATGAAAGACAGACTAAATCTCACCTTTAAAGAAAGTTGGAGCGGAGAAAATGCTAGAGAGATAGCATTAATATTAGGATTTGTTTATAACGATGCCTTTTTAGAAATTCTTGAAGATTTTATTGAAAATACTGTTGCTGGTGCAACAACAACTAGCTTTTTAGCCTCTATTGCCATAGGAGTCTTTAGAAATTCAGGACAAGATTCTGTTTCTTAAGAATAAAGGCTACCTTTATCGTTTCTTTCATGTTCCACTCACCCATAGGTAATAATCAAATATTTGCTAGATCAAACTCAACTTCCTCTGGTGTGAACCAGTTTCCCATCACTTCCACAATTCTCTTAAGTGAATCACTCATTTGTTCCACCCAATTCCGCTGTGGTTCGCCAATTTGCAAAAAAGATCGTAGAATCTTTTTTTTGTAAATTGATGATTCCAGAACGTAGTCAACTTTTTTGTTCGCGCCGCTAAGCGAGCTAATTATTATTTTCTTGTATTCAAAAAACGAAGCGCGTGGCTAGTACCCGGAGGGTGAGCCCGGTCGGGGTCGCCATCCTTATTTTATATTGATATATCAATCTATATCATACATAAACAAAGTTTTTTTACTCTTTTTTTAATTTCTAAAACACTCAAAAAAATATTTTGCTCTCATTTACTTTTTCTCCATTTCTTGCTATTTTTTATTTATGTCTGAAACCATACATCAAGAACGCTTAGAATACGGATCAAAATACATAGACCTCAAAGTAAACAATGAGGGAATTGCTATAGTTACAATTAGAACAGCAAATATAGAAAATAAAACCAAAGGAGAAACCACGGAGCTATATGGACAAATTTCAACACAGCTACAGAAACTAGCAAACGAAAGAAACCAACAGATTGAACAACGATTTAGTACCAGAAATGAAAAAATGAAAAAATGGATGCAAACTACTGGAATTGAAATGGGATTTATAAACTTGGAGGATGATGGGAGAATTCTTAGAGCAATTAAAAACTTCTATCCTAACGAATAATTCAACTCATTCCCCCGTTCCACTAACCCCTAGATAATAAACTAAGCCACAGCAGATAAAACCCTACTTCATCAGGCGTAAACCACGCTCCCATCACCCGCAGAATCTCCTCAAGTGAGGTATATAAAAGTTACACCCAATTCCACTCTAGCTCTCCAAAATTAAATAGCTTCGGCTAAATTCATTAGTACAAAAAATTTTTGCATTGTTTCGCTCTCAATTTTTCGATAATCCGGTGAGTCTCCGTGCTTTAATCTGGTTAAATATTTAATAATGGTAAAACTATAGCTCAGCGACATTTCTCCTAAAATAAGATAAATAAATGCCTCTAATATATCTAAATTAGCTTTTTCGGGGGCATTGGGCTGAAGGTAATAGTAAACCACATCTGCAATTTCTAATGCCGTAGCCACGGAAAGTGGTTCCTCAGCACTTTGGGTCATTGCCTGAGCAAGCTCGTACTTTTCTCCGGGCTTATCAGAGCAAGGAGGAGACCAAAGCTTTTTTGCTACATCAGCTTCACTCATGGAGAGTTCTCTCTTTCTTCTTTGATTCATGGCGGGGATAAGCTGACTTGTTATGTATTGTTTTTTTGATTCGGCAGTGGGTAGTTTATCTAAAATTTGAAAGATCTCATTCATGGGCAGATTCTATCAGAAAATTTACTGCATCATTATGATAGTTTCTTATTTAATGCCGTGATATTTTAGTTTGGCAGAACACCTTGAAGGTGGTGTTAGTTAGTCTTGGCACCTATGAATAGAACCAAACAAAGAAATAGGCTAAAAAAGTACGAAAAGGTAACTAAGGTTATTTCTGGTTTGAGAGGTATTTTTTGAGCTTGTTTATTGAACATTTCTGGACAACGCTAAGAATAATTGCTAGTGCCAGTACTATTCTCCAAGAGGCAAGGCCCAAACCAAGTTGATCGGCTAGTCTGCCAATTACCCACAAACTAATAGCGTTAATAACCAAATAGATATTGAACCATTTTTTGATAGATAATGTTATATTTTTCTTGATTTCATAATGACGAATAAAAGATGGCAGAAAGGTTTGTGCTAAGGCTAGACTGGAAACAGAGTGGATGATGGCCCACGTTCGAGAAATATGAAGAGTGCCTAAAACAATTTGATCAGGAAAAAAGGTGGCGATTAGCAAAACCACCAAGGCGTTGGTGACACAAAACATAAAAAAAGCGATCACTAGCATGATGCTGGGGTTTGCAGAGAAGATTTCTTGTTTTTTCATAATAATTTCATTATATACATACTA
>CAZOUP010000234.1:0-3680 GCA_964583035.1 uncultured Akkermansia sp.
TGGGACCCGCTTCCGCGAGGTAGCGCTCCACCCCGCTTCAAAACGCGGCGGCCTTCTTCGCCAGGGAAGCATTCTCACGGTGACCTCGTATGCAAACCGCACCTCGCCGGTGATCCGCGGGCACTGGATTCTTGAGAACATTCTCGGGACGCCGCCACCGCCACCGCCTCCTGACATTCCCGCCCTTGAAGACGCCTCCGTCTCCGCCGACCTACCGATCCGGGAACGCCTTGCCGCTCACCGCGAAAAAGAAGTCTGCGCGAGTTGTCACAACGTCATGGATCCAATCGGATTCGCTCTCGAAAACTACGATGCGGTCGGCCAATGGCGGGAGCACGAGAACGGACTCCCTGTCGATGTCACCGGAATCTCTCCGGGCGGCGCTGAATTCAAAGGCATTGAGGGCCTGGAACAGGAAGTCCTCTCACGGCCCGATCTTTTCGTCCGCACGATGACGGAAAAACTCCTCACCTACGCCCTCGGTCGCGGCGTCGAGTCGACTGATGCCGCCGCCGTTCGCGAGATCGTGCATGAGGCGGAAAAAGACGACTATGCTTTTACTTCCCTCATTCAATCTCTCGTCACCAGCGACCCTTTCGTGATGAGAATGAGCGCTCCACAGAATTGACCTCCCCCTTCTTTCCCATTTAGACTCCCCTCCAGCATGAACTTCCTCACTCGAAAAGCCCTTCCCCGTCGCACCGTCCTGCGCGGCCTCGGCGCTTCGCTTTCCCTCCCCCTCCTCGATGCCATGGTTCCCGCTGCCACCGCCCTCGGGGCGACCGCCGCCAAACCGGTGAAACGACTCGGCTACGTCTTCATGCCGATGGGAGCCGACCTCAGCCGCTGGACTCCCGGATCAGAAAACACTCTCGATACTCTTTCACCCATCCTCCAGTCGCTGGAGCCGGTGAAAAATCAGGTCACCGCGTTCACGAACCTGGAACTCCAGCCAGCCTATCCCGGGAGCCACGCGACCTCCAACTCCGCTTTTCTGAGCGCCGCCCGCGCCAAACTCACAGAGAGCACCGACTACTATCTCGGCACGACCGCCGATCAGATTGCCGCAAAGGAGATCGGTCACGAAACCCAACTGCCCTCGCTCGAACTCGCGATGGACATGATGCAAACCGTCGGTCAATGCGACAACGGCTACGCCTGCGTCTATCAAAACAACCTCAGCTGGTCCTCACCGACAACCCCTCTATCCGCCGAAGCCCACCCGCGTCTTGTTTTCGAAAAACTCTTCGGCGAAGGGGGTTCCAAAGCCGACCGTGAGGCCGCCTTGCGAAAACGATCCAGCCTCCTCGATTTCGTCAAAGCGGACATGGCCAGTCTAAAACGCGAACTCGGATCAACCGACCGTGAGAAAGTCGACCACTACCTCGACTCGATCCGCGAAGTGGAGCGCCGCATTCAAAAAGCAGAGGTCAGTGTCAGGGAAAATCCCGAGCCGGATCTCGACCGCCCCGTCGGTGTCCCCGATTCCTACCGGGACCACGCCCGTCTCATGTTCGACCTGCAGCTCCTCGCCCTCCAGGGAGACATGACCCGCATCATCAGCTTCCAACTCGCCCGCGAAACGAGCAACCGGACCTACAACGAAATCGGCATTTCCGATCCCCACCATCCACTTTCCCACCACGGAAACGACCCCGGAAAGATCGAGCGCATGTCGAAGATCAACGCCTTTCACGTCTCGCTCTTTGCCGAGTACCTGGAGAAGCTGGCCGCGACGCCGGAGGGCAACGGTTCACTTCTCGATCATTCGCTCATTCTCTACGGCAGCGGGATCGGAAACCCGAACGTCCACGATCACACGAACCTCCCGATCCTCGTTGCGGGCGGTCAGGCCGCCGGCGTCAAAGGCAATCGTCACCTTCGCTACGACAAGCCGGTGCCGCTTGCTAATCTCCATCTTACGATGCTCCACAAAGCGGGAGTTAAGATCGATAAATTCGGCGACAGCGACGGAATCGTCAGCCTCTGAAATGAGACAGACCTTTATCGCAGTGATCGCTCTCGCTGTTTTCGGCTTGAGCGCCAACAGCGCCGAACCTCCCCTTATTAAGGCCGCCTACGAAGATGACGGGGAGCGGGTCGCCGAACTCCTCGCCGCGGGGACTGACGCAAATCGAAAGAACGACTACGGAGTCGCCGCCCTTTCCCTCGCCGCTCAAAACGGAAACGCAATGATTGTGAGGCTGCTTCTCGAAGCCGGAGCCGATCCTGACACGAACCTAAGGGGAGGGGAAACAGCCCTCATGACCGCCGCCCGAACCGGTCGGCCCGAACCGGTCGCACTTCTACTCAAGCACGGCGCCAAGGTGGATTCCAAAGACTGGGCGCAACAGGATGCTCTCATCTGGGCGGTCGCCGAAGGACATGCCGAAGTCGTCCGCCTCCTCCTCGAAGCAGGGGCAGACGCGGATCGCACCCTGAAATCCGGATTCACCCCGCTCTTCTTCGCGGCACGAAACGGACATCACGAGGTCGTCGAATTGCTCTTGAAACACGGCGTCGATCCCACAATCGCCTCCACCAATGAAACCAAGGCCCGCAAAGGAATTTCCAAGCGAACCACCGCCCTCCGCCTCGCCGTTGAAAACGGACACTTTGCTGCCGCGATAGCTCTGCTTGACGCCGGGGCCGACCCTAACGATGAGCAATCCGGTCACTCACCTCTTCATGTCTTGTCCTGGGTCAGGAAGCCAAACCGCGGTGACGGCGAAGACGGCCTTCCTCCACCCGCTATCAAAGGCGATCTCACAACCCTCGATTTCGCCCGCCTCCTCGTCGGGAAATACGGAGCGGAAGTGAATCGGCCCATCTCGAACCGGCCAACCGCCGGCCCCAATTTCGGAACCCGCGGCGCGACTCCGTTTCTACTCGCCTGCAAATCTGCTGATCTGCCCTACTTAAAACTACTTCACGAACTGGGCGCTGATCCGGAAGCGATCGATCAGGAAGGAAGCACCGCTCTTCTCACCGCCGTCGGCGTCAGCAGCCGGAACCCCGAAGAGGAAGCCGGAATTGAGTCCGAAGCAATCGAAGTCGTTCGCTGGTTGCTGGAAAACGGAGCTGAAGTCAACGCAGTGAATCGGAACCGCGAAACCGCGATGCACGGAGCTGCCTACCGAAACTGGCCGAAGATGGTCGATCTCCTCGCCGGGGCGGGAGCCGATATCGAAATCTGGAATCAGACCAACAAGCGTCGCTGGACCCCACTCCTGATTGCGCAGGGATTTCGGCCCGGAAATTTCAAACCCTCTGCTGCGACCGAGGAAGCGATCGCCCTGGTCATGAAAGAAAATGGCGTTACGCCCCCTCCTGCTCCGGAGCGCCCGCTTGTTGGAAAGCCAGAAGCGTATCAACCCTGACACATTTTCGAGCGTGACCGGTTTTGACTCTTCCAACACCCGTCTCGCCGCTCCGGGATAAGCTCGAATACTTTCTCAACGAAGTCGTCAGCCTTCCGAGCGCCTTGCCCCGGACTTCTGCCTCTTCGGAAGCGTCACCGCTTCCGCTACGTTTTCTTGTCACCGCCGTTTCGATTCGAAGAAATCCCAGGTCACCTCAATGCCATTGATATCATGACAGACCGGACCAATGATCCTTTCCGGGAGATACTGCGTCCCACCGGGGATGGTGTGACCGCCTCCAACGATTCTGTAGAGTTC
>CAZOUP010000235.1:0-3662 GCA_964583035.1 uncultured Akkermansia sp.
CGCATAAAGGCTCGAAACTTTCCCTCTAACATGCTGTTTTATGCGCATGAGAATTTCCTCCTGCCTCTTCTTCGCGCTTACCCTTCTACTTTCCTCCCCGCAGCCTGGACGCGCCGACTCGTCCGAACACTGGGCGCATTGGCGGGGTCACGGAGGGAACGGCATCTCCACGACCGCGACGCCGCCGACGGAGTGGAGCGAGACTGAGAACGTGAAGTGGAAGGTCGAGATTCCGGGACGCGGCTCGGGTTCTCCCGTCATCTGGGGCGACAAGGTTTTTGTCACGTCGGCCGTCACCGAAGCCGGAGGAGGCGCTCCTCTCCCGAAACTGAGCTTTCAGGTCTTCTGCTTCGATCGGGAAACCGGCGCTCTGCTTTGGAATCAAACCGCGGTGGAGTCCACCCCCCATGAGGGAACGCACGACACGAACGGCTTCGCCTCGGCCTCGCCCTGCACCGACGGCGAGCGGGTCTACGCGCACTTCGGCTCACGCGGCTTATTTTGCTATGATCTCGACGGCGAGCTCCTCTGGAGCAAAACCGACTTTTCGAAGATGCAAACCCGCGCCACCTTCGGCGAAGGGAGCTCACCGACTCTTGCCGGCGACAAGATTCTCGTGCCCTGGGACCACGAAGGCCCTTCCGCGCTCTACGCTCTCAACAAGCTGAGCGGAGATCTCATCTGGACCGCGTCGCGTGACGGCGAGCCGACCTGCTGGGCGACCCCGCTCGTGGTCGAAGCTAACGGCCAATCCCAGGTCATCATGAACGGACAGACCCGGGCCCGCGCCTACGATCTCGAAACCGGTGAAGAACTCTGGAGCTGTGGCGGCCAGACCGACCGTCCCGTCGCCTCCGCGGTTTCTGCCGACGGTCTTGCCTTCATCGGCAGTGGATTCCGCGGTTCGTTTCTCGGCGCCTTTCAGCTCAGTGGAAAAGGCGAACTCGAAGGAACCGCCGCCATCGCCTGGCAAACCGGAGACGACACTCCGGACATCGCGTCACCGCTCCTCTCCGATGGACGGCTCTATTTCTACAAAGGCAAAACCGGCATCCTCACCTGCCTCGACGCCGCAACCGGCAAGGTGCACTTCGGCCCCGAGCGGATTCCCGGCGTCACCGCGACCTACGCCTCACCGATCGCGGCGGGAGGTCACGTCTACCTGACCGACCGCAGCGGAACGATCACCGTGATCAAAGACGCCGCCACCCTTGAGGTCGTGGCGACAAATTCAGTCGGCGAGGGAGTGGATGCCACGCCCGCACCGGTCGGTGGGCAGATGTTCGTGAGAGGCGAGCGGCATTTGTTTTGTTTGGAGTGAAGGGGGTGTGTTGGTTCCTTATCAGCCCCGACCGTCTTTCACCAAGTCTTTAGGGGGCCTTTTGTGCAAGATTTGTGTAATTCCCGGCTAAGTGGATTGGGAGAACCCGGTCGGCGCTGTGGCCTTCTTGTCTGAGAAAAGGATGTCGAACGGGAGATTCAATTCCAGACTGTTGTGGCCATCGCAGATTCTACGGAATTCGAGCTCCAGTTCATCGATTACAAAAAGAGGTTGTAGTAGTCGGCAAAGACATACTGGCGGTAGCGTTGGCGGCCGGTGTATTCCATGAGGATTCCATCTCTTTCGAGCTGGGTGATGAGCCGATCGCAGGTCGCCCGGCTGAGTGAGAGACGTTTCTGCAATTCCTGAGACGAAGTGAATGGCTTCTGGTAGAGAAATTCGACGATGCGGGTTGCGTTGGGTGCAGCCCTCCCGTATCCGGCCAGCAGCTCGACGGTGCTGTTTCGTAACTGAAAGATGGCGCGAAAGGTCTCGATAGCCTGCTTGGCGGTCTCGATCACAGCAACGAGAAAGAAGCGCAGCCAATGGCCGAGATCATTGGTCGTGCGGACGTGCGAGAGTGCGTCGTAGTAGGCGCTGCGGTTTTTTTCAAGATGGCTGGACAGGTAAAGGCATGGATGTTGGAGTAGTTTCTTGTCGACGAGGTAGAGCGTGATGAGTAAACGACCGATCCGGCCGTTACCATCGAGAAAGGGGTGAATGGTCTCGAACTGGTAGTGGCTGATGGCGATGCGAATCAGATGCGGCACCTGGATTGATTCATTGTGCCAAAACGATTCAAGGTCGTTGAGGAGTAGTGGAAGATCGTCGTGATGGGGCGGGATGAAGACGGCGTCCTTTAGAGAGGAACCGCCGATCCAGTTCTGACTGCGTCGAAATTCGCCGGGGGTTTTGAGCTCGCCTCGGGTTCCACTGAGGAGCGTTTCATGTGTTTGACAAAGGAGGCGATTCGAGAGCGGCAGTTCTTTCAGATCACCAATGGCTTGATTCATTGCGAGGATGTAATTCCGGACCTCCTGCCAGTCATCGCGTTTCTCCGGGGCGATCTCCGCCGGGTCGTCCCGGACCGCTTCGTCCATGCCCGTCTGGGTGCCCTCGATACGACTCGAAGTCTGAGCCTCCTTTACCACGTGCATGCGGATGAATCGGTCGAGGTCCGGAACGATGAGAGACAGGCCATTCAACTCGCCCAGTCGGCGATCAGCCTCGGAGAGAAGTATGTTGATACGTGGATCGCTCCACGACCACGCATGATTTACTGTGCACGGGGTGAAACTCTCGTATTCATATTGCTCTTTGACGGAGCCGGCAGTGTATTTGTCTAAGTTCATCCAAATTGTCGTGAAAAGTGAGCTCTAAAGAATAATAAAGATCATTTATTCGAATAATCGAGCGTTAAAGGCGCATAGTGCTCACGAATTGCATGAACTGCACATTCCGGAGGCTTGGCGCTCACGTTGAGAGCCTGGATCGATTTCTCTTGGCTGTCGTTGCGAGCGGGAGCAAGTATGCCGGGATGTTTCGCTTTTTTCGGTCACGAGACAGGGTGATCACCCCAAAACGCTCATTTCAGGTCGGGGAAATTTGCGGATATTTGCGGGACCCCGAGGGCGCGGGGGTATTCGCTCCTATTGGCGTTAAATCCTCTTCGTGAAAACGCGGATTGCCGCAGATGATAGCGAATGTGGCGCAATGGTGGCAGCGAACAGATAGCCTGCCACCTAACCGGATTGGTCAACTATGGGTCAACCGATCAGTCAACTGTAGGGAAGGTGGCGCAATGGGGGCGGCGGCCAGATAGCCTGTCCCGTAGGAATTATGCGCCGGTTCAGCGGTGGGGGAACTCAGTGAGATCGATGCCTCGTTCTTGAAAGCACTTGAGGGCTCGGTCGTAAAGCCCTTCCAGCTCGGTTGGGTAGGTTGAAGGCAGGGCTGCCTCGGCGTTGTCGACGCTTATCTGGTGTTCCCGAAGATACCCCTGGAGGTTTGCGTTCTGAAAGTCATCGTAGAACGACACGATGCGACCAATTCCCCTTCGAATCGCCACGGCGCAGGTCAGGGCATTGGAAAGGTGGCAATCAAACTCTCGCGCCAATTGGAGAGAAAGTTCCGCATCGTGCTGCTGAAGTGGTTCGCGCTCCGTCTCTAAAAGCGAGTGGAAGCGATCCATGAAAGGAAAAAACTCATCTTGAACCTCATTGGGCAAACCCCACAAGGTATCATCCGTGTAACCGTTTTCTTCGAAGGTTTCGACCGCGATCCACTCCGACTCTTCCCGGGACCCTAATGGCGACAGTTTGCCTTTGGCCGTCTCACGCAG
>CAZOUP010000236.1:0-3638 GCA_964583035.1 uncultured Akkermansia sp.
CTGTTCGTTCAATTCTGGTTCGCTCATGGGTAAAAATTCCGGGGGGGGGGTGGTTGAAAACGTTGCGCGATCTTAGCGGCTTCGACATCCGCGTCAAGGACCATGGAAGGCGCATCCCGTTGCGGAATTTGGTTGGAAATTCGCAGGAAGCTTATTTTTAACTCAAGCCGAGGTTTGGATGGTCTATCCCGGGCGGGAAGGCTAGACTGTTTTCATCAAATTTTTGCTCATCTCCGTTGCTGTTATCTTTCTCCTTTTCGTGGCGATTTTGTATTTCGGTCAGGGAAGGTTGATCTATCTCCCCCGAACTTATGGGGCGGGAATGAAGGAATTCGAAAAGGTCCGGACGATTGCCTTCGGGGTTGATGGGAAGCCGCAGTATCTCTATCTCCCGAATCGATCCGAGGGGACCCCGGTCCGCAGCGTTTGGTGGATTTTCGGAGGCAATGGCTCGGTCGCGCTGGACTGGGTCGAGGTGGTTCAATCGGTTCCAAATGCCGAAACTCAGGCGTTTGTCCTTTTCGATTACCCAGGCTATGGAATGAATCGGGGAACTTCGAGCCCGCAGCGGATTGCTGACTCCATCGACGCCGCCGTTCCCGCAGTGGCGGAGGCTCTTGGTCTTTCGAAAAACGAGCTGATTGCAAAATCGAAGACACTCGGACATTCCCTCGGAGCTGCTGTCGCCTTTGATTTTGCGAAGCGCTACGAGCTGAACCGCGTCATCGCGATCTCTCCTTTCACGACGATGAAAGCGATGGCGGAACGGACCATGGGGCCCGGAGCCGCCTTGGTCCTCCGACACCGCTTTGACAACGAAAAATCCCTCGATGCCATTCTCCAGTCAGACCGCCCCGTCGAGATCACGATTTTTCACGGTGAAGAAGATACCCTGATTCCACTGGCTATGAGTGAATCGCTTGCGGAAATGGATCCGTCAGGGCTCAAAATCGGACTGGCCGTGGTTCCCGAAGCCGGGCATGACGATATCATCATGAGAATCCTTCCGAAGCTCTTCCCGCTCATCGCGGAGTGAAAGCGCGAAGCCGGTTCCCTCAACTGAGGTGATATCGCGATTTCCAGCTCTCCGGAATCGGAAGTTTCAAACCGTAGAGATAGCGGATGAGTTGTCCCTGGTGCGAGGCTTCGTGCTCGAGGAGATCAACGATGAGACGATTTTGGGCATTGCTGTAGGATTCCGCTCCCTTCAGCGCTTCAGCAACTGCGGCCGAGGATCGTGTCAACGCATCCGCGACTGAGCTTTTGTCGGTCGTCGTCTCAAGAGAACAACTGAATCCTGCCCATTCGTTCTTTCGAATTGCAACGCTGAAACTCTCTCTCGCCCCGACAACACACCAAAGCTGGAGTCCGACGGTGTTTGAAGGAAGATTCGGAAGACGTGCCTTTAAGACCGACTCATCCAGTCCGTCCACGAAGTCATCGTAGAGTGTGAAGGAGCGTTCGAAGCTTTCGGAGAGGGCGAATTGGAGGGACATGGCTAACCGAGGGGAAACGACTGATCCACTAATGAGTTTGTTAACTTATTCTAATTAAGAAGGCGGCACGAATGCTCGAGGCACACCCCAATGAGCCGCCTACGTGGTGTGACCATCGCATCACGAAAGCTGTCAGGAAGGCCTGAATCGTCGGATCCGGTCGACTAAATCGGCAGCGAGAGATTTCCGTGATTTTGAAAGCTATCACGCACGCATTCTCCTTTTTTTCGCGGAGCATTGGAAATCTCACTATTCGAGGCTTCAAATTAAAATCTCAGTCGAGCACATTTATGTCGTTTCCAATCGGCACTGATATACAAAAGCTTGATATAATTGACCATCCGCCTGTACTTGAACGAGTACGAAGCGAGCTGGACCTTCCCCTAGAATCCGAAAGCCCGAAGCAGCGCTATTGGGCGGCGAGAGGATCCGCCTAAAACGAAGCACTCTGCAGGGCGCTCTTGAGCTGCTTGCGAAACCAGGCTTGGTCTTCTGAATTTTCGTTCGCGCCGTATGTCGAGTGCGGGGTGAGCATCTTGCGCTTCTCGGTGGTCTCGTTGCCGACGACCCAGCTGGATCTTTCGCCGGCGAAGCCGGTTCCCGGACGCTCTAACACATAAGCCTTAAAGCGATTACTGAGGCCGGCGGCGGTGAGTCGCTTATGGAGGACATCGAAGCGTTCGATCGACGCCATAGGATCATCGAAGTAATGAAATCCGAAAATTCGCTTTCGGGAATCACGACGGAGGGCATTCTCGACGGAGTTCCACTCTTCCTCCGAAATCGAAATCGCTTCCTGCTTTTCCTTCGATTGAGGAAGGCGACCGGCAATCTCGTGCACTTTGAGCGCGGGGGTAGCAGGCTGTCCGATCACGGCGACGCGGACGGACGGCTCATCCAAAATGGCGAGCGGCATCATGCCGGTGAGGCTGTTCCCGATCACAGCGATGCGGCGGCCGCCTTCTTTCTGACTGACCCAGCGGGCGAGGCCAGCGACATTATCGACGATGGGGCCCATCGTGTCGGTCGCGACGGGGTTCCATCGGCCGTCTTTTTTGAGAAACTTGATCATTGCAAGACCACGATCAAATCCGTAGGCGGGCTTGTCCATGATTGGATCGCCGTAGAGACTCGGCAGGTAAACCCGGTAGCCCCATCGCTCCATTTCGAGGGCGAAGTGGAGAAATTTCGGACTCAGTCCGTTAATGGGATGCAATAGCAGGACCGGCTTGCCGGGGGAACGGGTGCGCCAGACAGGGAATGCTTCGTCAGATCCCGCAACTTTCGCGCTGAGCTTCACAAAACGGGACTCGGCGGGAGCGCCGGAAAGGCCTGCCCCGGTCTCGGAGACGATTGAGGTTTCCCGGCTTGGCAGCGTCGTGCAACTACTGAGAAAAACGGAGCCGGTGATGGCTAAAAGAGCGATCAAAAACGGGCCCACCGCCGCGCTGCGGCTCAGAATTGGGTGGGAGGAGGTAGGCATCGCGAATATTACGGAATAGTTAAATTTATGACAACTATAAAATCTGGATATTTTAACCGTTAATTTGATTCAACGAAAGAGAAATCTGCGTGTCGTAAGTTTCCCAACGCTACGTTTGTCTTTGGTCCGTAAACCTTGTAATTCTTTCTCATGATCAGGCCAGTCTTTTTCGCTCTTTTTCTCGCCCCGTTTCTTTCCCAGGCCGATGACTGGCCGCAATGGCTCGGTCCGGAGCGCGACGGCATCTGGCGGGAAACCGGCATTGTGGAGTCACTTCCAGAGGAGGGCCCTGAAATTCTCTGGCGGGTTCCGGCCGGCCATGGATACAGCAGCCCAACAGTCGCGGAGGGGAAAGTCTACCTCAGCGATTATGTGATCGCAGAGGGCGAAATCGTGAACAATCCGAGCGGCCGGAATCCTGTGAAAGGAAAAGAGCGCATCCGCTGCTTCGACGCGGAATCCGGTGAGGAACTTTGGTCGCACGCTTACGACGAGCCGTATTTTATTTCCTATCCCGGCGGTCCGCGCAGTACTCCGACCGTCGCTGATAGAAAGGTTTACGCGCTCGGTGCCGAGGGAAGATTTTTCTGTCTGGATGCGAACACAGGCGAGGTCGTCTGGGAACAGAACTGGAAAGAGATTTACGAGATTGAATCACC
>CAZOUP010000237.1:0-3479 GCA_964583035.1 uncultured Akkermansia sp.
TGCTCCAGTGTCGTTCAACGCCACTGGGCCATCGTTCTGGCCAAGCACGGTGATCACCAACTCGGCGGTATCGCTTCCTCCGCTTCCATCACTGATCGTGTAAGTGAAAGTGTCTGTGGAGCTTTCGCCCACTGCAAGATTATCTGCCGCAGTCTGATCAGCCGCATAGGTGTAGCTTCCGTCTGAGGCTACGGTGAGCGTTCCCAAGGTTCCCGTCAGAGCAACACCCACCGTTCCCGGTGTTCCACCTCCGCTTTCCGTACCGGTCCGAATATCACTGACACTTAGCGTGTCTCCATCGATGTCCGTATCATTGGTTTTAACAATCCCGTTCACGGCATTCACACTGAGTGAAGCGTCCTCGTTCACAGTGCCGGCGTCGTCAGCCGCAACAGGAGGGTCGTTTGCCGGAGCCACTGTCAATGTCACCGTCGCTGTATCAGTCGCACCATTCGGATCCTGCATCACATAAGTAAAGCTGTCGGTTCCATTAAAATTCGCATTCGGTGTGTAAGTGTAGCTCCCGTCCGTATTGACGACGACACTTCCGTTCGAAGGGTCGGTGTTGCTCACGACCGTCAACGGGCTGTCTCCATCGATATCGGTGTCATTGGTGATCACATTCCCGACAATGTCGTTATCTTCCGTGCCGGAACCCGTGTCATCAACCGCCGTCGGAGCGTCGTTCGTTCCATTGATCGTGATGGTCAATGTCGCTGTTGCGGTGCCTCCATTACCATCATCAGCCGTGTAATCGAAGGTCTCAAGAATACTTTGACCAGCTCCAAGGGCTTGTACGGTCGGGTTGCCGTTGTCCAACTGGTAGTTGTAAGCGCCATCACTTCCGATAGTCACGACACCATAGGTTCCAGTCACTTGTGTGCCGACGTTAGCTCCCACTCCTTCGACTTCACTTACCGTCAAGGTGTCTCCGTCAGGATCGAGGTCATTATCGAGGACGTTGCCACTCGTGTTGTTAGGGAAGTCATCTTCACTGATGCTGTCCTCATCGTCATAAACTCCAAAGTCTGCTCCCGGGGTTCCTGTCGGGGGATTTGATGGAGGAACGTCATTCACTCCGTTGATCGTAATCGTCAGGGTTGCCGTCGCACTTCCTCCATTCGAATCATCTGCCGTGTAGCTGAACGTTTCAATCTCGGTCTCGCCCACTCCGAGCGCTTGGACCGTCGGATTGGTGCTGTCTAGATCATAGCTGTAGGTTCCATTCGCATTGAGCGTCAGGTCACCAAAGGTTCCCGTCACGGCACTAGCCACATTACCAGCGACACCGTTCACTTCGCTCACGGTCAGGGTGTCTCCGGTGTCCGGATCTGAATCATTCGTAAGAACGTCTCCTGTGATCGGAACCAAGGCGTCCTCGTCAATCGAATCCACATCATCAAACACTCCCACACTGCTATCAATCGGATTTGAGGGTGGCGCATCGTTGGTGCCGTTGATCGTGATCGTCAAAGTCGCGGTCGCAGTACCTCCGTTTCCGTCGTCCGCCGTGTAATCGAAGGTCTCAAGAACGGTAGCTCCTACTGCCAATCCCTGGATAGCTGGATTACTATTGTCGAGCTGATAATCATACTCTCCGTCGCTACCAATTGTCACGACACCATATGTTCCTGTCACCGCAGCTCCAACATTCCCGCTGACACCGTCCACTTCACTCACCGTCAAGGTGTCTCCGTCAGGATCCAAATCATTGTCCAGGACATTACCGCTTTTGCTGTTCGGGAACTCATCTTCGCTGATGCTGTTCTCGTCGTCATAGACTCCAAAGTCCACTCCCGGCGTCCCTGTCGGTGGATTCGAAGGTGGCACATCATTCACCCCGTTGATTGTAATCGTCAGGGTTGCCGTCGCACTTCCTCCATTCGAATCATCTGCCGTGTAGCTGAACGTTTCAATTTCCGTCTCACCGACTCCGAGCGCCTGAACCGTCGGATTGGTGCTGTCCAAATCATAGCTGTAGGTTCCATTCGCATTGAGTGTTAGATCACCAAAGGTTCCCGTCACAGCACTCGCGACATTGGCAGAGACCCCGTTTACTTCGCTCACGGTCAGGGTGTCTCCGGTGTCCGGATCTGAGTCGTTTGCGAGAACGTCTCCGGTGATCGGGACCAATGCGTCCTCGTCAATTGAATCCACGTCATCGAAAACCCCAACGCTGCTGTCAGTTGGGTTCGAAGGAGGTGCATCATTCACGCCCGTAATCGTGATCCTAAGTTCAGCGGTATCGGTGCCGCCATTTCCATCACTGACCGTGTAGGTGAAGACGTCATCCACCGCCGCTCCTACAGGAAGCGCATCGGTCACATCCTGATCCGCTGAGTAGCTGTAGCTACCATCCTCGTTTAAAATCAGAGTACCGTAGGTACCTGCAAGCTGGTTGCCGACAAACTCCTCTGTTCCGAATCCACTTTCAGTTCCAGTGCGAACTCCAGTCACGGTGAGTCCATCACTCAAATCCAAGTCACTGTCATTACTCAGCACTCCACTCGCAGCATTGACGGTGAGAGTCGCATCTTCATCCACATCCCCTGTGTCATTCACTGCTACCGGACCATCATTCTGTCCGATTACGGTGATCACTAATTCAGCCGTGTCACTACCACCGGAACCATCGCTGATCGTGTAGGTGAAGGTATCGGTGGAGCTCTCGCCCACCGCGAGACTATCAGCCGCGGCCTGGTCAGCCACGTAAGTGTAACTGCCGTCCGAAGCTACCGTCAAAGTTCCCAGAGTCCCAGTCAAAGCGACCCCGACGGTGCCAGAAGTCCCCGCTCCGCTTTCCGATCCTGTCCGGATATCACTGACACTGAGCGCATCTCCGTCAATGTCCGTATCGTTGGTCTGCACGATGCCGTTCACAGCATTCACGCTCAAAGTGGCATCTTCATTGACTGTGCCGACGTCATCAATCGCGACAGGAGGGTCGTTGGCAGGCGCTACCGTTAGAGTCACCGTTGCCGTATCCGTCGCTCCACTCGGATCCTGCATCACGTAGGTAAAGCTGTCCGTCCCGTTAAAGTTCGCGTTCGGGGTGTAGGTATAACTTCCGTCAGAATTAACGACGACGCTTCCATTCGCCGGATCAGTGTTGCTCACCACCGTCAACGGACTATCCCCATCGATGTCGGTGTCATTGGTGATCACATTCCCTGTGATGTCATTGTCTTCGGTTCCGGATCCGCTGTCGTCCACTGCGGCCGGACCATCGTTGGTTCCGTTGATCGTGATCGTCAGGGTTGCGATCGCGGTGCCTCCGTTCCCGTCGTTGGCAGTGTAATCAAAGGTTTCAAAAACGGTCTCGCCACCCGCGAGCGCCTGCACAGCAGGGTTGCTGTTGTCGAGTTGGTAGGTGTAATCTCCATCGCGGTTGATCGTGACCACTCCGTAGGTCCCGCTCACCTGGGATCCAACATCGCCACTAACGCCATCCACTTCACTCACCGTCAGTGTATCTCCGT
>CAZOUP010000238.1:0-2041 GCA_964583035.1 uncultured Akkermansia sp.
TTCAATGACGGTTTCATACTGATCGATTTTCAGTGATTCGGTGGAGCGAACGCCACCCCGTTCGGTTGAGAGAAGGGCGTGACCGAAGACGGGAGAACGGACGAGAAGTTTTGCGGTTTCTCCGGGGGTGTAGGTGGTTTTGTCAGGGGTGAGATCAATGCGGATGACATCATACCAGGACCACGACGGCTCTTCCGCTCCGATGAGGGTGAAGCGGGTGCGGGTGATCGCGGCGCGGCCCTCTTCGTCACGCGCCGTGAGAGTGATGAGGTAGTCACCGGCCTCGGCAAAGGTGAGATCGTGCGGTTGTGCCAGGGTCAGGCCGGTTTCGGCATCGACGCGGGTCTCGAGGGTGATCGCTTCTTCGCCCACCATCTGCAGGGTGCGATCATTGCGGTGTGTCATTTTGCCGTTGGCTCCGAGGACTTTGACAGTGTTCCAGATTTCTTTTTCCACGAGCAGGGTGGTCTCAACCGGAGCAGTGTAGGCATCTCCGTTGCTGGAAACGGCGGCGATGGAAAAAGTGGCGGTGTCGCCGGCACGGTGAACGCCTTCCGGTGAACGCAGGCCAAGGTAGAAGTCCGAACTGTGAACCGTAAAACGCGTCGAATTCGAGATCGTCTGTTGGTTGGCGTCGGTGATTTGAGCGGTCAGCGAGACGCTGCGTGGCCCCGGGTTGATGGTCTGGACGGGCAGCTTAACGGCAATATTAGCGGTTCCCTGCGATGAGAGCGGAGTCGTTCCGTCGTCAGAGAAATTTTCAGGATCGACGGTGAGGTCGCCAAATTCGAATTCATCGAATCCACGAGGACGGGGATACTGACTGTAGGAATAGACGTTCCATTTCAGCTCGGCTTTCGAGAGTGCTTTTCCCATGTAGTAGTTGGCCTTGACGGGAATCTCGATCGCATCACCGGAGAGGTAAGTGGCCTCGTTTTCGAAGCCTATTTCGAAGGTGTTGACCCGGTATTCCTCGACCTGAAATGAAGCCGAGGTTTTCAATCTCCAGTCGGGCCGCTCGACCCCTTCGGGATTGAAGTCGAGTTCGACGGAGTGCCATCCCATCCCCGCAGAAGGCAGGGTGAACGTCTCATCAAAGCTTCCGATCTCGCTGAGGGTGATCTCTTTATCGACGAGTTTTCGCTGGCGGCCGTCAAAGATGCGAAGGGTCGCTTTTCCCTGCCCCGGACCGAGGAGGCTGTCCTCATCGATGAAGCGGGAGAGGCCTTTGATCATCACCTCGTCGCCCGGCTTGTAGATGTTACGATCGGTGAAAAGCAGGGTGCGTCTTTCTCCGTCGATGAGGTCATCGTAGCGCTGATCGATGGAGAAACTCCAGAGGCCAAGCGAATTGAGATCTTCGTAGAAGCGGATGACATGACGGTCCTCACCGAGGCTGGCGTCGAGAAAGAATCGCACTTCGTCACGGTCTGCATAGAGGGCACTTGAGAAGGTGGCGGTCGCTGCGTCGTTGGTGGTGATTTCGACGAGTGGTTTTGCGTTTTCATCGACAAGTCGAATCGAGGTCCCCGGCAGGGGTGCTCCGGATTTAAGGGAAAAACTGTAGACGGTCGTTCCTTCGGGGGATTGTTTCCAGACGAGTCCGAGGTCAGTGAGCTGGATGAGAGACTGGGCGCCGACTTCGAGTTTCTCACGGGTCGAGGATTTTCCTTCAGAGCAAAGATAGAAGGCACCGGTGGTCGCGCCTTTCGTGATTTCACTCCAGTTCAGAGAGAGCGTTTCTGACTCATCGATTCCGTTCGCCGAGCCCTTGAACTGATCGTAGACAGTCGAGCCGGCAACGTTCGAGAAGGCGAGCGACTGCTTCTCGCCCCAGCCCTCGTAGTGATCATCATACTCTCGCAGGGCGAGAATCAGTTCGTCACCGCTGAGCGCTTTGACGCGGGTTCGCAAGCCGGTGAGGTTACCTGTTTTGATATCGAAACGACGGTGGCCGGCCGCGTTTTGGGTCGTCGTGAAAGCCGGAAAGGAAATGAAACCCGGGTTCGGGGTGAACTGCGTGATGCCGGTGAAGACCTGG
>CAZOUP010000238.1:2141-3458 GCA_964583035.1 uncultured Akkermansia sp.
TTGCGCGTCTCGACTTCATCGATCTCGAAAGCGTTTAGATTGCCGAGGTAGCCGAGTGCTCCTTCGACAATTTCATGAGAGCCGGAGAGGCTTTTCATTCCGGCACGTCCATTGAGATACCAGCTCCCGCCGAGCGGTAGATCGACACTCGGCTGAATGAGGATAAAGGTGTCCAGCGGCGGAAGTGTACCTTCGTCCCGCTTTAACTTTCTGACCTCAGCTTCGCCCGGTGCTGTGGCCGTGATCGCTGCAAAGCGTTCGTTCGTTTTATCGTAGAGCTGAAAATATCGACTGATCTGATTCAGATCGACCGCCTCACTGAATTGCAGCAGGATCGGTGACTTTGGCTTCAGGGGGTTGTTCGAGTCAAAGCGATAAGGAAACGTCGAATAGGTCAGCGACTGTTGGCCGGGTTCATCGGCCGTGAGGGGAAGGGTGAAAAAAAGGGTGGTAAGGGCAAGCAGTAGACACAGCGGTTTCATGAGATGAGAAGTTCCTATTAGTGGGACGACTGATACGGCCTCCTTATGAGGAATCTTTCACGGAAATGTGGCGGAGCTGGTGAGGGTCACGGATGGCGTCTGAGAGGCTGCCGCAGTCCGCTACGCCCGTCACTGCTCCGACATCGCGGCGATGGCGAGTTCGAGACGCTTGATCTCGCGAGTGATCGCATTGCGGTGCATATCGAGCCAGAACCACATTTTGAGGAGGCCGACGGTCATGACGCAGAATGCGGTCCCGATTCCCCAGGCGACGATTTCTTTGGTCGTGTCGGTTTCGGGAGCGGCGAATTGCATTCCGCACCAGACCGCTCCGCCCAGGAAAATGAAGATCCAGATCGTGGCGTAGATCGTGATCCAGCGATTGCGACCCCGAAAGGAGTCTCCGATCATTTCAAAAATAGACGGATCGTGGGAGAGTTTTTCGAGGAGGGCCCGGTCTTCTTCTGAAAACGAGTCCGTGAGGAGTTGGTCGAGTTCTTCTTCTTTCATCTTGATTTAGGGATGGGTGTTGGAGTTGAGTTGGTGCCGGAGATGTTCCCGCGCGGTGAAAAGTCTGGATTTGACGGTTCCCGAAGGAATGTTGTCGATGGCGGAAATTTCGCTGAGAGTAAGACCTTCATAATAGTGAAGTCGCAGGAGTTCGCGGTCTCCCTTTTCGAGAAAAAGCAGGGCTTCTCTCACTTGATCACTCATCGGATTGTCGCCCGTCTCCGGAATCGACGAGGGGTCGGATTCATTCAGTTCGGGTAGGGTTCGATCCTTCGCGCGTCGCCGGATCCAGTCACGGCTTTTGTTGGAAACGATTGAAAAAGCC
>CAZOUP010000239.1:0-3446 GCA_964583035.1 uncultured Akkermansia sp.
GGTCGCCGGGTGAAACGGCAGGCATTGTCGTCATGCCGAGAATGATTCCCTGAAAGGGACTGAGAATCGTCTCCAGTTTCCGCCCGAGTAACCCTGTGTTGGTGGCAAGCGGCTGACCCTTCTCGACCGTTTCGCCGGGAGCGACGTGGAACTGCAGGAAGCCTCCGACTCCGGCGCGCACCCAACTGGAGCGACTTACGATCATCTGATGGGGCACCGGCTCCAATCGATCCTTATCCTTAACATCAATCATTCCCAATTCCGTCACCACTCTGGTGATGCCGCGAATGATCATCTCTTGAACGGATGGCTCTACCTTCCAGACTTCGCCAGCCTCAAGAATCATCGTGGGACATCCGGCTTTGCATGCTTCCCGCCGAAGCGAGCCGTCCGGGCCCTCATTATCAACGATGATTTCGGCACCAAAACTTTCCGCCAGTCTCACGCAGCCGGGATCTTCCATGTCGGCGCGGACATTAGGGAAATTGGTTCGCCGGACCGCTGCGGTATGCAAATCGATCATGTAATCGCAGCGGCCGATCACTTCTTCCTGAATTAAATGAGCGAGTCGGCCGGTGACGCTGGCTTTGCTGCTCCCGGGGAAGCAACGGTTGAGGTCACGGCGGTCGGGCGTGTAACGGCTGTGGCGTTCGAAGCCCATGACATTCACCACGGGAACGAGGATAAGGGCTCCCCGTTTCAGCTTAAAAGGGGCATCTTGAATGAGCCGACGAATCGCGCCGGTGCCATTAATCTCGTCGCCGTGAACCGCCCCGGTAATGCCGAGGACGGGACCGTCCTCTTTGCCTCGCCAGACCATGAGAGGCATGCTGACATTGATGCCGGTGAAGCTCTCGCCCGCGACAAGCCGCATTCTTTTCCGGCTGCCTGGATTGACCCGACTTTTACCCCACTTTCCGATGGGGCGCTTCTCGCGTGGGATGTCAGGTGAATCACCCATGGGTAACGCCCTCAGTGACTGGAGTCTCCGGCAGCGCTTCGAGCTTGCGCTTCCGGCGGGGGCGGCTCAGAACCATCTTTTTCATGTTCTCGATCTTTCCGTAGCAGAGCAAGGTGTCGTTCTCTTCGAGAGGTCGCGAGGACTTCGGATTTGAGATGACTGAGTCGCCACGCTTCAGGGTCAGAACAACGACGTCTTCATCGCGAAGCCCGGTATCACTGATGGTCTTACCGACGAGAGCACTGCCAGCGTGGATCGTGATGTCGGTGACTCCGTAGCCGCGACTGATCGTGAGGCGTTGGCGTAAATCGATGTCCGGCATGTTTGCCTGATCGGCGATGAACTCGATTACTCCGCCGGCGATATCAAGACCGGTTGCCCCCTCGATTCCTTCAAGTCCGGGCGAAGAGTTGATCTCCATGATCTGCGGACCGTCTTTTCCCTCTAACATATCGACACCACACACTTTCAATCCCATGATCTGAGCCGCGCGGACAGCGGCTTCAGCGTAGGCGGGATCAAGATCGATCGCTGTGGCGACTCCACCACGGTGGACATTGCTGCGGAATTCCTGGCCCTGCGCAGTTCTGCGAATCGCACCGACGACGCGGTCGTTGATGACAAAGGCCCTGACATCTTTGCCTTTGCTTTCCGCGACAAATTTTTGAATCAAGACGTTCTGCTGCGCGCTGTGGAGCGTTTCGATGATCGCTTTCGCAATCTCAGGCTTGTCCGCAAGAATCACACCGACGCCTTGAGTGCCCTCGATCAATTTAATGATCACCGGAGTGCCGCCGACCCGCGCGATGGCATCTTCAACATCTGCCTTATTGCTCACATAGGCGGTCGTTGGAATTCCAATGTTATGACGCGAAAGGATCTGGAGGCTCCGCAATTTGTCGCGGGAATTACTGACACCCGCCGATGTGTTCGGAGTGTAGACGTCCATCTGTTCGAACTGGCGCAGAACGGTGGTTCCATATCGGGTCACCGAGGTTCCGATTCTGGGAAGCACGGCGTCTGGGACGCTGATCGATTTTCCTTTGTAGTAGAGATCAGGATCGCCCTGATCGATATCGATCGCGTAGCGCAGTGGGTCCTGAACAAGAACCTTGTGACCCCTCGATTTTGCCGCTTCGACAAGGCGGCGGGTGGAATAGCATTTTGGAGCCCGGGAGAGGATGGTCAGATTCATAATTAGGGAGGAAAGAGCTTTGATATCGAACCTTAAGCCAGGCCAGTATGTCAGTGATAGGCTCGAATGGAAGGGGTAAACAGGATATTCCTCGCGGGGATCACCTATTTCAGCTCATTGGGGGGCCATTTTCGGCCTCAATGCTCATCGGATATATCAGTGCGCCCGGCGATTCCGTGCAGAAGTCTTCCGAGGATATCCGGACCGGAGATGATCCGTTTTGAATTGGAGCCCCAATAGAGGATGATCTCGCCATCGACGAGGCGATCCTCCGAAGAGTTGGGTTGAACGATTAGTTTCGAGAGAATTTGGTCCATCGTCGTCTCCGAGTTCTCAACGACGATGGGATCATGGCAAAAGTCAGCAGGATCAACCGGACCGCTCGCGGTGATGATCTGCCTGAAAAACTCATCAATGTTCATGACCGATTTCGGGTAGCCACTCCCGTCGGTGAGAATCGCCCACTTTAAAGTGGTTTTCTTAAGTCGTTCGATCAATTCGATGTTCTCAGAGTCTGAGCCGACAAAAACCGGTTTTCCGTTTTCAAAGTCATCCACCTCAATGATCGTCTCGGGATCAACTGGAGCTCCTTCGCCGGAAACCCGGAGGTCATCTATCCGAAGGAAATTCAGTGCCCCGCGGCCCTCAGCATAGCCGATGTCGGTGTGCCGCTCGGTAATGTGACGATCGAGGAGGATTTCAAAATCACGCTCAGCAAGAAAGTCAGGACCCTCGGGCCCGATCCAACGATCCAGAACATACGCGCTCGGCTTCGCGAAAGGGTAAAGAATAATCTGGTAGAAACGAATTACTGGAGAGAGAAGCGCACCGAATTTAATCGCGTTCCGCGAAAAATAGGCCTGAGGGATAATTTCGCCGAAAAAGGTGATCCCAATCGTCGAAAAAGCGAAAGCAAACGCGCCCGCCATGACCGAGTCGGACAGCATCGCGAGGAGAACATTCACGCTCACGTTTCCCCACAAGATAGTCGAAAGAAGGAGATTGGAGTTCGTGCGAAGCTTGAGAATTTTCAGAGCGGACCTATTTCCAAGGGCGGTTTCTGATTCGAGGCCCAACCTTGAGATGGAAAAAAGGGCCAGGTTGAGACCGGAAAACATGGCCGACTGCGATAGGCAGAGAAAGATAAGGAGCCAGGAGACGAGAGGTGACATGAAAAGCCGGTTTGAGAAAGATGGAGGGGAAAAAGCAGAAAGATCCCATCGTTCTTTGTAATCTGGCTCTCCCTCAACAAGTGGGGACATGAGTAAAAATGAACAAGAGTTCACTCAT
>CAZOUP010000240.1:0-3337 GCA_964583035.1 uncultured Akkermansia sp.
ATCCCCGCTCGCACTGCTGATCGCGCCGTAGTTCTTGATCCCTGCTGAGGAGGAACCCTGAAATCGCATCGGCCCACCATTCAGGAAATCGTCATTCCCCACGTCCAAAGTCGACATCGTCAACATACCGGCGACATCAACCCTACCCCCGGGGCCGACGACGATTCCGTTATTATTCACGACGATGACACCGCCATTCGCGGTCAGGGTTCCGTAGATCAACGAGGGATCGACCCCGACAACCCGGTTCAGCGCGATCGCATTTTGATTCGGCTGGATAAAATTCGTCGTTTCACCGGCTTGAATCGAGAAGCTCTGCCAGTTGATCACGGCTGCCTGCGAACTCTGCACAATGTCGAGCTGCGATGTCCCCAACCCGCTCATGGAAACATTTCCGTGAACGACCGCAGCTCCGCTCGGATTGGCCTGGAGCGGCACCGTAAAGAGGGACAGTCCCGGAAGCAGAGACGCAAGAATGAGAACCTGAAGGATCAGGCTTCTTCGAAGAGAAGGGAGGATGTTTTTCATCGTTTCAATGGGGGTATAACTGAGGAGAGAAGGCTAAACACCTTTCCCACGCGATCACCCTTAACAGTATAAACCTAATGGAATGACAGCATCGAGAGCGGTTGTAAATTCAAATTTCAGATATTTACGAGCCTCTTTACTCTTCTTTTGTCGTCACTCCATTCCGTGTGACACATCCAAAATGACAAATTTGAGAATTTAAGCCACCCAAGTAATCCGGAGAGCCTAAATAACGCGCTCGGCTATGGAAATTCAGGTGAAGGGCGCGGGAAACTCTCAATCTTTTACGCTTCCCGCGTAAACACTGCTGATGCCGCCCAGCTGCGGGAACCATTCGATTTCATCGAAACCCGCAGAATCCATCATCGCTTTCATCCGCTCCCCTGAAGGAAAACGCTCAATCGACTCGCCGAGGTAAGCGTAGGCCTCCCGGTTTCCGGTGAGCCACCCCGCAATCCGCGGCAGAACATGGTGAAGGTAAAAACGATACGGGTGCCTGAGCACAGGATTCGTCGGAAGGGAGAAGTCGAGAATCACGAGCCGCCCTCCCGGACGGACCACTCTCGCGAATTCCGAGAGAGCCGCGTTCCAGTCCGCCATGTTCCTTAAACCGTAGCCGATCGTGAGCGCATCGACCGAATCATCGGGAAACGGGAGGGCGAGACCATCGGCGACGAAAAGATCGGTGAGTCCGCGTTTTCTAGCCTCCGCCAGCATCGGCGCACAAAAATCAGTCCCGACGACCCGGGCCTCCGGGACAAAACCCTGCACGGTCTTCGCGAGGTCGCCGCTGCCGGTCGCGACATCGAGGACAAGAAGAGGACTGATCGCGGCGACGAGTTGACCCACTTTCCGCCGCCAGAGGACGTCGATGCCAAGGCTCAGGCAGTGATTCGTCAGCACGTAGCGGGGGGCAATCGAGGAAAAGGTCTCGTGAACAAACGCCGGGTCCTGATCTTTACGGTCTTGAGCCATCGGCTTTTGTATACGCCGACTGACCGTCCGGCAGCGCAAGTGATTCCATGCGCTGCCGATATTCCGGAAAAAGTGCTCACGAGAGGACTCGAACCTCCACGGGTATAACCCCACTAGAACCTGAATCTAGCGCGTCTACCAATTCCGCCACGTGAGCAACGTCTAAAAATCGGGATCGCAAGAAACACTCAATCTTTACCATGACAAACGCTTTTATTGCGGGCGATGACCGAAGTCGCGAAGGATCGTCATGGTAACGGCGCGCGTCCTGCGGGCAGATTGCGCAACCTTTCTCCCAAAACCATCCTCAACGAGCAGGGGCGCTCGTTGCTACCTGGCACCGGCCGGGAGCAAGCGCTCGTCGTCGAGATCGAGCCGGTACATGATCTGATTGTAATCATACTTCGGCGTCTTTCGTTCATTTCCCGAGAACAGGGCGGTGTAAGTTCCCTCAAAATAAAGGTACCGCCCCCCTTCCCCGGAAAATTCCGGGTGTTGTTTCGGATTGTAAAAGCTGTAGCGATCATGCGTCACGATCTGAACGCACTTTTCCCACGGCCCGGCATAGTCTTCTGATTCCGCATACCAGACTTCACCGAGAAAGGAAGCCTCGCCTCCGGTCTCCGTGAAAATCATGACCCAGCGGTTTTGATGATCATTCCAGGTGATCGTGCCCCGATGAGGCTCGACCCGCCGTCCTGTCATGACGTCGTGAAAATTCTCCTGAGCCGGAAGCGCCTCGTAGCTTTCCGGATTTTTCCAAGCTTCGTAGGTCGCGGGGATCTTCAACCTCGGCAGTGGATCGGCGAAGATGAGAAACTCCTTTTCCTCTTCGGTGACACGAAAGGGGTGTCCGTCCGGCGTGATTTGCTGAGACTCGGGAAAAACAAGAACCTCGCGAAACGCCGCCGCCTCATCATCCCACTCGCAAAGCCCGCGCCGATAGATATCGAGCATCCCGCGCACTTTGACGAAATGTCCGACAAGGTGGCTCGTTCCTTTTTCATCCGGCAACACCGTCAGCCCCGAGATCCAGGTCGGGCCTTCGCCGGGCATCCGGCCGACTTCCGCTGCAAATCCCGTGTCGCTCTTAAAATAGCGCAAGTTCACCCCGACCTCTGGATCGAGACCGCCCGCTCCCGGCAAATCAGAGAGCGCCGCCGCGACCTGGAAATTCCCCAGGGGATAATCGGGACGGTTCGTATCGCCCCAGAGCCAGAAAAGTTTTCCTTTCCAGACGGCGGTGTGAACACTGTCGCTGCCAAAGACCCGGGCATTGAGCAGCGGCTCCTGCACCGGGACCGGTCGCGCCGCCTCGATACTGTGATCGTAAATCCCCGACCCGGTGATGCGATAGAGTCGCTCTGCGATACTGAGGCGCTGCAGTTCGACTTTGGCGGCCTCGCCTCTTTTCACCCGCAAACGAACCCCTCGAAATCCAAACCCATCCGCTTTGGATTCGTAGCCATGACTGGAGACGTGAAAATAGACCTCGCGTCCCTCCAACTCCGGATCCGCTACCGTGACGAAACCGGCACTGTCGGAGAAATACGAAACCTCATGCACGGTTCGCAGTTCCACGAGAGGAACGCCCCGCGCCGTTTCGGCATCGACGATTTCGATGGTAAACGGGAGAACCGCAGGGTTCTCCTGAGCCATGGAAACCTTCCCGAAAACGAGGATCAGAGAAAAAAGAGCAAGTCGTCGCATTCGTGAGACTCTACCGGTGGAATGTGAACGAGGTCAAATCTCGAGGCCACTTGGGGTGTGAATGAAACGGAAGGACAAATGTGGAACGGAATTGCATTCCGTAGTCGGGATCCCTTGATTCTCC
>CAZOUP010000241.1:0-3303 GCA_964583035.1 uncultured Akkermansia sp.
AACATGGATGTCTAAAAATGCACTCCCTTCGCTCAAAATCTTATCAAGAAATGGAAGGGAATACCCATGAGACATCGCTTCTTTAAAATTTGTCGATTTAGTTAAAAAATCTTGTGTTTCTGGGATCCAAAACAGCCGCTGCTGAAAGAGAGTCCACAGTCGTTTGCTAGCAGCAGAATGCTGTCCGTTTCTCGATGCTCTACTCAGATACGCAACAGCTTCAGGTAGTTCATTATTTTGAATAAGTAAATTTGTTCCACGTCTAAAATCAGCCTCAGCAAGAGTTTCGGTGACTTGTTTCTCGCGATCGATTGCGACACCTCGCTGCTTAATTGCAAACCAAGTTGCAACGGATGCTTGCACCCCCTCAATCCCAGCAGGACCGACGCGCCGATAAGCAACCCTTGAAAAAGCGAATTCCTATCAGTTGACAAATCCCATGTAGAGGCAGCGGCCTTCTTCGTCTTTGGCGACGTCGTTGTGGGCGGCGGAGATGCCGTGGAACTCGAAGCCGTCGACTTTCTCGATGTCGCCTTTGTCGAGGCCGATGAATTTTTTCGGCTTCTCGTCGCCGAGGCGTTCTTTGGCGAAGTCGATGTTGGCGGCGGGGAGCACCATCTTGATGTCGGGATTGCCGTCGCGCAGGGCGATGAGTGTGGCGGGGTCGAGGTGGTCGGTGTGGTTGTGTGAGGAGGTGACGATGTCGATGAAATCGAGCTTAGCCGGGTCGATGACCTTTTCGGTCAGGCGAGTGTGGGGCTTGTTGGTGTTGTAGTATTTGTCGCTGAGGCTGTCGGACAAATAGGGATCGATGAGCAGGTGCTTGTTTTTCCATTTGATGAGGAAGCCACTCTGGCCCATCCACCAAAGGTAGAAGCGGTTCTCCGCCGTGGGGGCGTTGAGGATTTCGTCGAGGAGAATGTCGTTGCGTTGGTTGGCGAGTTTCATCTGTGAATAAGAGTTACCAGTAATGTGGGGGAGTTGGCAAAACCTTTTCTTGGGGGAATTGGGGGCTGGGTTTGGGAAAGTTTGCGCTTATGAGTCAAGCTGAGCAGTATTTTTGCCAATATCCGCGAGGCATTTTGCAGCCACTTGAATTAGGGTTTCGAATTCACCATGACCGTTCCCATTTTAGTATTTTATGAATCCACACCAATCGGCTTGGGGTATTTTGGATGCGGGATAGGAGGTGACGTGAATTTTGTTTTGAATCACTATGAGTTACTGACAGAGGAGGAACGCACTTGAAAAAATCCCCAGCATCATGAATTCCAGCAACTGGTATCAAATCTCTGCGGCTGATGTTTGCGATCGATTCGACAGTGATGGCGAAAAGGGGTTATCGCAGGCGGCGGCGGCGGCACGGCTTGCCACTTACGGTGAAAACACGCTGCCTGAGGCGAAGAATAAATCTCTGTGGCGGGTGTTTGCGCAGCAGTTTGCCAGTCCACTGATCTACATTTTATTTGTCGCGGCGGTGATTGCTTTCCTGATGGCTAAGCGGGGAGACGCGGCGGTGATCCTTGTCGTGGTTTTTGTTAACGCGGTGATTGGAGCGATTCAAGAGGGGCGCGCGCAGCGTTCGATGGAATCGTTGCGGCGGCTGTCGGCTCTGAAAGTTCGGGTGCGACGTGATGGTCGGGAGGAATCTGTCGAGGCGGGGAGAGTGGTGCCGGGAGATATTCTGCTGCTGGCGGCTGGGGATGCGGTGGCTGCGGATGCGCGACTGCTGGAGGCTGCCGCACTTCAGGCTGCGGAAGCTGCACTGACGGGCGAGTCTTTGCCGGTCACTAAAAACTCTGATCCTTTGCCTGACGACACGGTTTTGGCCGACAGGAAGAACATGGTCTTTTCCGGAACCTACATCGCTGCCGGTCGTGGTGTGGCGGTGGTGACGGCGACTGGGCTTGGCACGGAAGTTGGGAGAATTGCGACGATGACGTCTGAGGCGGGGGATCTGAATACGCCTTTGGAGCAACGCATCGCAAAGTTTGGACGTTATCTTGTGGGCGCGGCAATTGTGCTGGTTGCTGTTGTGTTGATCGTGGGTCTGGCGCGTGGGTTGCCTTTTGCGGAGGTGTTCATGGTCGCTGTCAGTCAAATGGTGTCGATGGTGCCGGAGGGGCTGCCGGTTGCGATGACCATCGCGCTGGCAGTGGGGATGCAGCGCATGGCGGCGCGCCGAGCGATTGTGCGGCGCCTGGCTGCAGTGGAGACGCTGGGCTCGACGAGCGTGATTTGCAGTGACAAGACCGGGACACTAACAAAGAACGAAATGACGGTGACGGATCTGTGGCTACCAGACGGGCGGAGTATCGAAATCACGGGAACAGGCTATGCGCCGGAGGGCGGGTTGATTGAAAATGAGACTGACGTTTCTGCGAATGATAGTCACATGCGTTCTCTTTTGGAGGCGGTGAGTTTGTGCAATGACGCGGATTTGGTTGCGCCGGATGATACGGATTCGCGCTGGCGTCCGCTGGGCGATCCTACGGAAACGGCGTTGCTCACGCTGGCTATGAAGGGTGGGATTGATCTCGCTGCTCTGCGCCGGAAATGGCAGCGGCGCGCGGAGATTCCTTTTGATTCCGGTGTCAAAATGATGGCTACCCAGCATGGGCAGCGGCAGAGCGGACGGATTTTGATCAAAGGGGCACCGGAGGAATTGTTGCGACTCTGTGATCATGCGCGCGCCGGACAAAATCAGGTGGCGATGAGTGCCGAGATTCGCAGGGCTGCGGAGGCAGCGGGTGCCGCGATGGCTGAACGTGCGTTGCGCCTTTTGGCGGTTGCTGAGATCGCGGAGGGTGTGCTGGATGAGGAGGCTCCGTTTTCGCAATTTCAGGGACGGGCGGTTTTTCTCGGTCTTGTCGGTCAAATGGATCCGCCGAGAGAGGAGGTGAAAGCCGCTGTTGCCGAGTGTCGCGACGCGGGTATTCGCGCAGTGATGGTGACGGGCGATCACAAGATCACTGGCTTGGCAATCGCGCGCACTTTGGGAATCGCGCAGGATGGTGATCTCGCGGTGGACGGACGTGAGTTGGAGGAAATGTCGGATCAGGAGTTGGCGAGTCAGCTCGACCGAATTTCGGTTTTTGCCCGTGTGCATCCAGCGCAGAAGCTTCGCATCGTCGGCGCGTTTCAGTCGCAGAAAAAGGTGGTCGCTATGACGGGTGATGGGGTGAACGACGCGCCTGCGCTGGCTGCGGCGGACATCGGTGTGGCGATGGGAATCACCGGAACTGAAGTGGCGAAGAGCGCGGCGAAAATCGTCATCGCTGACGATAATTTTGCGACCATCGT
>CAZOUP010000242.1:0-3274 GCA_964583035.1 uncultured Akkermansia sp.
TGGCGAAATCCGGAATTGCCCCTCGAAGATGGCAAAATCCTGGTGTTAGACGCCGAACCACTGCCTCCTGAGGAGTTTCCAGTGTTTTCGGTTGGCTGATTGGCAATCAATTGGTTCAGAAAACGCCTCACAGCAAAGCCTCTGGAAAGAGGTTGCTGCACGCTCGTGGCTGGCCTCAAGGAAAAACGAAAGGAAAGCCATGCAGAACTTTCGCTGTCTTGACTTTTCACCTCAAAAACCTGATTCTTTGATCGAAATGAGGCCAAAATCAAATTTTTCACCCTTTCTCCCCCTGAACCCCCTCAAACCCGGCCGGACCAACGCCCCGGAATAAAACCTTGAAAAAGCAAATTCCTATCAGTTAAATTACATGAAAATACATATATGGACCAAAATCGGAGCCCTGGCGCTTGTGCTTGTTGGCTGTAAACAACTTAGCTGTAAACCACTTAACAAAGTTGAACTCAGAGAAGGCGATCTGAAAAAAGCGATGTTTCTAGTTTGCAAAGAAGACATTAATGTCCCTTTGTACACTTTCGTAGTGCTCGACAGAAATGGCAAAATTTTTAGACACGAACACATCGACTGGAGAAACTCTAATTTCAAATTAAAGTTTTCTTTTTCTCACGACTATGAAGAAGGTGGGTTTCTCTATTCTGCAAAATACAACGAAGATTACGCAGAGCTAAAAATACATCGAGATAATTGTTTTGTTGAAGGTAAGGGATTAATTAAAATTCCCAATAACACACCCTATCCAAAAACAGTATCTGAGCTTCAAACGGTGCTAGATGATGCAGAAAAAAACTTTGCATGGCACAGAATTTATTACAAAGGACTACCTCCTCCAGGAAGAGAAGCGCGGAAACGGGGTCAGGTAAAAATTCTTGATTAACTCAATGTTAGTCGAAGCTCGGCGATCAAGCCCTGTCGGTGAGTTGGGGGCCACCAGTCAAAGAGCAAGGGACCTGCGCCCTGATTCGGAGGGCGGTCGCGTCACCATCGGTCGAGCTGGTGGCTGGCTGACGCCTCGCCACTTCGCCTTCGACCTCGGCGCCACGCCCTTCGCGGCGAGTGGGTCCGGTCTTCCGCTGCTCTTTGGTCTGCTAGTCGCATCCCCCGCAGCTCCATCCCTCGTGCGCTGCGGCGGGGCTGGGCGGTGGGCCGGCCTGTCAGCGCCTAGCGGCGTAGTGTTTTTTGAAGTCGCCCACTCCCGCCTCCGCTATCCTCGTTTTAAGAGGTGGCTGAACGATGGATCGGGCCGCCCATCCGAGAGCGGTCATGCCATAAGAAGATGTGCTGCCGTAGGCAGTTGAACCCCCTCAAACCCGGCCGGACCAACGCCCCGGAATAAAACCTTGAAAAAGCAAATTCCTATCAATTAATACCCGGCGCTGCGGTTCGATCAGATCTGGAGTTCCCCGAATCTTGTGCCGTTTCAAACAACGACCCGGCGAATCCCCGAATCGGATCACCGCATCGTGATCTCCGATTTTTTTCTCCCGCGACGCGAGACCGAGTGATTTCGGGATAATACCGACCCGCATTACCGCCGGTTCACACCCGTCACTTCGCCCCCGCGAGAGCGTCTTTCTCCCGCACGATCAAGCGAACCGATTGCGAAGCCTGCTTTTCTTTGCCTGTCGTTCGGACATGAAACTCGCGGACTGTCTCCGGCACCCACGGCGCGGCGGTGATGAAAAAATGCTGCTCTGATTTGCCCTCAGGAATCATCAATCCACTCAGGCCGATATTGTCGACATAAACGCCATGAGGGAGATTGCGCCCCGAGTCCTCTTTCCCGAATTCAATCCGGTCCTTCATTCCGAGCCGATCCGCGATGATCTTCGCGGTGATCGTTTCCCCCGGATGAAGAAGGAGTTCAAGTGTCCCGTCTGCGGCGACCTTCCCGGAGGCTGCATCCGGCTCGATCCTGACAAACACCTTCGGCTCCTCGACCACGGTGATATCACCGAGACTTCCGAGCGATTTCCGGACAGGCTTCCCGTTGATCGTCGCCGTCGCGATCAACTCAACCTGTTCCGCGGCCCCGCCGAGGAGCCCTGCAAAATCCGCACCTGCCTTCAAGACCGTGAACGCCCGATACTGGTTTTCTTCAATGATCACGTTTTCGGGAAGCGAGAGATTCTCCGGAAGGCCACTCGCCCGGATTTTGATGGGACCTTTAAACCCGTCCTCACGGGTTGCCATGAAAGCGAGCTCCAATCCACCGCCGGCACTGACCGTCTTTTTACCCGGAAGTGGTTTCATCGTGAAATCGGGAGCAGGAAGACGAGCCTTGAGATCGTAGTGGAATCCTTCGCCACCTGCATTGCTGACGTCCCGAACGCGGACGCGGTAGCTACCGTCAGCGGGAGCACGAAAGGTGATCCTCGAGTCCTTGCCAAGACTGCGACCGGCCTCATCATCATTTTCGTAGAAAAGGCGATAAACGGGAAGTCCATTCGGGCTCGGCTCGGTGCCTGCCGGAAAAGCCCTGACAATATAACAAGGTTGTCCGAGAGGGTGCGAAAGCGCGGTCGTTTCAAAATAGTTGTGACGTTCTCCGAAACCGGGATAGACCAGAAAACCGGAGTCGGGGCCGCGCGGATAGTGCCACAACTTCACGACCTCGCCGTTCAGGTAGAGATATTCATTCAATTCCATCTCCATCCAGTTGTGGACGCGAAAATCCGTCGCCGCGATTGAGTCCTTCCCGCGGAAGGTGAGCCATGAATCCCGGGTTGCCTGCAGAACGACCCGCTCGACCGGCTTCTCTTCGGCATCAAGAATCGCGAGATGTGAATCCAGCTTTGACTTTGCCCGACTGGCGTTCACTTCGAAAATCCAGGTTTCCCCCTCCTTCGCCTCAAACGTGAAATCATCAAAGTCGCCACGTTTTCCAATGACGCCTTTCGCCGTCGTCCCGATTGCGATCTCAGGGGCCGGACCCTCCTCCACTTCACTGATCATCGTTGTTTCCCCGTTCGTCTTCTCCCGCAACGGAGCCGTCGCCGCGCCCACTTTCGCAGTCGACGAGGAAGCCACCTTGACCGCAGTCATCCCGAAAGACTGGACCGAGCCGTCGAGCCGGGACACCGTCACCTCATTCGAATTGGGAGTGAACGCGAGCGCGGAAACGATATCTGACTGCTCCCCGGAGACGCCGAGAGCATCAAGCCCGGGAAGACTCCACTTTTTCAACGCCCGGTCGGCGGAGGTTACTGACAGGAATTCGCTTTTTCAAGGGTTGCTTATCGGCGCGTCGGTCCTG
>CAZOUP010000243.1:0-3130 GCA_964583035.1 uncultured Akkermansia sp.
CAACAAAGCCGAGCGCCTTGCAATGGTGGGCGAGTTCGATCGCGTCGAAGTGGTCTCTGAAGCACCACCCCATGATCGATTGATTAATCCGCCCGTTTTTGATGACGAACTCCGGATCGACTTCAGAGCGAAGGAGCTGAGCGAAAGTCTCGGTGGAAGTGAGCGAGAGACCGCCGGCAGCGGTCATCATTTGGAGGAGGAGGCGTCGGCGATCTATCATGATGATGAATCTAGCCAATTGCCCGGCATTTTGGCAAGCGCTGCTGTGTCACGCAGATGAGGCGGCGACACGCCGGAATGGCAGGGCGAAACAATCATAAAGTGCTTGCGAATAGCGATAGATTCGCGGTTGGATAACGACACCCAAGCGCCTCCGCTTTCTGTTTTGCCATGAGATTTTTCCCCGCCTCACTTCGCGCTGCAACTTCGGCGGCAATCCGGCGTCCTATTTGGCGACTCGCGATTTTTACTGCTGCGGTATTGGGATTATCGCTCACAAGTTGCGAAACTGTGGGGGTGAACTACGCGACGCCCACGACTGCCGTGCCCGATGCCTGGACTCTAAGCATCCAGCCGCATCTCGACGATGATGCCGCCTGCCTCTCGCAGTGGTGGCTCGGCTTTAAAGATCCTGCACTCAATGAGCTGATCGAACGCACTCGCAACGACAACCCCGATTTTAAAATCGCGCTCCAACGTGTCGTCGAAGCACGGGCACAGCGCGGCGTTGCTTTCAGCACGCTTTTTCCGAATCTCACGCAGGAAGACAGCTATTCCCGCGTCCGACGCAGTGAGGGCGCCGGTCCCGTCTTCGGTCCAAATCCGCTCGACCTCTACTCGGTGGGAGTTTCCGCTGGTTGGGAAGTCGATGTCTTCGGTGGTCTGCGCCGCAGCGTCGAAGCCGCCGACGCGAGCATCGAAGCTTCGATCGAGAACTACCGGGATGTTCTCGTCGCTCTCTTCGCGGATGTCGCCCTGAACTACATCGACTATCGCACCTTTGAAGAGCGCATCTATGTCGCGAACCGGAACATCAAGATTCAGCAGGACTCACTCGACCTCGCCCAGAGCAGACTCGATGCCGGACTCGTCTCCAAAATCGACGTGACGCAGGCGCGGGCAAACCTCGAAACGACCCGCGCGCTCGTTCCGCAGCTCCAGGGGCAACTCGCGGCGGCGCGGAACCGCATTGCCTCTCTCACAGGAGGTTATCCGCACACCGTTACGAGCGTCCTCAACACGCGCCACCGCCACATACCACTTCCCGCGAAAGACCATGGCATGGGGAGGCCTGCCGACCTTCTCCGGACCCGTCCCGATGTCCGCGCCGCCGAGCGAAGTCTCGCTGCTGCCGTTGCCCAAATCGGTGTCGCTGAGTCTGAGCTTTATCCGAAACTTTCCCTCACCGGTGTTCTCTCGTTGGAAACTCTCGACGTCTCAGACATTCCGAATGCTGCCTCGGCTTCATATTCCTTCGGTCCCTCGATGCGCTGGAACCTCTTCCGCAGCGGGCAAATTAAGAATCAGATCCGCGTCGAGGAAGCACAGGCGATGCAGGCTTATGGCGCTTACGAGAAAGCGGTCCTTTCCGCAGTGGAGGAAGTCGAGACCAGCCTTGCCGGAGTCTTCACGGAGCGGGATCGTCTCGCGGCTCTGCGCCGCGCAGTCAGTGCGGCGGATGAATCGGTCGATCTCGTGAAGCGTAATTACACCGAAGGGCTCGTTGACTTCCAGCGCGTTATTGACACCGAGCGTGTCCTTTTTCAAAACCAGGATCTCGCGGTCGCTTCCAAGGGGCAGATTGCCCGAAATTACGTCGCTCTCTACCGTGCGCTCGGTGGAGGGGCCGATCTGGAAGAGGTCACGCTGCCCGAACCAACGAAAAAGCCGGGTGGGGGATGGATCAAGAAACGCTCCGACGCGCCTTATTCGGCTGACGTTCCCGACCTTCCCGCTGACGCTGAGACCACCACCCTGAAAGACTGAGACCATTTTGAGAAAATTGATCATGAAAAAGCCCTTCGCGCTGCTCGCCCTCGCCATCCTCGTGACCGGGTGCGGAAAGCAAAATCAGTTTGTTCCGCCGCCTCCGCCGGAAGTGGAAGTCCAGAATCCGGTGATCGAGGACACGACGGTTTATCAGGACATCGCGGGACGCACCGAAGCCTCTTCGCGCGTCCAGATTCAGGCGCGGGTCAAAGGCTTCCTCAAATCAATCGACTTTGCGGAGGGCCAGTTCGTCACCGAAGGGCAGCTCCTGTTCACGATCGAACCGGAGCAGTTTGAAGCCGGGGTCCGCACTGCCGAGGGGAATCTCGCCAAGGCAAAGGCCGACCTCGAAATCGCAATCGCCAACTTTAAGCGCCGCAAGCAGGCCTCCGGGAGCGGAGCCGTTTCCGAGCTCGATGTCCTTAGCGCCGAGGCGGACCAGAAAGCTGCTGAAGCCGCCGTGAGCATCGCGGAAGCCGCCCTCATGGATGCGAAACGGGATCTTAGCTACACTGAAATCCACGCGCCCATGGCGGGCCGGATCTCCGACTCACGGGTCGATCAGGGAAACCTCGTAGGCACCGACGCGACCCTGCTGACCGAGATCGTCTCGGTGAAGCCAATCTTCGTGAATGTCGAATTCGGCGAGCGTGAGGCATTGCCCTACCTCGAAGACATGCCGAATGCAGAAAATCCCACGGGGGGCCGGGGAACTGATGGGGATGCAAAAAGCAAAGCCCTTGAGCTCGTTCTTTCCGATGGAAGCCTCCACGATGAAACCGGCACTTTCAATTTCGTCGATAACACGATCAGCACCGAGTCCGGCACGATCCGCGCGAAGGCTGTTTTTGCGAATGAGAAGGGTCGTCTCGCCGATGGTCTTTTTGCGAAACTGCGCATGCCGGAAACGATTCAAGGCGCGGTGAAAATTCCCGCCAACGTGATTCAGCGGGATCTCGGCGGGTCATTCGTCCTCCTCGTGAATGAGGAAAACAAGGTCGTCCGGAGGACCGTGATTCCCTCTCCGTATTCTCTCGGATCTCTTAAAATAATCCAGCCCTACAGCGAGGAAACCTCGACGGGAGTGAAGCCGGAGGAGCGCATCGTTATTTCGAATCTCCAACGGGCGCGAGAAGGCCTC
>CAZOUP010000244.1:0-3060 GCA_964583035.1 uncultured Akkermansia sp.
CCGGCCGGACCAACGCCCCGGAATAAAACCTTGAAAAAGCAAATTCCTATCAATACAAGGCGACCGCCCATCTCCTCGCACTTCTTCATTGCGTCGGTCCAGGCGATCGCTTCACCGACCGAAAACACTTTGAAATAGGATTTCCGGTACCGATGAGCGTCTCTCGGGATCTGTGGATCGTCGCTTCCGGCACTACCGGGATTGGCTTGTTCGACAGCGGGTCGTTCCATTTCGACCGTTGCGGACCCTTTCCGGAGCGAATTCATGTACGTTCGAATCGCGAGCGCGCCGTCTAAATCCCCGTCTTTCGTCGCTTGTTCAAGTTGTGCGTTTAGCGCTTCACTCACTTGAACCCTCTTTTCTTCGATTTCCTTTTCGAGGCTGGCTCTTTGTTGGGCTTCCCAATCTTGAAGTTTTGTTGCCAATTCCTGCGCAGTTGGAGGCAGGTCGGAATTTTGAGCGAAAACAGCAAAAGATGCGGAAAAGATACAGAAAAATATAATTGAAAGTTTCATCGATTTAATCTGTGAGTTTACTCGGTTTGTTGAACCCGAATCGAATACTACGCACCCGCACGAAGTCGTTGCAAGAAGTTTCCCAGCTCAGCTTGCCGTTTGCCGAGAACCACCGAGTTCCCATACTTCTATTGACGGGCGTTAACGCTTCGAATGCTTTGAGGCGCTTGTCAGCGCCCTCCCTGCTCAGTAAGTCCAATTAGTCTCAAATGCCCAGCTCTTGGTTTCGGGCTTCCAGATCTGCTCGATGACGACACTTCGCCAGGTAGCGACCGTCGAAAAATCGAAATAGGAAATTCGAAGCTCCGCAAGTTTGTCGACGATATTTCGGGGAACTCCTCCACGAAGGCGGTTGCTCAAGCGATCTCTAAACTTCACGTTGATCGTGAACTTCTCTGGGATCGCCGGATGTTCACATTCGACATCTGCTTCGAAGCGGTAACCTTCCCATTCTGGAGGACGATCAGCGGCAAGAAGCGTGGCGATTTCATTCCAGCGCGGTTGCATCGCCGCGTAGAAGTCATTTTTCTCGGTTTGGCTGGGCTCGTGCATTGAGTTGATCTAATACGAAATCGATTTTTGGGTCAACGTAGAAACAGAATCGCAGGATTCGAGCAAGCCTGCGCAGCGTGCCAGACGCTGGATCGGATGCCGACTGATCGCAGAATGCCTGCACGGTCATTTGGTGGGAGCGATCCCTTCGACAAGGTGGGCGCTCTGAGGGAATTTACGCTTGCGGCATGACTGCCGGCCCTTGTGTCGGCAAGGGCGCCGCCGGCCATATACCCCGTCCACCCTCCCACGCGGTCGTTCGGAAGGTTTCTGTCTCGATGGGCAATGACCTCTCTGCGGTGGCCGAGGATGTTTTCATGTCTCTCAGAAAGTGTCATGTCGGGTTGCCCTCCGAATACGTTTCAACCTTAGGATCTACTCTGGCTAGGCGAGCCTGCGGCCTCCCGTCAACTTCCAGCCCGCACCGTCCCTCGCGTTCCACGCTCGGCTCAGGCAATAGCCTGACCGTGTCGTCCGTTTGACTGGATTCCTCATCCCCGCCTGGACGCCCATCAATCCTTAGGGAGAAACTTTATTTTTCGGGAGAACCCCATGACAACAATTTATGAGAACCTAGTAATTGAAAACGACCTCGGCACCTTCGAGGGTTTTAACCATAGAGATCAGCAAGCCATCTTTCCAAACCTCACGGCACAGGAAATGGTGGACTGGGATCATGACCGCCACGGCGAAGCCGAATTCTGGCACTCCGGCGACAATGCCGGGATCGCATCGATCCTAACCTCAGGAGACATCCCAGTGAACGATGTTATCGCCCTCGACCGACTGCTTTCGGAACTCGGCGACGACATCTCCACTCTGGCGAAGATCAGCTACCTCACCGAGCATGACGGCCACAGGCTTCAAGAACTCGAAGCCGATACCATCGAGGATTCTCCGGTCTCCAACTGACAGGAATTCGCTTTTTCAAGGGTTGCTTATCGGCGCGTCGGTCCTGCTGGGATTGAGGGGGTGCAAACTGCGTCGAGGCGGGGATATAGGCCAACCGCTCCGGAAACTGTCGCGCGAAAATACCGTGCGCGGATTTGTGCACCGGAACCGCGAGAGCTTTTGCTTTCTTAGGAGTGACGACCCCGCCGAAATACTGGAGGGCCGCACCCCGTGCCGAGATCGAGACGGTGGCCGCGTCGTCGTCGGCGACGCTGGCGACCGAGTTGCTGACCCCTTTCCAAAAGCCGGTCGATTGCCCACCGAGTTTATTGACGCGCCCGACATAGCCCTCACTCTTGAGGTGGTTGCGGATTCCCGCCTCGACAGCCATGCCTATGACGGAGTGGAGCGTCTCACGCGAGCCGAGACCTTCGCCGAGGCGGTTTAGTGCCTCGGTCGCTGTATCGTTGACGGTGACAGTGATTTGCATGTATTATAAAGAGGTATGAAGCCCGCGAAGAGACATCCCCACCAGCCCGACCCGCTTGTAAAAGCGGCCGAGGCGATGACCGTTGAAAAGCGGCGAGGAAAGCACAGCCCGAAGCGGTCGAACTACGGCTTGAATAAGCACGCAACCGAGCGGCTTCATCACGCCCAACTCCTTGCGCTCGGAAAACGGTTGAAGGCGGAGAGACTTCATCGGGACGCCTCCTCTAAGTAGATGGTGACTTCAGTGGGTGAAACCTGCTCGATACGCAGGACGCGGAACTGGCTGCCGCGCAGATAGACAACCTCCCCATCAGTGGGCAGTGGCATCGCTGGGTCAGGCGATTGCAGCAGGCCCTTCTCGACCAGAGCACGCACCTGCGGCGCAATCTCTCTCGCGGTGCGCGGGTTCGTCACCTCAAGAGTCACGCGGTAGCGTCCTGTCGCCGAATACTTCCGGGCACCACTTTGCGCAACCGACTGACAGGAATTCGCTTTTTCAAGGGTTGCTTATCGGCGCGTCGGTCCTGCTGGGATTGAGGGGGTGCAGCCCCGAAGACAGCCCCGAAGACAGCGCCGAAACCACCGATCGCGGCACCGATACCGAGAACGGTTC
>CAZOUP010000245.1:0-3045 GCA_964583035.1 uncultured Akkermansia sp.
ATGCTTGGTTTATTCCTAAAGAAGCTTTATTTAATGTAAGTTGTGGATCTATTGTATCATACTGCATCTGTCCACTGCTGTCAAATCTCGCATTATCAATAAGTACAATTGTTTGTCCTTGTGGAGGATTTTGAACAACTAAGTCCCATTTTCCTTGACCATCTTTTACCCATTGTGTTCCATCTGGAATATTTGTCTCATGTCCTGCAATTGAACTTTGATGAGTTCCGCTTTGAGCCAATATTGTTTCCTGCCTAGATGCAACTGCTGGAACACCTTCTTCAACTTTCATTTGACCTCCCCACATACCATTAACATTATGTTTTAATCCAGTGACATCATCTATTAACACTAAATCAAGATTTCCATCATGATTAATGTCATCTGTTTCAAAATGACTATTTGTTAAATCATATAAGGTGCCATTTCTTACATCAACTAAATAGTCTCCTCCTCCAGCAACTTGCCCGTGCCTTATAAACGGAGACATTTGAACATCTACTCCATCTATTTGTTGATGATGAAGAGGAAGTTGTCCTGGAGGCCAATGTGGGACTTCAAAATATGATTTTGCACCTAATACTCCTTTTTGAATTGAGCTTAAATCAACTACTGGACTTCCTCCAACCACATCTACAGGAACATCTCCTTTTAGAACTTCACCCCAATCTTGAGAATATTGATCAAGTCCTTCTTGTGCAAGATCCATCCCTTCTTCTACAATATTTGCTGGAATACCATACACAACAGGAACAGCTAGACCTGTTACAGCTGCTTTAGCCATAGTTGAAGCTCCCTTTTTTATAGAATACCACCGCACTCTTCTTTCCATTTCTCTTGTTGAGTTATCTCTTTCAATACCTCTGTCAATTCCAGTAAGACTATACAATTTAGTAACATCATCATCTGAAAGATTATGCTCTCTACTTAAAAACCTTCTAATTCTTCTATCATCGGCGGATGTAAATCTTAATTGTGCTTCAACTAAGTCGGTATAATCATCAAACTTATCATATAAATCATTATGTCCTGAATTAATTATTTTAACCAGGCCTTCCTGAAAAACTCCTCTTAATCTTCCATATTCTTGATTTTCATTTCCTTCTGTAAATTCAAAGTAATTTTGTGTTTTAAAATTCATCTCCCTTTCTCCTGAAAGATCAGTTAATCTCATCTTTGCTCTTATTTCAGCTAACATTACAATTAATCCTTGGGCTTGTGCTTCTGATAATGATTCTACGCTTATTCGTTTTTCTATCTCATCAGCAGCTTGGTTTACCAATGTTCTTTGTACTAATAATCTTTCTTCAATCTCTGGCCTAATTCTTGAACCTGAAGAAGACCCCCTTCCTCTTGCAGCTTCTCTTGATGTTTGAATTACTTCCTTTAATGCTCTTCCCTGAATTCCTTTAATGCCTAATGATGAAAGTCCTATTCCTGTTTCTTTAAATCCAGCACCAACGCCTATTCCAACAAATCCTCCTAATAATTTCAAAGGCGTTCTTGCACCAAAACCTAAAACAGATAGGCCATATCCTCCTGCAAAAAAAGCTGCATTTGTAATAAAGTCTTTTGCCAAAGCACATGCTCCTGATGTTGAACTTGAAGCAAATCCTCTTTCTGCTAACCTTCTTGCTAATCTATCTTGGAAAAATCCCATTTCTTTATTTCCTCTTACTCCTCCCCATTCAGATCTTCCAAAAAGAATGTTTACCCTTAATTCATCCCATTTTGTCTTACCTTCTTCTCCTTTATTATATTTTTCCCAATTCTCCTTTACCTTATCAGCAATAGATAATATATTTGAAGCTACTTCAGGTGCGGTAAACTCTTCTTGTAACGCAGGATATGTAGATAATGCATCTCTAAAGTCATTTTGTAAGTAATCGTTCATTTTCCTAACTAGATCTTCTCTTGATATCCTATCTTCACAATAATCATCAATTATTTGCTTTATGCGGGTATTTACTTGATCTGCCAATTCTTTATTATCAGCTAAATCATGTCTTGTTTCTCCCTGCTCTTGAGAAATAACAAATTTATTTGATTCAGCAAGTACTAATTCTTCATTAACATTTGCATATCTTTTGCCTAATTCATCTTGTTCTGCTAAAGTTTTGGCTTGTACTTCAGTTAGGTTTGAATCTCTTTCACCTTGCGGCTTACTCATTTCCTGCTCAAGCCATTGTTTAGCTAACTTTTGCTCAGATGTTTGAGAAACACCAAGGATTCCTTTTGCAAAATCTGATGCTCCCCACACTGCTCTTCTGAAAATGTTCTGACTTCTCCTAATATTTCTTCCTTCTTGTAATGATTTGTCTAATAATTCAGGTGAGACTTCAATTGGGATACTTGAATCTTGAGCTTTTACAATATGTTCAACATCTCCTGTAAAACGTATCCATTGTTGTTCAAATATAGATCTTGCTAACCCCTGCTGCCAAATCAATTGAACAGGATGAGCCAATCCTCTTACTGCTCCTCCTAATATTGGTATATTATATAATCCTCCAAGAACTCCGTCTCTTGCTCTATACCACCATCCTTTTTCAGAATTACTAACATCTTCTGCAAATAAATGGTCTGCTTTTTGTAAAATATCCTGGGACAAATGATTAGGTAATGCCGCAGCTCCTAAATTAAATTCTGTTTCTAAATCTTCTCTATCTAAAGGTTCGTCTGATGTTGAAGCTCCTTCAGGTTTTTCAGCAGGCTTATCTTCTTCTTGTTCTGGCTCTTTTGTTTCGTGTTCTGGAGATGATGGAGCTCCTTCAAGTTCTTCAGCGGGCTTATCTTCTCCTGGTTCTGAAACTGGAATTTCAGCTTCAGCTTCTTCTTTAGGAGGCGAAACTTCAATTGGAGGTTTCGCTTTATCTTTTTCAGGTCCTTCTTCAGATGTATCTTGCGTCCAGATCTTTATATGAATTCCTTCAACTTCTTCTAAAATATCTTCTGAAGATAATCTTCTACTAATAACATGATTAGATATTTTAAAAGCTCTATGCCTTATTTCTCCAGTATTAATCTCTCTATCACCAATTCTTT
>CAZOUP010000246.1:0-3023 GCA_964583035.1 uncultured Akkermansia sp.
TTTCAAGGGTTGCTTATCGGCGCGTCGGTCCTGCTGGGATTGAGGGGGTGCAATCAGATTGCGCGGCAAACCGAAGTGCCGCCGAAGTCGGAAGTGAATGCCGCGAGGAGAAAGCGGCACAACGAGAGTCCGGCGCGTTGAAACATGCGCCGGGACGGAGAGTGACGAAATCTTCACGGCGATCCCCGTGAAGATTTCTTAACGAAGCCCTGCTGGAGTTTATGGCCTTCCTCATAAACATTCGGCATAGAAAACAAATTTCTATAACGATACGTTATGATCAAGCCTGCCACTACATCCTCCGAACCGATCCTCTACCTGAAGGGCGTCGGGGTTACTTATCCCGGGGGGACGAAAGCCCTCCATCCGCAGAGTCTTGAGATCCGGAAAGGGGAAGTCACGATTCTCCTGGGACGTTCCGGTGCCGGAAAATCCACCCTTCTCCGCGCCATGAATCTTCTCGTCAGTCCGACGGAAGGCGTCGTGAGCTGTCCCGCGCTGGGAGATTTGTCAGGAATTTCGAAGATTCGAAAACATCGCCGCCGCACCGGCATGGTCTTCCAGCAACATCAGCTGATCGGACGACAGACCGCGCTGACCAATGTGCTCACCGCGAGACTTTCCCGTTACTCCACCCTTCGATCACTGTTTGCCCTGCCGCGCGCTGACCGGGAAAAAGCGCTCTCCTGCCTCGACCGGGTCGGTATTTTGGAGAAAGCGTTGCAGCGGGTCGATCAACTGAGCGGCGGCCAGCAGCAGCGGGTCGGTGTCGCCCGCGCTCTTGCGATGGAGCCCGACCTGATCCTCGCGGACGAACCGGTCGCGAGTCTCGATCCGGCGACCTCCCGGCAGCTTCTCACTCTCTTGCGCGATGTTTGCCGCCGCGACGGTATCACCCTCGTCATCAGTCTTCACCAGGTCGAGTTTGCGAAGGAGTTCGGGGACCGGATTGTCGCGCTCGCCCATGGCCGCATCGTTTTCGACGATGTCCCTGAGAAGCTGGATGAATCCGCCCTCAGCTCCATTTACGAGGGGGAGACGGTGGAGGAAACGAGCGGTCCTGAAGAAACCGGAACCTCTGCGGGGAAGGATGCGGCTCTCGCCGCAGCCCTGCGTTGATCGGCTCTCAACAATTTCGACTGAACCCAACCAAAACACACTAACAAAAAACTACGATGAAACATACCCTCTGTCTTTTTGCTGCTTTCTTTGCAGCTTTCACCCTCGCCGTTCCCGGCCATGCCGATGAAAAGAGCAACCCGGATACCCTTCGCGTTGCTCTTCTCCCCGACGAGAATGCCTCAACCCTCATCAAAGCCAACGAAGGCCTCAAAAAATATCTCGAGGCTGAACTCGGCAAAGAGGTCGAGATCGTGGTCACCACGGACTACTCATCGATGATTGAAGCGATGCGTCGCGGTCGACTTGAGCTTGGCTATTTTGGTCCACTCTCCTACGTTCTCGCCAAGGAGAAAAGCCCGGAGCTGGAGCCCTTCGCTGCGCAGATGAAGGACGGCTCCTCCACCTATCACAGCGTTTTCATCGGAAGTGTTGAGGCCGGCATCGAAAAGCCTGAGGATGTCAAAGGGAAGACGATGGCTTACGGAGACCAGGCCTCTACCTCGAGCCACCTCATTCCCAAGTCGCTTCTGATTGATCGCGGCCTCGAAGCCGGACGGGACTACTCGGAGCAGTTTCTGGGTTCGCACGATGCGGTTGCGCTCGCGGTGCAGAATGGAAATGCCGAGGTGGGAGGTCTGAGTCAGCCGATTTTTGAAGCCCTCATTGCCAAAGGGATGATTGACCCTGCGAAGGTGAAAGTTCTCGAGGTTTCCCCGGCTTATCCCAACTACCCCTGGACGATGCAGGGTTATCTGGACCCTGAGCTCAAGGAGAAAATCAGAAATGCGTTCTACAATCTCAAGGATGAGGAGATTCTCGCGAAGCTCAAGGCCGACGGCTTTGCCGAAGCGAAAGACGAGGACTACGACAAGGTGAGAAAGCTCACCGCGATCCTCGACTAAGATTACACGACTTGCCCACAGAATTCCATGGAGACCGCCCCGAATCCTCAATACCAAATCCTGCTGGAGGGAGAATCCCGCCAGCGAAGACGAAGTGCCCTTGAGGCAGGGGCGGTCCTCATCACCGTTCTGGTTTCCTGCTGGTATGTAGACCTCTTTGATTTCAAGCGCCTCGCGGAGGGCCTCCCCGACATGGGCAGTCTCTTCATGGAGATGCTTCCACCGAATTTCTCGAACTGGAAAGAGTGGGTCAAGCCGCTCATTGACACCCTCGGGATGAGTATCGGGGGTACTGCTTTAGCACTACTCTTTTCCGTTCCGATCGGATTTTGCGCAGCGCAAAATACCACTCCCCACCCCGTCGTCTATCAGATTGCCCGGGCGATTCTGAGTCTTACCCGCGCCGTGCCGGAGCTCATTCTCGGCATCGTTCTTGTCGCCGCGGTTGGTTTCGGAGCGTTGCCCGGTGCCCTCGCACTCGGGATTCACTCGATCGGAATGGTAGGGAAATTTTTTGCCGAATCGATCGAACATGTCGATCCCCGACCCGTCGAGGCGGTCGAAAGCACGGGCGCGAACCGGCTTCAAACCATCATTCATGGCTACCTTCCCCAGGTCATTCCCCAGATGGCAGACACCGCGTTCTACCGGTGGGAATATAATTTCCGGGCTTCCACTCTTCTTGGCATTGTCGGCGCCGGGGGAATTGGATTTCAACTCATCGGCGCGCTGAGAATTCTGCGCTACGACGAAATGTTTGCGATCATTCTCGTAATTCTCGCGATGGTCATGATCGTGGATGCGACCGGAGCTCAGTTGCGCCGTCGCTTTAAGTAAGTTATCCGGCACTATGATTTCATCGAAACCGCGTGTCGTGATCACGCATTGGATTCATCCGGAGGTGGTCACCTTTCTCAAGGGCTTCTGTGACCCCGTCCTCAACGAAAGCCGACGCACCTGGAGTCCGGAAATCCTGCGGGAGCATTGCCTTGCCGCAGA
>CAZOUP010000247.1:0-2940 GCA_964583035.1 uncultured Akkermansia sp.
CTAACCCCGTGATCAACGCGCGCTACCGCTGGTAGGGGCGCATGCGCTTTGACGTTCGGTTAAAAAATGAAAATTATATTCTCAATAATTAGTGTGGTCTTAGCCACCATCTGGTTGGCCCCTATAAGCGCGGAAGAAATCATTCCATCGATCGAGACAGATGGAGAGTGGACGAAGGTGCAATTCATGACGATGGATAAGCTCAAAATTGATTATGTTTGGATGTCAGACGGATCTGTGATCGTATCAATTTTCCACATCTTTGATCGAAAGACTGAAAAGCCGGTGACATTCTCCGATGATCTTAAAGTAGATGGGATGGAAATCGAAGATTTGAGTAATCCGCCAATGCAAATCGGATATCGTTACGGCAATCTAGAGTTCTCTCAGAGCATATGTCGAGTGGTCCCCTCGGACAAGGATGCAGAAATGATTGGCCTCCCCAAACATGTGTTTTCGCACACTCCTGAATACTGGCCATTCGTAATTCCTTATCCGATAGAATTACCGAAAAAGAATTGAAGCCTTCAGTTTGGTCAATCCGTAGAAACGAAAAAATCAGCCAGAAATCACATGAAAACTTTACTCGCGATGACGTGCTTAGTTTTAGCGCTATGGTTGCTTAGCCATTTTTATTTCTGCTATTACAGCATCTATTACAAAACACATGTAGCCACGACTGCAATCGTTGAGGGAGTTATTTCGTTTTCTTATGTCAGGAGTCCAGTCTTGTCCCCATTGATGGCTGATTCGGGAATTATGATGTTTGAGGGTAACGAAGGAATCCTCCCGACAATATTCCCAGCATTCAAGATCACTGGCCTTGCGCCTGGCCTCAATCTTGAAGATGGGCTTCGGATCGGAATTCCTTTTTGGCTCCTATTCCTCTTACTGCTTATCGGTTTCTTTCGCAAAGGGACGTCGCTTTGGTCGGCAGAAACGATGGCGCCACCGCAACTCCGACCGAACAGTTCAAGAGATGGCAAGGCTTCGCCTGCAATCTCTTGAACGCTCGCCCGAAAAATTATGACTCGAAGAGCGGTCAGCACGGATGCAAATCGAATTGCGGAGATTCATGTATCATCATGGCGAGTGGCATACGATTCGATTGTTCCCGCTGACCACCTCAATGGGCTTAGCGTGGCGCGACGGGAAACCATGTGGAAGAAAGTCATCGACGAGTCCACTGATCCGGTTTTCGTTTCATTGGAGGATGATTACATTGTTGGATTTTGCCACGTCATCTCGTCTCGCGATGAGGATTCGGACAGGTCCGCAGAGATCACTGCGATCTACGTAGACCCGTCATTTTGGCGGCTGGGACATGGGCAAGCCTTATGCGCTGAGGCAATCGCACACGCGGGAAATGAATCGTTTAGCGATATTACTCTTTGGGTAATCAGCGAAAACCAGCAGGCAAGAGATTTTTATGAACGGATGGGATTCTTTGACGATGGCGGCTTCAAGTCTGTTGAGCGTCCGGGGTTCGTCCTCAAGGAAGTTCGATACCGGCGCAAAACAAGCGGAGGCGAGCAAGGCGGAGATAGCAGGCCCGACTCCGTTGCGAGTTGATTGACTTCGCTGTTTCCATTCCTTATCCTCTCATAGAGGTCGCGCTCCCGGATCGGGCTGCCAATTCCTCAAGCGTTCTGCTAAGAAATCGCCGACTACAAAGATTGCTACTCATTGTAGTGGCGAAATTCACCGATCCGAGTTCCATTGCTAACCATGGAACCGAATACAAAAGAAGAGAAACAACGGATGAGTAGCAAAGCCCCTTTCGTGGCGGCAATTGTATTTTTTGCTATCGCTTGGGGCCGATCTTTGATTCTTCCTGCTTCCCCTGGCGCCGATTCTTTTGTGACGTTCTGGACGGCAATCTATATTTTTCTGGGGATTTGTGCACTGCTTATCGGCATTAACCTCCGCGTAAGGGGCGGGCATGCAAGCAATCCGCCGAGTCGCCGACATCTCGTTTGGTCTCTCGTAGCGGTGTTCGTCATTGCGGTAATCAGCGGTGCGGTCATCTACTTCCCACGTTAATCTTCGAGTGGGAAGCTCAGCTCCGAATTTCTGTGAGCCAACACGCTCTGCTAAGAGCAGCGGCGAAGGGATTCCATAAGTTTGTGAAGTGGACACGTCGCAAAGCCGCACGGGCAGAACAAGTCGTGGATGATCAATCCCCGACCCGCCGTGGAGTTGACGCGTGAGGAAAATTCCACCATCATCATTCCAATCCATCCGCGCGCTCGGTCGTGGATGACATCACTCAAACGTTCGGTAAAAAAATATGGCTTCCGCAGTACATGTAGATATTCCGCTACCCGAGGCGCAGCGCATGGCGGATATGTTTGGCATCCAGGGAGATCTCTTGATCTGCTTGGATTGCTGCAAGGGATATCTCGCCCGACTTCAGCGGCAGTTCCAAGGGGAGGAAGACGCTCGCCTTACGACTGAATGCTTAGTGACGACAGCATTTACGAAATACGGACGGTGTTTCAAGGGTGGTGTCAGGAAGGGAGTCGAAAAAGAGTTGCTGAGCTCACTCAATGACGAAGACCTCGAAGTGCACGAATTGATTATCAATATTCGGGACAAGCACGTTTCCCACTCAGTCAATAGCTTCGAGACTCCTCAGGTCTGCGTCTGGCTTCGAGGTGGAGACGATGATCGCCAAGTGACCAACGTAAATGTTTCGATTCACGGAGTAATGGGTCCCGATGCCGACATTTTTGTCAATTGGATGATACTGTTGGAAAAGCAACTTGAGTGGCTGAGGACTGAATCGCAAAAGGAGTCGAAGAGGCTAAAGACCATTGTCGAGAAAAGATACTCCTTGGACGAACTCTATGATCGTATCGGGAAGGGTTCTGCTCCGACGATTCGAATCGGAGACATTCCCAAAACGCGAAAGCGGTGGGCAAAACACGCACCGAACAA
>CAZOUP010000248.1:0-2924 GCA_964583035.1 uncultured Akkermansia sp.
GGACTTTCGTGGCTCACGATTTTGAAAAAGAAGGACGCTTTCCACGAAGCCTTCGATGCCTTCCCAATCGCGACCGTCGCTGCCTACGGCCCAAAAGACCGCGAGCGCCTTCTCAACGACGCGAGCATCATCCGGAACCGCCTCAAAGTTGATGCCGTGATTCACAATGCTCAACAAATCCTGACACTACAAGAATCACATGGATCATTCTCCGCCTGGCTCGATCACCATCACCCGCTCACGAAGGACGAATGGGTCAAGCTTTTCAAAAAGACCTTCAAGTTCACCGGCGGCGAAATCACCGGGGAATTTCTCATGAGCACCGGCTACCTCCCCGGCGCACACGCGGTGAGTTGTCCGGTTTTCACTCAGATCAAACGGCTCAAGCCGCGCTGGATGGACAAGTAGGTTCGGACGCGCACTTCGGAAGATTTTGCATCTTCCGCTACGACTCCCCATCGTAGCGGGACTTACTAAAAAAGTTCTGTCAGATTTCGTGCTCCTCAGAACAGCCTTCGCAGCAAGCGGTTTAAAAATCCCGGACACGGTTTACCTTTCCCGACCCCAGCCATGTTCGACAACGAAGGAGAAATCCCCCTATTGCGCCAGCTCCGCCGCGAAATCCTGTTTGCCCGTGAGCGGGTCTATCAGATCGCGCGCCCAACGCCACTTGAGCGAATCGATGACTTTGGAAACGCCGAAGTCTTCATCAAGCGCGAAGACCTTTCCCCGATCAAAGCCTACAAATGGCGCGGCGCCTACAACCGCATGGCGATCCTTTCCCCGGATGAGCGCGCGCGCGGTGTCGTCACCGCCTCGGCCGGCAACCACGCACAGGGAGTGGCTCTCGCCGCCGCCGACCTCGGCATCGATGCTCTCGTCTACATGCCGCTGACGACTCCACTCGTGAAGCAACGCGCCGTCGCGAAGCACGGCGGCGACCGGGTCGAGGTGATCTTATCGGGCGACTCCTACGACGAAGCCTGCCAGGCCGCGCTTGATCATGCGACTCGGGCAAACCTCATCTACATCCATGCCTACGACGACCTTCACGTCATGGCCGGGCAGGGCACCCTCGCCGACGAAGTGGTCATGTCAGGACACGGCCCTTTCGATGTCGCCTACCTCCAAATCGGAGGCGGAGGAATGGCGGCTGGTGTCGCCGCCTGGTTAAAAACCTATTACCCTGAGATTCACCTCGTCGGCGTCGAAGGCGTCGGTCAGGCCTCGATGAAAACAGCCGTCGAAAACGACGCGCCGACCCGCCTCGACGAACTCGACATTTTCTGCGACGGCACCGCTGTGCGTCAGGCGGGGGAACTTCCCTTCATCGTCTGTCGTGAGTTGATCGATGAATTCATCACCGTGACGAACACCGAAGTCTCCGACGCGATCCGGCTCGGCTGGGACCGCCTCCGTTGCCTCGCGGAACCTTCAGGAGCAATGGGCATAGCCGGTGCCTGGAAGCAACGGGGCCTCCTCGCAGGAAAAAAGGTCCTCGTTGTCCTCTGCGGCGCGAACATCGACTTCAACCGTCTTGCTGCGATTGCCACCGACGTCGGGGAAGGCGACCGCGCCCTGCACTACTTTCGCATTCAGATCCCCGAAGAAGGAGGCGCGATGCTGCAACTCCTCGACGACGCTTTCGACGGAGTCGCGATTCGCGCTTTCCAATATGGCATGAACAATCCGGAGACCGCCCGGCCGCTCTTCGGCCTCACGCTCTCGGATTCCGGTTTGGAGAAGCTCCGTGATTCCCTACGGGAAAAGGAATACACCTTTCAAGAAGTTCAGAACCCCGATGAGATCAGCTACCGACTTATCCCCCTCCGCGCCGACCTTCTCACCGCACCGCTCTTTCTCGATCTCGAATTCTATGAGCGCCCCGGGGCCTTACACTCCTACATGACGAAGACGATTCGCGGGCGGGGCAGCTTTTGCTATTTCAACTACCTCTACTCCGGAGAACGCGTTGGCCGCGCTCTCATCGGCATTGATTTCGCCTCAGAAAAAGAGCGCGACGACTTTGCCCGGGATCTGCCAAGCAGCGGCGAGGGTTTCCGATCCTGTCACCCGCTCGGGGAAGCAGCCGCAGCGCACTTGTTAGGATAGCTCTATTTTCGAAAGACTCTGATGCTGAAAAGAATCATCCCTCACCTCGCCTGTTTCATCGTGGCGAATTTCACCATCGCCGAAGAAGAGGAAACGACTCCGCGAACCCTCTCCGACGCATCAATCTCCAACCTCATGGAAGAAATGGTGTGGGTCGAAGGAGGAACTTTTTTCATGGGATCAGATGCGGAGGAAGCGACCTCCGCGGAAGGACCGCCCCACGAAGTGAAACTCGATGGTTTTCACCTCGGTAAATTTGAAGTCAGCCAGCAACTCTTTCAAGAAGTCATGGGTTGGGACACGAGCTACTTTCCCGGAGAGGGCTTCCCCGTGAACAACGTCAGCTGGACCAATATTCAGCGTTTCATTGAGCGGCTCAATGAGATGACAAAGAAACAATTCCGGCTGCCGACCGAAGCGGAGTGGGAGTATGCCGCCAAAGGAGGACAACTTTCGCAAGGCTACCGGTTCAGCGGCTCAGACAAGATTGACGAAGTGGCCTGGTATGCGGAAAATGGCGAGCGGAAACTTCATCCTTCCGGAGAAAAGAAACCCAACGAACTGGGTCTCTATGACATGACCGGGAACCTCTGGGAGTTTTGCCACGACGACGCTTATATGCGGCCCTACCCCGACGAGTCCCGCACCAACCCTCTCGTCGGGACTTTTGAAAAACCCTTCTCCTCGACCGCAAAAATCACACGCGGCGGCGGCTACGAGTTTGATGCCGATGAATCCTTCGTCTTTCGCCGCGACGGTGCCACACCCAACGTGCGAATGCCCGATATCGGATTCCGCCTCGTCATGACTGA
>CAZOUP010000249.1:0-2898 GCA_964583035.1 uncultured Akkermansia sp.
TGTCGCCTCCCGAAGAATGGTGGCTTCAGCACGATTCCGAGGATTGGCGAAATCCCGAATTGCCACTCGAAGACGGTAAAATTCTGGTTTTGGACGCAGAACCGCTCCCTGCAGAAGAGTTTCCGGTATTCTCGATTGGCTGATTGCCGATCGGTTTGGATCAAAAAAGGTCTAACCGCAAAGCCTCTCAAAAGAGGTTGCTGCACGCTCATGTCTGGCCTCAAGGAAAAACGAAAGGAGACCCAAGGAACGCCCTGCAGAAATTTCGCTGTCTTGACTTTTCCCCTCAAAAACCTGATTCTTTAATCAAAATGAAGTCGAAATCAATTGTTTGCACCCTTTCTCCCCCTGCACCCCCTCAAACCCGGCAGGACCGACGCGCCGATAAAAAACCTTGAAAAAGCAAATTCCTATCAGTAAGACATCTCCCGCCTGAGCGGCGGCGGCCCTCACACCATCGCCAATAGCGCTGCTGACAACGTGCGCATCTTTGAGGATGGTGACACGGTGAGCCCGATCACGATGGCGACCTCGGGAGTCACGACCATCAACTCGCTGCTCCAAGCAGCAGACGGATCCACAGTGAACGGCCCCAATGGTCCTTCGGTCATTGACATCGGCTCTGGAAATACGCTTCGCGTCGCGACGGGTGGTATTTTGCTTCCCGACGGAGACTCCTTCATCTTAAGCTACAGCGCACTGACCTTCAGTCCGACGGGGACCTTGACCGCCGGTGCGACCGACGACACTGCAGCGACGATGTTCTTGCAGAGTCAGGATGCGGACTTGAATCCTGCGACGGCCCAGATGCTGACGGTGGGCGCTGTGATTGCGGACAACGGCACCGGAGTGGTCGACGTGCGCACCAGTGGTCCTGGATTCACGGTGTTTACGGGAGCCAATACCTACACTGGTGAAACGCTGGTCGGATCGGGAACCTTGGCTATTGGTGACGGTGTGACCGCTTCGGGAACGCTGGGAACGGGCAAGACCAAGGTGGAAGCGTCTTCGGTTCTTGCCTTCAATAGGCCGGACGCGCTGGCAGTCACCGGTGAGGTCTACGGCACTGGCACCGTCGCACAGAATGGATCTGGAACCACCACGCTCAATGGCGCGGCAGCCACGACCAACAGGCTGAACTACGTTGCAGTCAACGGCACTCTGGCGGCTGGGGTCGACAATGCGATCAACACTACCGGCACCCTCACCTTTGGCGCTACCACTGGGGCTGTGACTGCGGCGACGCTTGATTTGACCAACGGCAGTGCCACGACGGGGGCTCTTCTTGTTCAAACCAACAATGGCACTCCCAATTCGGTGATCATCGGTGCTGGCAAGACGCTCGCGACGAACGGTAACGTGACCATCGGCACCGATTCGACGGCGATTGGCAGCGCTGCACTGACCTCACTCACGCTGTCTGGCGGCGGCACGTGGCTTGTGAACCAACCGAGCGGAACTTTCCAAGTCGGGGGTGCGACCACGTCGAACAACGGCAACCGGGGCACGGTGGACATGTCCGGCTTGGCTGCGTTCACAGCAGATCTCGGCAGTGCTGGCATTTTCCGAGTCGGCGATGTCGTCGGCAGTTCGACGGGTGGCGGAAACAACTCGAGCACAGTGACTCTGGCTGACACGAGCACGATCACCGCTGGCATCATTGGCATCGGCGACCGAAACGGATCCGCAGCCGGCTTGGGCACGCTCAAACTGGGCGCGGTGTCGAACACGCTGAATGCCGACCGGATCAATGTGGGTCAGAACAACATCGATGCGCGTGGCACAGGCTTGCACCCCCTCAAACCCGGCAGGACCGACGCGCCGATAAAAAACCTTGAAAAAGCAAATTCCTATCAGTAAATTATTTAAACCTATTGCTTACTCTTTTTTATCAATTATAAACTGAATTTACAGAAAAAATTTTAGACATGAGGAATATAGCCCTTCACAAATTTGCGACGGAAGTAGAGATGCGCGGCATATTCTCTGCCTTTGCTTACTCGCTGTCTTCAGCGATTAGAAAATTCCTAGTCAGCAAAGGACCCGACTTTGACAGAAAATACGGAACAGTGACAAACGATTGGGTCGAGGTCGCAGACGGTGAAATTCCCGATGAGGCCTTTGCGACAGCAGTTCGCTACGTCCCTTCCAAAGGTGAAGTCATCCGGCACATCTGCCGAAAGCTACCCATTCGCCATGAGGAATTTACCTTTATCGACATGGGATCCGGTAGAGGGCGAGCATTGCTACTTGCTTCCGATTTTCCTTTTAAGGAAATCATCGGCGTCGAGATTTCACCACAGCATCACAAGATCGCAGAAGAGAACATCGCGATCTATCGCTCTCCCCGCCAGCAGTGCCTGGAAATAAAATCGATCTGTGAAAATGCGCTTGGGTATGAGATTCCAAAGACACAGCTCGTTCTCTACCTCTATCAGCCTTTCAATGGAAACGTCTTACAAGGGATGCTTAAAAACATTGAGCAAGCCATTGGAGATAAGTTTGAGTGTTACCTCTGTTTTACGGCGCCTCATCACAATCAAGACGTGATTCGCGAAAGTGGGTATTTCCATCTGGTGAACCACGTTCAAGCATTCGCGTCTGAGGACTCCTGGATTCTCTACGCCAATGCCAAAGGAGCTGACGCTTGGCAGAGCCAAACCGGGAAGTGATTACTGAGCACTCTTCAGCTCTTCGAGAAGACCGAGAGCCGCGTTACGAATGATCTTTTCCGCACCTACCTCAAGGTAAGCCGATCGCGCTGGCCACGTTTCGTAACCGCCCCATTCGTGTTGCTGCTCCGTCGGCAGATAACCGTGGTAACCATTGGCCAACTCCATGACTATCGTGTCAGGAAAAGGGCTTTCGGATTTTATCGCTAATCCAGTCTCTGCAAAG
>CAZOUP010000250.1:0-2881 GCA_964583035.1 uncultured Akkermansia sp.
CGCGTGGCATACCAACCGCCACCTCTATTTTAACGACTCAGGGGACACTTCCAATGGGAACCTTTCCCCTTATTGACGAGGCGGCGAAGAAATCCCACCTACCTGACTTGGGCGGCATTTCGCCAGCGGAACAGCGAGTCGATCTTGTTTCGAACAAAAAACAGAAAAAGCGCCCCGAATCACTGTGGCAGGATCGAGGCGCTTCTATAATAATCCCACCTGTGCCGTCTCCGATGTTGAGGCTCACGTTCCCGTAACTCTACAGGGTGGGAGCTGCGCATCGACTTTTGCCTTCCAGCGAAGGCGTGACAGCCGACGATTCGCTAAGCCCCCAATAACATATCAACGGTCCGGGCCTTTAGGTAATCGGTAAGGGTCGTACACTGCAGGAAATTCTAAAAATCTATTTCTTGGTTCTTCACCTGAATTCTACGTTTAATCCCGATTTAAGGGAATCTAAAAGTTTCCCGTGGGCGATTTCGATCTCGTTGGCCTCGAGGGTGCGATCAGCGGCACGGTAGGTGACAGAATAGGCGAGGGACTTTTTGTCGGCCGGTAATTTTTCTCCGGATGGGTCCTGAAAAATATCAAAAAGCTCAACGGACTGAAGGAGTTTTTCCTCATACCCGGCGAAAAAGTCGGCCACAGAACCGGCGGCGAGATCTGCCGGAACCAGCATCGCAATGTCCCGGGAACTGCCGGGGAACTTCGGCAACTCGGCGTATTTGAGGTCATCGCTGAAGGCAGCAGCGAGCTTTTTCAAATTGATCTCCGCAACCATGACCGGGGCGGCGAGGCCAAGCTCACGAGCTCTTGCCGGGGGGACGATTCCCGCAAGCCCAAGCTTCGCTGACTTTTTACCGCGACCAATTTCGATGCTGCAGCCACAGAGAAGCCGCTCGTCATCAAGGGGGACGAGATTCAACCCGCCGGGGCAGAACGCTTCGAGCGCCGCGCGAAGATCATGGATATCGAGATTCGACGGCTTGCCGTCCGCCCAGCTTCGCGTCACGCGAGCGCCTGTCATGAGGAGCGCGAGGTGCTCGTGCTCGACTTCGCCACCTTTTGGCGTTGCGGTGAAGACTCGTCCCATTTCAAAGAGACGGAGGTCGGGATTACCAAAGCGCTGATTCCGCTCCGCCGACGCGAGAAGACCGGGAACGAGACCGGGGCGAAGGTAATCCTGCTCGTCATTGAGGGGATTTTTGAGACGAATCGGGCTCATCCCGCGATGGGTTGTGGCGCGGTCATCGGCGAGCTGTGCCTCGGAGATGAGCTTCAGATTTCGTGTTTCAAAGAAACCGAGACTGCTCAGCTTCGTCTGAATTTTCCGGGCGAAATCGTAAGACTCGTCCGCTTTCGATTTTGGCGAAAACCAGGACTTCTGATGCGAAGGCACATGATCGAGGCCATAAACCCGGGCGACCTCTTCGACGAGGTCAACGGGACGCGGGAGATCGAGCCGATAGCTTGGGATCGTCCACTCATTTCCGCTCTGGCTCAGCCCGAGCGAGGTGAGAATGCTCGAAATCCTCTCATCAGAAATTTCCGCCCCGATCACGGATCGCACGTAGTCGTTGTCGAGCTCGACTGTCGACGGGGCGGCTGGTTTTTCACCCGCGAAGATAATTTCCTCCGCCGCCGTGCCACCCGCGAGATCGACGATCATTTTGATCGCCAAATCGGAGGCTCCATTGACCTGATGCGCATCGGCTCCGCGCTCGAAACGATAGCTGGAATCCGAATGCAGGTTCAAACGACGCGCGGTGCGTCGGATGTCAGAAGAAACGAACCAGGCTGCTTCGAGAAGGACATCGGTCGTCGTTTCGGTGACGCCGGAATCTTCTCCGCCCATGACCCCGCCGATCGCGACCGCTTTTTTGCCGTCGGAGATGACCATGTCCTCCGCTGTGAGCTCGTAGGTTTCCCCGTCGAGAGCCACGAATTTCTCGCCTGCCGCAGCCTGACGGACTTCAATCCCGCCATCGAGCTTCGCCAGGTCAAAAGCATGGAGCGGCTGGCCCATTTCCATGAGCACATAATTCGTGATATCGACGATGTTGTTGATTGGGCGAAGGCCTATCGATTCGAGCTTTTCCTTGAGCCAGGCCGGTGACTCGGCCACTTTCACGCCACGAACGATGCGGGCGGTGTAATAAGGGCAGGAATCGGTGGAAAGGGTGATCTCATCCGCCTTCGCGACGCGAGTCCGGGTTTTCGAATCGCCATGATGCGCTGCGCCGGTGAGCGTCTTCCCGGAAAGGGCGGCCAACTCGCGGGCGACCCCGAGGTGGCTCAGGCAATCGGGACGGTTCGGGGTGATCTCCAGCTCAAAAACCGCCGGATAGACCGCGCTCAGCGGCGTCCCGGATTTCAATTCCGGGGAAAGAATCATGAGGCCGTCAGCGTCATCGGTCAGCCCGATTTCAGCAGCGGCACACATCATGCCGAGGGAAGCAACGCCGCGGAGTTCGCCCGCTTTGATCTCAAAGGTTTTGCCATCTCCCGCATCGAGGACGCAGCCGGGCAGCGCGAGGGGGACCTTGTCCCCGACTTTGTAATTTTTCGCCCCACAGACGATCTGCCGCGGCGTTCCCGAGCCATCATCGACCTGACAGATGGAAAGCTTGTCAGCATCCGGGTGAGGATCAGAAGAGATGACTTCCGCGACGACGAGGTGATCCGGAAGGCTCTTAATGCCCTCGACTTCGATCCCGGTGAAGGTGAGAAGATCATCCAACTCCTGCATCGAGTAGTCGGAAAAATCGATGTGATCGCTGAGCCATTTTAGTGATGTTTTCATAGGGACGATTTGGAGTGCGGTGGCTTGGATCTTGGATCTTGGATCTTGGATCTTGGATCTTGGATCTTGGATCTTGGA
>CAZOUP010000251.1:0-2804 GCA_964583035.1 uncultured Akkermansia sp.
CAGAACATCCGCGTGATTGATCAGCTTTCGACTGCGAATGGCTTGCTCGACATCATCAACGTGGTCATCACCCCTGGTGCCGATCTTGCGCTTGGCGCTGGTGATATCAACCTGGTTACCGCGTCGATCAGCGATGCTCTTACACTCGGAAACGCCGCCGGCGCCGACGGCTTCAATGACCGGTTTGTTGGGGACTTCGGCACCGTCGTGAACAGTGCCACCGGAGCGCGCACGGCTGCTGAGACGATTCGATTCGTCGTCACCGCCACGCTCGTGAATGACATCGCGAACCAGCAGGGCGATGTCATCGCGAATACCGCGACCTTGGAGTATCTCGATGATCCCAATCAAGATGGAACCTTCACGGTTGAGAGTCTCAGTGACACGGATAACGTCGAGGTCATCGAGCCGCAGGTCGATGCCGTGAAGACGATCACGACACTCCCTAATCCAGCTCAGGCTGGCGAGACGGTTGTCTATCGAGTCACTTTGACGAACCCCGGTGGGCTTGCAAATCCTCAGCAAAATGTCACCGCCTTTGAAGTGACGGCCCAGGATGTTCTTCCTGCTGATCTCACTCTCGATATCCCCAGTTTTCAGGCCGTTCGCAGCGTCGGGAATGTGGATATCACAGGATCGTTCACGATCACGACCAACGGATGGACTCTCGCATCCGGAGCCAATATTGACCTCGCTCCCGGCGAAGTGATCACGATCACCTACTCGGCCACGATCGACGTTGAAGTGCGGGACGGTGAGATCCTCACGAACACGGTGGATGTGGATTGGACCTCGCTTGATGGTGTTGTCACCGGCGAGCGTGGTGGATTCGGAGATCTTGACACGGACAATCCGGGCGGAGATCCGAACGACTACGAGGATACCGCAACCGCTGACATGCCGGTAAACCTGACGCCGGTCTTCGATTTTGAAAAGACGATCATTGCTACCAGTGTTTCAGACACGGGAACGGCGGGTGGGACCAGTGCGGCGATCACTGATCTCGTTATCGGTGAAACGGTTACCTACCAGCTCGTCGCGACCTTGCCTCGCGGCACGGTTGATAGCGTTCGTATCATCGACCAGTTGGCCCTCGGCAACGGACTTCTCGATATTACTAATGTTCAGATCTCAGCCGGTTCGGCTTTGACTCTGCCTGGCGGAGCCTTGTTGACGACTATCCTCCCGACGGTTTCCGACACCGCCACGGCTGACACCTACGATGACCGCGTCGTCTTCGACTTTGGAACTGTCATCAACACTCCTCCCGCTGTTGCCTCTGCCGGTGATGATCAGATTGTGATTACAATCACCGCCCTGGTCGTGAATAACATCGCGAACCAGCAGGGTGATGTCATCAGAAACACGGGTGAGCTGCGATTTCTTGACGATGCCAATGGCGACGGAACCCGCACTGAACAGGTGATTCAGGACACGGTCGATGTCGAAATCATCGAGCCGCAGATCAATACGAATAAGCGGGTCACGACCCTGCCGACGACACTCGAAGCAGGAGTCACGGTGCCCTATGAGGTAACTCTGACGCATCCCGGTGGACCACTTAATCTTGCTCAACTCGCGAATGCTTACGATGTGAACGCTCGTGATACCGTGCCTGCCGATCTCGTTCTTCAGACAGGAACCTTCGTCGCTTTGTTTGACGATGGAACGACCGTGGCTGACATCACCGCTTCCTTTGCGGTGAATGCGAACGGATGGTCCGTGCTTCCGGGTGCGAACATCGACATGGAACCCGGTGATGTTATCACGATCAACTACGATGCGATCATCGCGGTGACGGTCAATGATCAGGATCTCCTCACCAACGAAGTTGACGTCGAATGGACCTCTCTCGATGGCGCCAACTTCGGCGATGTGAATCCGAATGAGCGTGGCGGTGATGGCGATCTCGACACGGAAAGCGATCCTCTTAACGACTATGAAAGTGGCGATGCCGTGACAATTCAAACGGACTTCGAGCCTACCATCACGAAAAATGTCTTCAGCACCTCGGTGAACGGATCTGTCACCGCAGACGGAACGAATCCTCTCATTGAAGATCTCGTCGTCGGGGAAGCGGTGACTTATGAAATTCTTGTCACGTTAGGGCGGGGAACGACCGAGAATGTTCGTATCTTCGACCAGCTCGATATTGCGGCAGGACTCCTCGATATCTCTACTGTTCAAGTCACTTTCGGCAGTGCGCTTAGTCCTCAGGGCGGAGGATCGCTCAACTCGACGGCGACCGTGACCGATTCCCTCGGTGGAGCCGACGGCTTCCGCGACACCTTTGACTTGCTCCTTGGCAATGTCGTGAATAATGCGACGGGTGCGGAGACCGCTGCCGAACAAGTCCGCATTCTTGTCACTGCCACGGTGGTCAATGTCGTGGAGAATCAGCAGGGCGATGTGATTGATAACACGGTCACGCTTTCCTACCTCGCCGACCCGAATGCCGACGGCATCCGCACGACGGAGTCGATTCAGGATTCCGCTTCGGTGGAAATTGTCGAGCCTCAGGTTGATGTCCTCAAGGCCACGACCTCGGTGCCTTCGCCGGCGGAAGCGGGTGAGATCGTTTCCTACGAGGTGACTCTCACCAACCCTGGTGGCCCGACGAACCCTGAGCAAAATGTGACGGCTTATGAAGTGACCGCTCAGGATGTGATTCCAAGCGGCCTTCAAATGGTAACCGCGTCGTTCGCGGCGGATTTGGACGGAACCGATATCACCTCCAGTTTCACGACGACGGTCAACGGTTGGGAGCTTCTTCCCGGCGCGAACATCGATCTGGCTCCAGGCGA
>CAZOUP010000252.1:0-2707 GCA_964583035.1 uncultured Akkermansia sp.
ATCAGTCTTCAGCAAAAGTCAGAAGCCACTTTTACAGATAAAAATTTGCGCGGCCCTTCGGCAAGGTCATCATCTCCAAACAAAGAAGAAAACGAAAGGCTGATAAAGATCAGAAGATAGGAAGTGTGTTTCATAAAATTACAAGTAAATTGCTGTTGCAAGTGTATTGCACTTGCTTCATCTTTTAGAACGACGCAAATGTTTTTTGCAATTAGATTGCATTAACGTTTACCCGCTCACGACCTTACCATGAAAAATTTTACCCTTATCTCCTTCATCCTCCTCTTCTTTGGCGGTTCACTTCTCGCTGGAGAGGTAACCTATCGGGCAAGCATGACTGGCATCGAGTGCCAGGGGTGCAAAAAAACCATCGCCAAGTCTCTCGGCAAATTGGATGGTGTTAAGACAATCAGGATCGCAAAGGGATCCGGGAGCAACCATACGCTTACGGTCATCACTGACGGAAGCTCATCTCTTTCCAAGTCCGACGCACTGAAAGTGCTCGGGAAGAATGCCCCTCACTACCAGATCGTTTCCTGGTCGAAAACAAATTGAGCGGAACACCTGCTCCAAACGTCTATTTGACTACCTTCACCAGCGAAATCATGAAACTGATATCCTCTCTCATCCCTCTCATCCCTCTCGTCGCCCTCGCCCTCCCCGCGTTTGCCAAAGCGGAGAAACTCGAAAAGCCCCTCGTCTACGTTCCTGTGCTTCCTTACGAATGGCTCTTTGAACGCGTTGGCGGAGACTGGATTGAAGTCGAGACGATTGTTGGCGAAGGCGACGACTGCCACGACTACTCGCCGACCCCCAAGCAGCTCGCGGGCATTTCCAGGGCCAATCTTATCTTCTCCGGTGATCTTGGATTTGAAGGTAACTTTTTTGTGAAGATAGGTGACGGAACCGACGCTCCGAAAGAAATCAGCCTGCTTGAAGGGCTCGACCTCCTCGAGGGGAGTTGTGAGGTTTGTGAGCATGAGCACGCGGAGCACGCTGAAGAAGGCGCGGACGCTCATGAGCATCATGAACACGATCATGGCGAACTGAAAGATCCCCACGTTTGGCTTTCTCCGAAAATGCTCATGCAGCAGGCGGACCGCGTCGCCTCAATCCTGAAGGAATTTACCGTTCCTGCCGCCGCCGCGGGTATCGATGAAAATGTCGCCGCGCTAAAGGAGGAATTGACCGCCGTGCACGAAGAACTCACCGCATCACTGGCGCCCATGAAGGGAGAGACTTTTTACGTCTATCACGGAGCCTTCGCCTATTTCGCTCAGGCCTATGGACTTGAGCAGAAGGCGATAGAAGTGACCGGTCGTCGCCCCAGCCCGAAGCAAATCGCGGGGATCGCGTCACAGGCAAAAGAAGACAACGTCAAAGTGATCTTCGTGCAGCCTCAGTTTGATCAGTCCAGCGCGGTTTCGCTCGCCGAAACCATCGGGGGAACGGTTCAGGAGCTCGATCCGCTTGAGAAAGATGTCATCGGCAACCTGCGCACGATCGCAGCAGCGATCAAGGGGACACGCTGAGTTCAACTTAACCCTGTTTAGTCACCCATTGAACCCTGTTGAATCATCCGACATCGCCGTTGCTGACGGCCTTTGTTTTGGATACGGTCGACAATTGGTTCTTGAGGACGTTTCCTTTTCGATTCCGAAAGGCGAGTCCCTCTGCATGATCGGCCCGAACGGCGGAGGCAAATCGACTCTGCTGAAGCTGATGCTCGGGCTGCTGGAACCAACCCGGGGTTCACTTTCACTCTTTGGAAAACCCGCCGAGGAAGCTCGCAAGCAGATCGGTTATGTGCCGCAGGCGGTGCGTTTCGACCCGCTTTTTCCGATCACCGCGATCGACATTGTTCTCATGGGGCGCCTCGACCGCCATCGTTTCGGATTTTACTCCCGAAAGTGTCGGGAAACTGCTTTACAGGCTCTTGCCGAGGTCGGTCTCGAGGAGTTTGCGAACCGCCCCTTCTCCGATCTTTCCGGCGGTCAGCGCCAGCGGGTTCTCATCGCGCGAGCCCTCGCTTGCGAGCCCGAACTTCTCCTCCTTGATGAGCCGACCGCCAATATCGATCTCTCGGTCGAGGAGCAGTTTATTGAAACGCTCGCGTTGCTGAAAGAGAAGATGACGATTCTCATGGTGACGCACGACCTCGACCTGATCTCGGAAATCGGTGACTCGGTTCTCTGTGTGAACCACCGGGTTCATCGTCACTCGCTCCCTCTTTCGGGAGAAACGATCCGGGAAATATACAGCGGAGTTCGTCGTGTCGAGCACGATCGCCGGGCGCGGCACGTCCATGGAGATCACTCCGCCTGTGAGCATGACTGAATTTTTCGACGCCGTTCAGAATATCCCGCTGATTCGATACGCGCTCCTTGCCGGCATCGTTTCAAGCCTCACCTTCGGGGTCGTGGGCTCTTTCGTCGTGACGCGTCGCATCGGCTACATTGCCGCCGCGATTGCCCACAGCATCCTCGGCGGGATCGGTGCGGCGATCTATTTCAGCCGGGTCTATGACATCCCCTGGCTCACTCCAATGATCGGCGCGGTCATCGCGGCTTTGCTTTCCGCTCTCGTCATCGGCTGGGTCAGCCTTCGGGCCGGCGAACGGGAGGACACGATCATCGGGGCGATCTGGGCTTTCGGGATGGCGTCAGGCCTGCTTTTCATCCACTACGCGCCGGGAAAAGCGGTCAGT